>NZ_CP098755.1:1685000-2031500 GCF_023746555.1 Brevibacillus ruminantium
GGGCCCTCATCGGGTTACCGAACTCAGTCAAACTCCGAATGCCAATGACTTATGTCCGGGAGTCAGACGATGAGTGCTAAGATCCATCGTCAAGAGGGAAACAGCCCAGACCATCAGCTAAGGTCCCCAAGTGTATGTTAAGTGGGAAACGATGTGGAGTTGCCCAGACAACCAGGATGTTGGCTTAGAAGCAGCCACCATTTAAAGAGTGCGTAATAGCTCACTGGTCGAGTGACTCTGCGCGGAAAATGTAACGGGGCTAAACATACCACCGAAGCTATGGCAGTCCTTACGGACTGGGTAGGGGAGCGTTCCAAGCAGCAGTGAAGCCGTACCGGAAGGAGCGGTGGAGCGCTTGGAAGTGAGAATGCCGGTGTAAGTAGCGAAAAGACAAGTGAGAATCTTGTCCACCGAAAGCCTAAGGTTTCCTGGGGAAGGCTCGTCCTCCCAGGGTTAGTCGGGACCTAAGCTGAGGCCGAAAGGCGTAGGCGATGGACAACAGGTTGATATTCCTGTACCACCTCTGTTCCGCTTGAGCAATGGCGTGACGCAGGAGGATAGGGTGAGCGGCCTACTGGATGGCCGTCCAAGCAGCAAGCCTGGTGTGTAGGCAAATCCGCACACTATTAAGGGCAAGCTGTGATGGCGAGGGAAATTTTAGTACCGAAGTCCCTGATTTCACACTGCCAAGAAAAGCGTCTAGCGAGGAACAAGGTGCCCGTACCGCAAACCGACACAGGTAGGCGAGGAGAGAATCCTAAGGTGCGCGGGATAACTCTTGCTAAGGAACTCGGCAAAATGGCCCCGTAACTTCGGGAGAAGGGGCGCCCCGGTAGGGTTTATAGCCCGAGGGGGCCGCAGTGAAAAGGCCCAAGCGACTGTTTAGCAAAAACACAGGTCTCTGCGAAGCCGCAAGGCGAAGTATAGGGGCTGACGCCTGCCCGGTGCTGGAAGGTTAAGGGGATGGGTTAGCGCAAGCGAAGCTTTGAACCGAAGCCCCAGTAAACGGCGGCCGTAACTATAACGGTCCTAAGGTAGCGAAATTCCTTGTCGGGTAAGTTCCGACCCGCACGAAAGGCGTAACGACTTGGGCGCTGTCTCGGCAAGAGACCCGGTGAAATCATAATACCTGTGAAGATGCAGGTTACCCGCGACAAGACGGAAAGACCCCATGGAGCTTTACTGTAGCCTGGTATTGGAACTTTGTGCATCATGTACAGGATAGGTGGGAAGCTGAGAAGCAGGGGCGCCAGCCTCTGTGGAGCTGTCGGTGGGATACCACCCTTGATGTACGGAGTTTCTAACTCGTCACCCTGATCGGGTGAGAGGACCATGCCAGGTGGGCAGTTTGACTGGGGCGGTCGCCTCCTAAAAGGTAACGGAGGCGCCCAAAGGTTCCCTCAGAATGGTCGGAAATCATTCGTAGAGTGTAAAGGCAGAAGGGAGCTTGACTGCGAGACCTACAAGTCGAGCAGGGACGAAAGTCGGGCTTAGTGATCCGGTGGTTCCGCATGGAAGGGCCATCGCTCAACGGATAAAAGCTACCCTGGGGATAACAGGCTTATCTCCCCCAAGAGTCCACATCGACGGGGAGGTTTGGCACCTCGATGTCGGCTCATCGCATCCTGGGGCTGAAGTAGGTCCCAAGGGTTGGGCTGTTCGCCCATTAAAGCGGTACGCGAGCTGGGTTCAGAACGTCGTGAGACAGTTCGGTCCCTATCTGTCGCGGGCGCAGGAAGTTTGAGGAGAGCTGTCCTTAGTACGAGAGGACCGGGATGGACGCACCGCTGGTGCACCAGTTGTCACGCCAGTGGCACAGCTGGGTAGCTATGTGCGGAAGGGATAAGCGCTGAAAGCATCTAAGCGTGAAGCCCCCTCCAAGATGAGACTTCCCACAGCGCAAGCTGGTAAGACCCCTCATAGACGATGAGGTTGATAGGTTCGGTGTGGAAGCGCGGCAACGCGTGGAGCTGACGAATACTAATCGGTCGAGGACTTATCCACAAACCTTTAGCAATCATGCATATCCAGTTTTGAAGGTGCGAAACGGCACGAGTGGCTCCTTCGATATTGTTCCTCGGTAGCTCAGTTGGTAGAGCAATCGGCTGTTAACCGATCGGTCGGGGGTTCGAGTCCCTCCCGAGGAGCCATCCATTCGCTCCTGTAGCTCAGTAGGTAGAGCGTTTCCATGGTAAGGAAGAGGTCGCAGGTTCGATTCCTGTCGGGAGCACCATCATCTATTTTGCAATGGCCCGTTGGTGAAGCGGTTTAACACAGCAGCCTTTCACGCTGTCATACAGGGGTTCGAATCCCCTACGGGTCACCATACTTCCCCACAAAGTAAAGTGAATGCTTTGTTGCAACACCGAGTACTTTGCGGGGCCCCAAAACAAATGTTGAGGGGTATCTGGAGGCTTAGCTCAGCTGGGAGAGCATCTGCCTTACAAGCAGAGGGTCGGCGGTTCGATCCCGTCAGCCTCCACCACTTCTTTTAAAAGAGGATGGTCAGCTAAAAGCGCCACGTCCTGTGGGTCGGCTATAAGCGTCAACGTCCTGTTGACAACGCCGACACTGGCACCTCGTGTGCGTCGCAACACTGACATTTGATCGTCCTGATCGACGCGGGATGGAGCAGTCTGGCAGCTCGTCGGGCTCATAACCCGAAGGTCGCAGGTTCAAATCCTGCTCCCGCAACCAAATCATCTACTTGAACAATGCTGAGTTGCCGCTTGACCAAGTAAGATGGCAGTGCACTTGAGTGCAAACAAATATGGAGCTGTGGTGAAGTTGGAGTTCACGCCGGTCTGTCACACCGGAGGTCGCGGGTTCGAGTCCCGTCAGCTCCGCCATTTCAAAGAAGTATTTATTGAAACAAATCACATAATCATTTGCCGGTGTAGCTCAATTGGTAGAGCACCTGACTTGTAATCAGGGGGTTGTGGGTTCAAGTCCTATCGCCGGCACCACCATATGACTGGGGAGATAGCGAAGTGGCTAAACGCGGCAGACTGTAAATCTGCTCCCTCTGGGTTCGGCGGTTCGAATCCGTCTCTCCCCACCAGTTATATGAGCCATTAGCTCAGTTGGTAGAGCATCTGACTTTTAATCAGAGGGTCGAAGGTTCGAGTCCTTCATGGCTCACCAGTTTTTTAAAGGGAATATGCGGTCGTGGCGGAATTGGCAGACGCGCTAGATTCAGGTTCTAGTGGTGGCAACACCGTGGAGGTTCAAGTCCTCTCGACCGCACCATATTACCTCAAAAGGCAAAGAGAAAGCTTTGCAGTATAAAGGCTCACCTTTTCAGGGAAATATATGAAACAGCATGCGGACGTAGCTCAATTGGTAGAGCGTCGCCTTGCCAAGGCGAAGGTCGCGGGTTCGAGACCCGTCGTCCGCTCCATTGAAGTTATTCAGTCTCTCACCCGTTCCGGGTTCACCCTCGGGGACAGACACCTTATCCATTATGTGCCCTTAGCTCAGCTGGATAGAGCGTTTGACTACGAATCAAAAGGTCGGGAGTTCGAATCTCTCAGGGCACGCCATTTTACCCCAAAAGTAAAGTGAAGCGTTGTAGAGAACTCCGAATACTTTTCGGGGCCACACAACAAAAAAGGTAGTATCGGGAAGTAGCTCAGCTTGGTAGAGTACTTGGCTTGGGACCAAGGGGTCGCAGGTTCGAATCCTGTCTTCCCGACCATAGTTTTGCCGGGGTGGCGGAATTGGCAGACGCAACAGACTTAAAATCTGTCGGGAGTATCTCCCGTACCGGTTCGAGCCCGGTCCTCGGTACCATGTTGATCCTCAAGATATTCATTTTGCGGGTGTAGTTCAATGGTAGAACTCCAGCCTTCCAAGCTGGTCGCGTGGGTTCGATTCCCATCACCCGCTCCATCATAAAAAGCAGTGCCTCCAAAGGGCAACTGCTTTTTTTTCGTTTCAGGCAAATGGTGACCATTCTATAACTCGATATAGGCCTATTGACCTGTTTTAACCACAGATCGACAGAATGCACCGCAATACCTCAACGAGAAAGAGGATTGTCGAAATCTGTCAAAAGATTGTGGGTGGTAGAAACATATGTTTTCGTGTAGAGTTAGGCTAGATCGCTTACTGAATAGGTAAACGGATCTCTTGCCTCGCCCTCTGAAGAACAGAGGGCATTTTTTCTGAAAAAAAGCTCTTTCGAGTCAACCATTCGAAAGAGCGATTACACCAAAGGCAAAGTCACGATAAAACGGGTAGATTCAGGATCAGACTCACAGGAGATCGTTCCATTATGCTTCTCGATTATGTTTTTGCAAATGGATAAGCCAATTCCCGTTCCATTTTGTTTCGTGGTAAAGAACGGCTGAAACAGGCTTTCCACGATGTCAGGAGGGATCATTTCCCCGTTGTTTTCGACCAGAAGCGTCACCCAGCCATCCTCGCAGACTGTCTTCACCCGTATCCACTTCTCAGGTCTTCTCTGGACGGCGTCAATGGCGTTGGTCAAGAGATTGACGACGACCTGCTTAAACCCCTCCTCGTAGCAATTTAGCAAGCACGGCTCTATCTGTTGCTCGTACAAAATGTTCTCGGCGAGAAGCCGCGGCGTTATGAGCAGCTCTACCTCAAACAAAAGATGTTCAATATCGACGGTTTTAAAGATCTCATCCAGGATCGGCTTTTTGGAAAAGCTGAGAAAGCCAGTGATTTGCCGATGCAAATTTTCGAATTCATGCATCACGACCTGAATATAGGACTGGAGCTTGTCCTGGTTACGCGTAGATTCGGCGATCAGCTTCAAAAAACCCTCGATTGCACATAAGGGGTTGCGAAGCTCATGGGCCATGTTCGCAGCAATTTTCCCAAGCATGGTCAGTTTATCATTGTGCAGATAAGAGATGGTTTCTTCTTTTTGGACAAGCTCTTTGTTCATCATTTGTTCGAAGTGGTAGACGGCCCAAAAAACGCTTTCATCCATCGCTTTTCCAAGCTGTGTCTCCAGGTAAAGCATATGGTCGGATGTCAACGACCACCCTTGAAGCTCAGGTCTGATGACCCGCCAGAAAACATTCCGGTACAACTGATAGGTTCGAAGTATGGAGGAGAATGGATATTCTTGCTCGCGCAGCCATTTTCCCATATCTAGACACCAGTTTTGCATGTCTTCCTCGACATCTTCCACGAGATAACGTGCCAGCAGCACCGTCCGCTTTTCAGCAAAATCCCGAGGGATCGTCAACTGCGATTCCATACTAAAGGCAATCTCTTGCAGCCACTGCGTGGTAATCATCGGTACCATATCCAAAATCTTTTGCGATACACTTCGAAGGTTTAGAGAGACAGCTTCCACCATATCTTATCCCACCCCAATCCTAATCGTACGGAAGGATACCCTGAAAGACAAGGTATATATCTCCTATAATAGGGCAGAATTTTGCTTTTTTTTGGAATTTCCGTTCAACAAATTCCGAGTAATCTCGCCACTTTTCGGAAGGAAAAGCGTTCATGAGGGGACATGCAGCCGCATAGAGTTAAGAAGGACAAACAGATGAGGGAAACAGGAGGGGCAATGGACACGCAATTTTGGGTCGGCTTTTTCCAGATATTCCTGATTGACTTGGTGTTAAGCGGTGACAATGCGGTTGTGATCGGAATGGCTTGCAGAAGTTTGCCGGCCAAAGACAGAAATCAGGCAATCTACATTGGTTCACTGGGAGCGATTCTGCTTCGTATCTTGTTGACGGGTGTAACGACGCTGTTATTGGACATTCCTCTCGTAAAAGTGGCAGGTGGCTTGCTTCTCTTCTGGATTGCCTGGAAATTGATGTTTGGCGGTCAAGAAGAGACGACCGAGGTTTCTTCCAACCGAAGCAAAGGACAGGCAATTAAAACCATTATTTTGGCGGATGTCATCATGAGCCTGGACAATGTACTGGCAGTAGGTGGAGCTGCCGACGGAAATTACCTGCTTATTATCATAGGTTTGGGACTGAGTATCCCCTTGCTGATGTGGGGAAGTTCTTTTGTCGCCCGCTTGTTAAATCGTTTTCCCAGCCTGGTCTTGCTCGGAGGGGGTGTCTTGGCCTATACGGCAACAGAGATGATCCTGGACGACCCCTATGTATGGAAAATGATAAACCCACTGTTGTGGAATCATGCCTGGGTACCCATGCTCGTGGCCATTGGCATTGTTTTACTGGGGCGCTGCCGGAAAGCGTTGGACTAAACGGCGCAGGACAACGGCAGCGTCTGTGTGTTTTCAGAGTAGAGGTTCGGGCATACTACATGTATGAGGAAAACACTGCATGAAAGGATCCGATTAAAGGATGAACACGGGCCTCTTGAGATTGTGGGGGATTTGGGACAAGCTCTATCAACGGTGTACGCGTCTTCAGTATATCGAAAAAGAGAACAACATCTTTCGGATTGTCCGTTTGCGATATCGAGGTGAGCCGCTCGTCACGTCAGACAATCGCATGATTTCCGCAGGTGACCTGATCCTGAAGCTGCACATCCACAATTATTACTTTGCGACGCTCTGCAGTGGGGTGAAGAATGATCTGAGGATAGCCTTGTTGCTAAGGCAACAGATTCTCCGCTCATTGCCGCAATTAGCCAGCTATCTCAATGCCATGGAGGAACAGGATGTCATCAAAGGGATTGTCGGCACAACCATGCTGAACAAAGGAGTAGAACCACTCGGCTTTTCGATTTCTGATGTTCCGATGAACTGGTTTTTTCGTTACAAGCGATGGTATTTAAAAATTATGTTGCGCCTGATTCACCCGGATGGAAAAGGCAGACTCAAGACCTGGAAACATGAAGTGCCTTTAAAACGTGTGTATATGTCCAAAGAAGAACTGCTGCGCAGGTACCTGCCACGAGAAGCAGAAACGGCAGGTGACACGCGATGAAAGAAAAACGGATTCTGGTGGTTACAGAAGAGTGGGCAGGCAGCGGGCACCGGATGGCTGCCGAAGCTCTGGTTGAAGCGCTAAAGCATATTCATTCGGATCTTCATGTCGATATTGTCTGGGGTCTTCAAACAGCCAGTCCAGCGTTACGGGAAATGTCCCGTTTTTTTTATCTGAAGATGCTGCGATACAGTCCGTGGCTCTGGCAACGAATGCATGACCATCATGGCGCATGGGCGGCAGCATGTAAAAAGCCGCTCGCAAGCTGGCTGTCAGGAAAAATACTGACATCATGGATCGAGCAGGAAGCTCCGGATATCGTCGTCGCGACCCATGCCTACTGCTTTGCTGCCCTGGCCGAAGCGAAGCAAAAAGCCACAAAGCCGTTCCGACTGGTAGGCGTGCCGACAGACTTTTGTGTTCATCACTTCTGGATTCATCCCCAGGCGGATGCCTATATCCTCGCTCATCCACAGCTTGAAGACGAAATTCGCTCTCATCCCGCTATGCAAACCACTCCGATTTTACACGCCGGTATCCCGATTCGCCGTAACTTTTACTCATCATCAAAACGTGAAAAAGCGAAGTGGAAGGAGTCTCTCGGCCTGCATCCACAGCATTTTACCGTCCTGCTCAGCGGAGGGGAAGGGGGCTATGGGGCCATGGAGGAGGTATTGCAGGGGTTGCTCGGGGAGACAGAGCCTTTGCAGATTGTTGTGATTACGGGGAGGAACACAGAGCTCCAGGAGCGTTTGCGTCAAGCAGCCGAGACGTTGTCTGGCCCCTCTCCACATGTGACTGTCGTCAAAGGCTATGAGGAAAGCATCTGGGAATGGATGGCGGCCGCTGACGTTTTCATCACCAAACCAGGAGGAATTAGCTGTGCGGAGGCGCTGGCGGTCAGAACTCCGCTGATCCTGCATCATCCGCTTCCTGGACAGGAACAGCGAAATGCTGCCTTCCTTCTCGACCAACAAGCGGCTTTGTTTGCTCAAAGCGTCGAGCAGATACCAGCAATCGTGCAGCAGCTCAGGAGGTCGCCCGATCAATATTCGGAGATGACTCGTAGAATGAGCGAGATCGGTAGGCCACATGCAGCAGACCAGATCGCTCAATTTTTGCTCACACTATAACCCTATAAATTGCCAGTGAAATCTACAGGCTGAAATGAATGAAAGCGCGTGTCTCCAGACATATTAAAGCTACAACTAACGAGGAGGTGATTACAGATGGCAAACAACAGTGGTTCCCGTAACAACCTTCTGGTACCGCAAGCCAACCAAGCTCTGGATCAATTGAAATACGAGATTGCTGCTGAGTTCGGTGTACAACTGGGTGCCGATACCACTTCCCGTCAAAACGGTTCGGTTGGGGGAGAAATCACTAAGCGTCTCGTTTCCTTTGCTGAACAACAACTGGCTGGCCGTGGATAACCAAATAGGTTGAATGTGGGAGAGGCACCTTCGTGGTGTCTTTCCTTTTTTTGATTTGAGTGCTTGTAAAAAAATCCAGATAGAAATTTTAAAACGATGGGATTAAATAACTGCGCTTGGTTGATTCTATAGGTGCTAGGAGGTGAAAATGATGACCGTTGCTTCTCAAGTAAAACAAACACTGTCCAACCTGAAGGGTGCGCAAGCTAACCTGGAGTCCTTCGCTCTCAGCACGCAAAATCAGCAAGCGAAGCAATTGTATGCACAGGCAGCCGAGCAAACCCAGACCATCGTAACGAACCTGCAACAGCGGGTAACGGAGCTGGAGAACGAAGAACCGCAGTACAAAGGTTTTTAAGGAATGGAGTCATCGGAGAGGGGCATTCTCTCTCCTTTTCTTTAGTACATGAGCGGGAGGGTTTTGGCGTGCCCGATTGGTTAATGATTGTATTTCGTTCGATTGGCGCGGTCGCCTATCTGTTTATTCTCACGAAAATTATAGGCAAACGCCAAATCAAACAATTGACGTATATCGAATACATCGTCGGCATCACCATCGGTTCCATCGCTGCCTTCATGGCCACAGAAATGGATGGTCCCCTTTATCACAGCTTGATTGCGATGGCGATTTTTACCCTCTTTCCCTATATGTTTGAGTGGCTGGCAATGAAAAGTAAGATTCTCCGCGACCTGTTCGAAGGCACCTCTACTGTTTTGATCAAGGACGGCAAAATTCTGGAAGACAATCTGAAAAAAGAGCGCTGGACAAATGAGGATCTGATGGAGCAGTTGCGTATTAAAAACGTGTTTCGTGTGGCTGATGTTGAATTTGCCTGCATGGAAACAAGCGGGGAGCTTAGTGTGCTCCTGAAATCCCAGAATGCGCCGGTTACCCCGCAGCAACTCAATCTCCAGGTAGCTCCGGCCGAAGAACCGCAATCTGTCATTTTGGATGGTGTCATAATGGATGAGCCGCTCTCCAACCTGGGACTGAACCGCCGGTGGGTGCGGATGGAACTAGAGAAGGCAGGGGTGGCGCTGGAGAATGTTTTCCTTGGCCAAGTCGATAAGGGCGGGCAGCTCTACCTCGATTTATACGATGACAAGCTGAAAGTCAATGCGCCGCAAGAACTGAAATTGACCTATGCTCAACTAAAAAAATGTCAGGCCGATCTGGAAATGTTTGCCCTGTCCACGAAAAATGAACAACAAAAACGTATTTACCAGCGCGATGCCGAAGAGTTGCAGAGAGTGATAGATCAGGTCATGCCGCTACTGATGCGATAGGTGAAAGGAGGGAGTGGGCCACATGGCAGACAATCAAAAGAAAAAGCTGACCTTGACCCAGCAGGAATATCAGCAATTGGCCAAGCGGCATGAACCCCAGCGGCCGTTGCTTCGCAATTTTGTGCGTGCCTTTCTGACGGGCGGAGTTATTTGTCTGATCGGTCAAGGGCTTCAGGAAATGTTTATCCGGTACTTTGATTTTACGGAAAAAACGGCGGGGGCTCCTACGGCAGCGGTCTTGATCTTTCTTTCGACGCTTTTGACGGGACTGGGACTGTATGATCGAATCGCCCAATGGGCTGGTGCGGGTACCAGCATCCCGGTAACAGGGTTTGCCAACTCTATTACTTCTGCTGCACTCGAGCACAGAAGCGAAGGGTTTGTACTTGGGGTAGGCGGAAACATGTTTAAGCTGGCGGGATCGGTGATTGTTTTTGGGGTCGTATCTGCTTTTATCATCGGCATCGTAAAATCACTGATCAAGATGGGAGGATAAGCGATGCGTCAGGGACATCAATCCTGGTTCTTCCCCTCCAGACCAGTCATCCTCGGGTCTTCAGCCATCGGTGGTCCTTTTGAGGCAGAGGGACCGCTTGCCGAAGATTTTGACATCACACATGGAGATCTGATGGTTGGTGAAGATAGCTGGGAGAAGGCAGAAAAAATTCTGTTAGAGGAAGCCTGCGACAAAGCACTGGAAAAAGCGGGATTGCAAAGGGAGCAAATTCACTTCCTCTTGGCCGGGGACCTCATGAATCAAATCATCTCATCCAGCTTTTCCGCACGAACGCTGGGAATTCCCTATTTGGGACTTTTTGGTGCATGTTCAACTGCCATGGAGGGGTTGGCGCTGGGAGCTCTGCTCGTTGAAAGCGGCGCGGCCGATTATGTCCTTGCTGCCACGGGAAGCCATAACGCATCAGCCGAGAAACAGTACCGCTACCCCACGGAATACGGGGCCCAAAAGCCCCCGACAGCACAGTGGACGGTGACGGGAGCGGGAGCAGCGGTGGTGGGGAGGCAGGGACGAGGATTGCGGATACAGGCTGCTACTGTTGGGCGCATTGTGGATATGGGGTTGAGTGATCCTTTCAATATGGGAGCAGCAATGGCGCCGGCAGCGCTGGCAACGATCGAAACCCATTTCCGGGATTTGCAAATCCCTCATGATCACTATGACCTGATTGTTACCGGAGATTTGGGGAAAGTCGGCCACTCCATCCTCTCGGAGTTGATGCCAAAGCATAACGTTATGGTTCCGTTGGATCGTTACCTGGACTGCGGCATGCTGATTTACGGAGATCATCCAAATGTGTGGTCTGGAGGAAGCGGCTGCGGTTGTGTGGCGACAGTTACATACGGTCATCTCTTGCGCCGGATGATGAAAGGGGAATGGAAACGAATCCTTGTCGTCGCAACAGGTGCCCTGCTGTCTCCTATCTCTTATCAACAGGGAGAGTCCATACCCTGCATCGCTCATGCTGTAGCTATCGAAGCAGAGCCTGATGAGGAGGGATAATGTGACGTTTTTATGGGCATTTTTAGTGGGAGGCACGATATGTCTGATTGGCCAGTTCCTGTTGGATGTAGTTAAATTGACACCCGCACATACGATGTCGTCACTGGTAGTGGCAGGAGCGTTGCTCGATGGATTTGGGCTGTATGACCCGCTGATCAAATTTGCCGGAGCAGGGGCTACCGTACCGATCAGCAGCTTTGGCAATGCGCTGGTTCACGGGGCCATGGCAGAAGCTGAAAAACATGGAATGATCGGCGTGCTCACTGGCATTTTTGAAGTAACCAGCGCAGGAATCTCTGCGGCCATCGTTTTCGGTTTTTTAGCAGCTGCCGTGTTTAAACCAAAGGGATAATCGACATGGCAAGCGGAATGAGTTGGCAAAGATGCCAAAAACCTTGAATTGAACCGGGTCTTCTCCCTCGATAGAATGGGTCCTTGAGGAGGGGATTCAGGTTGTTTCCGAAAAAGAAAGGATTTACCTTCATCTTGACTGTCCTGATAGCCATTCTGATGGTGAGCCCAGTATCAGCAGCTCCATTGCTTAAAATGGGCAGTCAGGGCGGTGACGTATTTGACTTACAGTATCGTTTGCAAGTATTGGGGCTGTATCAGGGTCCGCTAGACGGAAAATACGGATGGCAGACAACCCAGGCTGTCCGTCAATTTCAGCAAAAATACGGCATGTCGGAGGACGGCATTGCTGGAAACCAGACTTGGACCAAATTGAAAAAAGTATCGGTAAATCGTAACGAGATGCAGATGCTTGCCCAGCTTGTCTATTCTGAGGCCAGAGGGGAGCCTTACATCGGTCAGGTCGCTGTAGCAGCTGTCGTCATGAATCGCCTGCGCTCCGGTGACTTTCCAAACACGGTGGCAGGAATTATTTATCAGCCCTTGGCTTTTACCGCCATTGATGACGGACAATACTGGCTGACTCCGGGAAAAACGGCCTATCAAGCGGCATACGACGCTGTGCGTGGCTGGGACCCTTCAGACAGAGCCTTGTATTACTTTAATCCGAGAACAGCGACATCGCAATGGATCTGGTCTAGACCGCAAATTAAACAAATCGGTAACCATATTTTCGCCAGATAAGAACGATCGATAGAACCCGAGATAACGACCTGTTTTTCGCTTCCAAAAACACGAGGGACTCCCGGTAACGGGACAGATCGGTCTGGAAGACATGCTGTATATGGGGAATAACCGGGGTGTCCAGGATGTAGAGTTTCCTACACATGGGACACCCCATTTTCCGGAAGGATTTCACGCATATTCAATTGTCAATCATTGAGGGGTTGTTTTCTGAATATTTTCCTTTAGAATAAGAAAAAGAGATTTACCAGCTACCACGATCAGGAGGTTGATGATGAAAAAGATGCTGATTCTAGCCTCGTTGGCAGCCATCATGGCAATCGGTTCGCCAATCGCAGAGGCAGAGACAACAAGAGAAACCACACCATTTGCAGACGTAACCGGACATTGGGCAGAGAAAGACATACAAAAATTATACATAGCAGAAGTAATCGGCGGTTCTGAAGAATTTCGCCCGGATGAACAGATTACTCGGGCCGAGCTGCTTACCCTGTTTGTTAAGGCCAAGAAGCTCCAGGCAGGAACGCCGGGCAGCTCTCCTTTCGCAGATGTTCACTCGGACGACTGGCTGTCCCCATACGCGCAAACAGCCTATCGCTTGGGAATCATCGATGGAGAGTGGTCGGAGGGCAAGCTCTATCTTCATCCGGACAAGCCTGTACAAAGGGAAGAGATGGTCTCGATGCTGATCCGGGCCATGGGAGACAGCGGCAAGGTGAATCAATTTCCATGGACATCCACCATGCAAACCTTGCAAAGCTATCCTGATGGCGGTTCCGTAGAAAAAGCTTACCAGCGCCCCTTTGCATTTGCCCTGCAAAACAGAATCGTTAACCCGTATCAGGATGGAAAGCTGCAGCCTGACCATCGGATCACCCGTGCGGAAGCGGCTACCTATGTGGCCATGCATCTGCTGAAGCAGGATGATGCGCAGCATGCGGCAACCGGACTGACTTTTTCAAAAAAACTGACCGTTCAAACGACGGCCTTTACCTACCCCGAAGACAAAGCAGAGGCGCTGTCTTATCTGGAGCTTCCGCTTCGTGTGGGAATTGTTGCAGTAGATCCTGAGGTGATTCCGCTCGGCAGTCATTTGTACATCGAAGGCTATGGCTACGCAGTTGCGGCCGATATTGGAAGCGCGGTAAAGCAGGACAGAGTAGACCTGTTTTTTGGATCTCGTGTGGAGGCGCTGCAACACGGCATTAAAGACGGTGTTACCGTCTATATCCTCAACTGATAAGTTTTCCTTTTTGGAACATATTTTCCCATTCTTCCGCTCAAACTAACAGTGGAAAGGATGGGATTTTTTGTTTGGCTGGTGGATACTCCTCGCATTTTTATTGATTATTGTACTGATTGCCATTACGCCTATGCGCATCTCTCTGTACTATGGAAGGGTAGAAGAGAACGATCATCTGGTTGTAGAAATCTCGGCCTGGTTTCGGCTGATTCGCCGCAAGTATGAGCTCCCTCACATCACGATCAAACAATCAGAGGAGGGGCCAAAACTGAAGGCAAAGGTGGAAACAGTCAATCAGCAAACCAAAAAGGACGAACGGGTAAGAGGCATCGGCAGGAGACAGGTAAAAAAATGGATGCACAATTATCAGGATCTGCTCGAGCGCTTTCACGACTTTAAGCCTGTCTTGCAACAATTTGCAAAGAAAGTCCGCTGTGAACGGCTTGAATGGCACACCGTGCTGGGAGCGGGAGGTGCTGCGGAGACAGGAGCCATCCTGGGTGCTGTTTGGGCCGTGAAAAGTATGCTGGTCGCCGTGTTTTCCCATGCGATCTCCTTGCGAAGCATGCCTAAATTAAGCGTACAACCAGTATGGAACCAGATGGTGATCCACACACAAGCCAGGGTGATCCTCCATTTCTGGCTCGGTCACGCAATCGTCATGGGCATCCGTATTCTGCTGCGTTGGAGAAGAGAGAGGAGTCATAAGTGGGAAACGACTCCCTCTGGAGCTTAGGAGATCGCTGTACATTCCGGCAACCGATATCGCCAAAACAACTGCATTACATGGCACCGTTCATGGTGCCATTTTTTCATTACTACAAGTATACTCATTTCAAGCTCCACCTTTAGCCATAGTAGTCTTTTGCGGTGGATAGATATTTCTCTTTCCCAGAAGGTTAGGAATAATTCACTATAACAGGTGGGGTCTGGTTTTCCGATGATGTAAGAAAAGATCAAAGGAGAAACAGTCAATGGAATCTTATCTTCGCAGAAAATTGATCACATACCTCTTGGGGTGTCCCTTACAGCCTGCCAAAAAAAATCAAATGGGGGAGATGCTTCTCGTTAAAGGGGGGATGATCAAATGGGGGACTTTCTCCGTCTCCTTATTCTTCATCATTTCGCTTGTGTTACTCGCGGTGTTCACCGATGACACTTTCTCCGAAATTCAGTTCGTGCTCATCCTCACTGTCGCTCTGTTATTTGGGTTGGGTTCTTTGGCACTTTATCTTTCCAAAGTCGTTATTGGTGAGACAACCATTACCTCCTATAAATGGTACGGGAAAAAATCCATCCGCTTTTCTGACATCAAGGAAGTTGATTACACCAGTTTTTTTGGCGGGTGCATCGTTTTAAAAGACGGGCATCAGTCTGTGTGGGTTCCGATCGAGAATGTGGGTACTGCTGATTTCGTCAAGCTTTTATGTGCGAAAGTAGGACAGGAACAATGTGGGAAAGCCGTGCAGGCGATATATATGCGAAAACAGGAGTTGGCGCGATTTATGTGAGAGTTCGGGGGTGAACTCCATTAGGCAATAAGTAAAATACGGCATGATTCATGAAAGTAATGTACCCAGGGAATGATACTACCTATACGACATGATTAGCCTAGAGTGTATTACAGAGGAGGTATCATTCATGGCAGACCACCCCATTCAGGGTTTGATGAGAACCGCTATGGAAAATATCAAGCAAATGGTCGACGTAAATACGATCATCGGCGATCCGGTGGAAACTCCGGACGGCAGTGTAATTCTTCCGATCTCCAAGGTTGGCTTTGGCTTCGCGGCAGGGGGAAGTGAATTTCAGTACGAACGGGATCACCCGGGCGTGATTGGGCATCCTTTTGGGGGCGGTAGTGGTGGAGGCGTGTCCATTACTCCCGTAGCCTTTCTCGTTGTAGGTAAACAGGGAATCAGATCGATTCCTCTGGAAAACTCTACTCACCTGTACGATCGGATTTTGGATACCGTCCCTCAATTTGTAGAGAAAATGCAGGGAATGTTTGGGAAAAAAGATGAGCCTACGGTTTCTACAACGACCATCGTCACCAACGCGGACGAGCATGATCTCGAAGAACTGATCGAGCGAAGCTAGTCACGGATAAAGCGAAAAAACAGGTATGCCGTCAAATCGGGCATACCTGTTTTTATGGATGTGCTACCATAATTGGTTGACGATCAGACCTGTGTAGATCGCTTGCCGAAAGAAAAGGTGAGGCAAGCGAATAGAGGAAAAAGGTCGCTCCACTGCACTTGCGTTGCTAAAGTAAGTCAAAAGGCTGGGGGAAGTCGTGTTCCATACGCCCGTCTCTTTTGTCAGGAGTCTCGGAAGCATGGATATCTCCTTTTCAAAGGCTGGGTAGTTACGCTCCAGCGAATGAAGCAGTACTTCCTCATCCACAGCCAGTTGGCCATCTGCAGCCGGATACAGGCCAAAATCGCCAAGACCCGTATGAATAGCCTGGGAAACGCGTTCAAGAGTGCCTGACATATGGCTGACAAACAGATCGGGCCGGTCCCGTAAAAACGCATGCAAACGATTGTACCGATCAATCACGTCACGAACCTTTTGCAAAAGCGTTTCGTGATCCGGTTCGATTCGCAGGGTAACCCTGCCGGTTTGCAGCAGGGTAGCAGTCACCTTATCGGTAAGCTCCACACGATTGGAGGAAGAGCTTTGCCAGGTGCCGTCCACGTAGTATTCGGCATTTTCTGCCTGTCTGGTGATCTGGTCCAAACCGAGAGTTCGCACAAGGCTGCCCTCCTGATCACGGAGGAAAAAGGCATGCTCCGCACCCGTCTCCAGTGATCGCAGGACGAGTCTGCTGGATTCTCCTTGGTATTCGAGCGACCCGCTGACTCCTCGTCCGGATTGATGAAGGAGATGGACCAGCTGCTTCAACACCTGTTCATGCGTGTCCTGTGGAGACACCTGAACGGAGAAAGGGGTCTCCTGCTCACCTATAAACAGGGAAAAGCGATGGAGACCGGGCGGGACGATGCTGGTATCACCGCTGTCTGCCCACTTTCCCTCGATCATCTGTTGGGCTGCCAATCGGATGATTTCGATCTGGTGTTGACCAGGCTTTGCCCTGGCTCCTGCCTTGGCCTGCAGGCGATCCCGGTTCGAGCTGATTGCACGCCGCGCATACAGAACACTGTTTCTGCGGGAGGGATCAAACTGTTTGACCGCTTGATTCAATTCGGCTGAATAACGATAGAGGTTGGAGAGGGAATCAGCAAAATCAGTGATCCACTGTTGATGGCGCGTATAAAAAGGCTGTAGATTATAGCCCGTGATCGGCTGCACGGGCCCGTTCAATTTAGCCTGGATCATCTGAAAATGGTAGGTTCCAACCCGTTGGCTGTAGGGAACCTGTCTGATCGCAGTTACCCGCATTCCCTCTCCTCCTTTCACGAACAAAATGGTGATATAAGGTAATTTTACTCCATTTCGATCAGCAAGTCACCCGTTTCAATCGCATCGCCCGCTTTGACATGGATCGCTTTCACCTTTCCATCCAGCGGAGCTTGAATTGTGGTCTCCATTTTCATCGCTTCGCTGACAAGAAGATGCTCTCCTTTGTGCACCTTGTCGCCCACACTTACGAGGACCTTCAAAACCTTGCCTGGCATGGAAGCGCCCAAATGGCCGGCTTCCTGGGGATCAGCCTTGCGGCGGGCGAGCTCGGAGATTTTGGCCGCCTGGTCGCGGATAAAAATTTCCCGCGGTTGTCCATTCAATTCAAAGTAAATAATGCGCCGTCCATCGGGATGGAGTTCGCCGACTGCTACGAGCTTGATGATCAGCGTTTTGCCTCGTTCAATGGTAATCGCTGTTTCTTCACCTGGACGCAAGCCGTAGAAGAAGGTAGGCGTACTTAGCACAGACAGATCGCCGTACTCTTTGATGCTTTGCTCATATTGCAGGAATACCTGCGGATACATGATGGAAGCCAGTACATCCAGCTCGGTTGCTTCGCGTCCGATCTTTTCGGTGATTTCTAGGGCCACCTTGTCAAAATCGACAGGAGCCAGCAGTTCACCGGGACGGGTGGTGAAAGAATCGCGTCCTTTCAAGACGAGTGCTTGCAGTTCTTTTGGAAAACCTCCGGGCGGTTGCCCCAGATATCCCTGGAAGAACTGAATGACCGAATCCGGGAAGTCCAGTCGCGTTCCTTTTTCCCAGATGTTTTCTTCCGTCAGACCGTTTTGTACCATAAACAGCGCCATATCGCCGACGACCTTGGAGGAAGGAGTCACTTTGACGATATCCCCGAACATCTGGTTCACGGTCGCGTACATCTGCTTGACCTCGTCCCAGCGCCCTTCCAGTCCGACTGCCTTGGCCTGTTGCTCCAGATTGGTGTATTGACCGCCAGGCATCTCGTGCACGTAAACTTCCGTATTGCTCGTCTTCATGCCGCTCTCAAAGCCCTGATAGTAGGGGCGCACATCCTCCCAGTAGTCAGACAGCTTGTTGAACGCGTCGAGGGAGAGACCCGTTTCCCTGTCCGTATGGGCGAGAGAAGAGATCAGTCCATTTAGGCTCGGTTGGGATGTCAGCCCTGACATGGAGCTGACGCATGCATCGACGATGTCCACGCCTGCTTCAATCGCTTTGAGCAGCATGGCTCCCCCGTTTCCGGAGGTGTCATGGGTATGCAGGTGGATCGGAATGCCAATCGCCTGTTTCAGTGCGCGAACCAGTTCATAGGCTGCATAAGGCTTGAGCAGACCCGCCATGTCTTTGATGGCCAGAATGTGAGCGCCTGCCTTTTCCAGCTCTTTGGCCAGATTGACGTAGTACGACAAGGTGTACTTGGTTTTCGTTGGGTCAAGAATATCACCGGTGTAGCAGATTGCCGCTTCGGCGATCTTGCCGGAATTGCGCACTGCTTCGATGGCTGTCTGCATGCCCGGGAGCCAGTTGAGACTGTCGAAGATACGGAAAACATCAATGCCATTTTCAGCAGACGCTTTGACGAAAGCGTGAATGACGTTATCCGGGTAGTTCGTGTATCCGACCGCATTCGCGCCGCGCAGCAGCATTTGAAAGAGAATATTGGGAATGCGCTGTCGTAAAATCTGCAGGCGTTCCCACGGCGACTCCCGCAAGAAGCGCATCGTGGTATCGAAGGTAGCGCCCCCCCACATTTCCAGAGAAAACAGGTCTGCTCCAAGCTTGCCGGTGGCTTCTGCCACAGCAGCCAAGTCATAGGTCCGCACACGGGTTGCAAAGAGCGACTGATGGGCATCCCGGAAGGTCGTATCTGTAATCAATACGCGATCTTGCGCCTGAATCCATTTGACCAACCCCTCCGGGCCTTCGCGATCCAGAATTTGCTTGGTTCCGTCCGGATACGGCTGGGCAAACGGCGTGCGCGGGATGCACGGGGCATCGAAGTGAGGCTTTTTGTCCAGCTTGGACAGGCCGGGATATCCGTTGACGATGGTGTTGCCGATGTAGCTCAGAAGCTTGGTTCCCCGGTCTTGACTGCCTGGGAAAATGAACAGTTCCTGCTTGGTGTCGATAAAGGAAGTGTCGTACTGCCCGCTGAGAAAATCGGGATGGGTCACGACGTTTTCCAAAAACGGCAGGTTTGTTTTGACACCGCGAATCCGGAACTCTCTCAGCGTTCGCAGCATCTTGCGAGCGGCTTGGTCAAAGGAGGAACCATACGTCGAGATTTTCACCAGCAGGGAATCGTAGTACGGTGTGATGATTGCGCCTGGATAGCCGTTGCCGCCGTCCAGCCGCACACCGAAACCGCCGCCGGAACGCCATGCCAAAAGGCGGCCGGCATCGGGCAGGAAGTTGTTCTCGGGATCTTCTGTCGTCACTCGGCATTGAATGGCAAAACCGCTCATCTGGATCGCTTCCTGCGAAGCGATGCCGATTTCCGGATCAGCCAGTTCATGGCCTTCCGCGATGCGAATTTGGGCTTGCACGATGTCAATGCCCGTGATCAGTTCGGTAATGGTGTGCTCCACCTGAATCCGCGGGTTTACTTCGATAAAGTAGAACTTTCGATCAGGTGTGAGCAGGAATTCGACAGTACCGGCGTTGGAATACCCGGTTTCTTTCATTAATTTGAGCGCAGACTGGCAGATCTCTTCGCGCAGCTCATCATCCAGCGAAAGGCTGGGGGCGACTTCTACCACTTTTTGATGGCGTCGCTGCACGGAGCAGTCCCGTTCGTAGAGATGGACGATATTGCCGTGTGTGTCGCCGAGAATCTGGACTTCAATATGTTTGGGATTTTCCAGATACCGCTCCAGATATACCTTGGCGTTGCCAAAAGCGGAGCGTGCCTCGGAGCGGGCGCGATCCAGGGCCTCCTGCAGTTCATCCTGGCTGCGGACAATCCTCATCCCGCGGCCGCCACCACCGGACACACCTTTAATGATGATCGGATATCCGTACTCTTTGGCAAACAGGAGCGCTTCCTGAAGTGTATCAATCGGCTCCGGTGTACCGGGAATGACAGGAATGCCAGCCTCGACCGCCATGCGGCGAGCCTCTACTTTATCTCCAAATTTATCAATCAAAGTGGGAGAAGGGCCGATAAAAAGAATCCCTTCATCCTGACAGCGTTGTGCGAACTCTGCGTTTTCCGCGAGAAAGCCATATCCGGGATGGATCGCGTCAATATCGTTGCGCTTGGCAATCTCGATGATGCTCTCGATGTCCAGATAGGCTTCAATCGGACCTTTCCCAGCACCGACGAGATAAGATTCATCTGCCTTAAAGCGATGAATGGAAACATTGTCCTGCTCGGAATAGACAGCTACAGTGCGAATCCCCAGCTCCGTTGCAGCGCGAAAAATTCGGATGGCAATTTCTCCGCGGTTTGCGACCAGCAATCGGTTGATTTTTCTTTTTCTCACATTTCTCTCCCCCTATTTTTTTGTCACTATGGAGTGAAAATTATATATAGTGTAAATATACAAAATTGTAGATACAGAAACATCACTTTTTCAGAAAAATCTTAGAATAGGTGTGAATTCTCATGACGAGAGTCCTTCCCGTATTCGTATACGGCACGCTTCTTCCCGGTTTTCTCAACTATGAGCGATATGTCAAGCCCTATCCGCACACGATCCAGCCGGCTACAGTACAAGGATGCCTCTATCATTTGCCCGCCGGCTATCCCGGCCTGGTGCTGTCCAAAACTGCAACGGTGAAAGGGGCGCTGTTATTTTTTGCTGCAGACAGATACGAGGAAGCTATCGCAGGAATGGATGAACTGGAGGACTATTTCGGTCCCGATGACCCTCGGAACGAGTACGAGCGCGAACTGACTACAGCGGTATTGCCGGAGGGAGCGGGAGAGGTACTTTCCTATCATTATCGGTACAGCAAAGAGTCGTACGCGGTTAAAAGGGGAAGAGAAGTGCCCGCAGGAGATTGGCGTATATTTATGCAAAATCGTCTGCGTGAGTAGATGGAGTTGTGAATAGTCCCCTCCCGAATTGCCCAAAATGGTAGGGAAAGGAGGGGGAAGGCTGCCATGGATTTTTCGAACAAACTCCCTGCTGATATTTGGCGGATGCTGATTCCGGCTTCCCAGTGGATGTTTTGTGAAAGCATGCCGGAAGAGGAGCTGATTTTCCACTACCGGGATTCGATCTATTTTGTCAACGAAGAAGGCTCTGTACTGGCGCTGCCCAAGCCGGCCTGTTTCGATCAGCTCGATCTGGAATCGCTGCTGGAAGCATTGGCGACATCGGAGGATACAGTTGATTTTGATGAGAACGGAGAGTTTGATTACGGATTTGTACTGAAAAGGATGGGCTATCTGGTTCCGATACGCCGTATGCGAGAAGCCGACTCCTTTCAAATTGAAATCGTCAATACGGTTTTGCCTTCTGCCAAAAGCACCTCCTATGAACTGAAAAAAGTCAGTTTTGTGTTTGCTCTTTACCAGGCGCTCATGCGTTGTCATGATCTGAATCGGCGCAGCGGATGGGAATACGAGTTTGAGATCAAGCGCATTACAAGGCTGGGCAACCTGCAACAAGAAGAAACAGGATTTCGCTTGAAACTATAACTGCAATTTTCCCTGTTTCCATAGTGAAAATCATAGAATAATAAGGTATGATGAAAAGGTACATATGATACTCACGATCATTTTGTTAGGAGGAAAATAGCATGACAGCTTCCGTAGAACGTCAAGGCGTGGTTACTTTCAAAGGAAACCCGGTAACTTTGCTCGGTCCAGAAATCAAGGTGGGAGATACAGCTCCTAACTTTACCGTGCTGGCGAACAACCTGAGCCCGGTTACTCTTGAAGATTCCAAAGGAACCGTTCGCCTGATCTCCGTTGTACCTTCTTTGGATACAGGCGTATGCGACGCACAAACCCGCCGTTTTAACGAAGAGGCAGCCAAGCTGGAAGGCATCTCGATTCTGACCATCTCCGTTGATCTGCCTTTCGCGCAAACTCGCTGGTGCGGTGCTGCGGGTATTGACAAGGTTCAAACGCTTTCCGATCACCGTGATCTTTCCTTTGGTCTGGCTTACGGTGTAGCGATCAAGGAGCTGCGCTTGCTCTCTCGCGCTGTATTCGTGGTGGACGCCAATGATAAAGTGGTTTACGCAGAATACGTGCCGGCAGTCGGTGAGCATCCGAACTACGAAGCGGCGATTGAAGCAGCAAAAGCTGCGAAGTAATTCTTTTTCAGTGTAAGGTACGTTTACTGTCAACATTGATTCCCCTTTCCGTTGTGAAAGGGGATTTTTTTTACGCTTAAATGGGGGGCACCTAACACAATGGTTTCTTTCACGGGCAGTATCTATTAAGATGATGAGAAACATAAAATCCATCTAGTTTCTTGAGCGGGCACATGGGCCGATAGGATGGAAGGAACGCGAAGGAGTGAATTTGATGAGACCACAAAAATTGCAGCCGGGAGATGAAGTGCGGATCATCGCCCCCAGTAAAAGTATGGCGCTGCTTTCCGAGGAAGTGCGTGAGCGGGCGCAAAAAAGACTGGAGTCGATGGGGCTGAAGGTAACGTTTGGGAAGCATGTGGAGGAATGCGACGCTTTCACTTCCAGCTCGGTAGAAGCGCGCCTGGAGGATCTCCACCAAGCCTTTGCAGATCCAGCGGTGAAAGGTATTTTGACGGTACTCGGAGGGCATAACTGCAACCAGCTGCTCCGCGGGATCGATTACGAATTGATACGCCGCAATCCCAAAATCCTGTGCGGCTACTCAGATATCACCGCACTATCCAATGCCATCTATGCAAAAACGGGATTGATCGGCTATTCCGGTCCCCATTTCTCTACGTTTGGGATGAAAAAAGGAATGGAATACACGCTGTCCTATTTTCAGCAAAGCCTGATCGGCCCGGGCGCAGACGTCAACGTAGACGGCAAAAGCGCAGAAGGAGTATTCGCAGAAGGAGAAAGCGGAGTGAAGGCAACTCCTATAGAAGTTACCCCTTCTGAACACTGGAGCGATGACGAGTGGTATCTGGATCAAGACAACCGTCGCTTCATCACTAGCGAGGGCTATCTGACCATTCAGGAGGGTGAAGCCGAAGGGACAATAATCGGCGGCAATTTGTGCACGCTGAATCTTTTGCAAGGCACCGAATACATGCCTTCCCTGCGCGATGCAATCCTGTTTATCGAGGATGATTTGGAATCGTCCCCTCAGACTTTTGATCGCGATTTGCAGTCGCTGATCCATCAGCCGGATTTTTCGGGAGTGAAGGGTGTAGTAATCGGCCGTTTTCAAGAAGCTTCCCGGATGACGGATGAAAAGCTGATTAAGATCATTCGCACCAAACCTGAGCTGCAAGGCTTGCCCGTCATCGCCCATCTCCATTTTGGACATACCAGTCCGCTCTTCACTTTCCCGATCGGTGGCAGGGCCATGATCCGGGCGCGTGGCGGGGAGGTTTCCCTTTGGATAGAATAAGGCCAATATCACGAGGCAATCTGCTGAGACACTGTACCTGATTGCCTGATAGGTCTTTGCTTCGACGAATGCTATGCCCGGGAACGTTCCTTGTACGCCTCCAGCAGCCAGGGGTGAACCACTCTCAGTTTTTCCCGCTGTGACCAAAGATAGTCCAGGTAGACAAAGGCGGCGTCGCCCAATGACGAGGACAATGCAGCCTGTAGGTCAGCCAGATACGGAGGCGTTCCCCTCTGATCCCACTCGATTTTGTCCGCGACAAACATCACCAAATCCAGATCGGTTGCCTGGGCCCGCAGTGTGGTGTGGCAACCGATTGCGCCCAGG
This sequence comes from Brevibacillus ruminantium, assembly GCF_023746555.1. Lineage (NCBI taxonomy): Bacteria > Bacillati > Bacillota > Bacilli > Caryophanales > Paenibacillaceae > Brevibacillus > Brevibacillus ruminantium. The sequence continues at coordinate 1,708,744 of NZ_CP098755.1, forward strand.
ATGCCGGGATCGGTGATGCCAAACAGCTCACGGGCCATCACGGCAGACAGTCGTTGATGAATGATCATCGGGAAGATTTCCTCTTCCGGGTATGGCGCAAGACCGCAAAGTTTGGCGGCAGACAGCCTCTCGCTGTTGGGGATAATCCCGCTGATATCATGAAGCAGCGCAGCGATTTTCGCAGCGTCAGGATCGACGCGGAACTGCTCTGCTATTCGAACCGCTTCTTTGGCGACACGCTCGGTATGTTCCGCGGTATGCTCCATGTTATGTATGCGAAGAAGATTCAAAGCGTCTCGACGGATATCGCCGGAAATCGAAAAGTCTCTCGTCCAGCGGTAAAATACTTGGTTCATCGGTCATCCCTCCCGTTTGAATGACGAAGGCAAAGCGCGGATGGTTTCACCGTTTTTCTGATTTCCTGAAAACGGAAACGAACTGCGTCCAAGGTGCGTCACAATTACGATGTGAGACGGATGAAACGCAGCAAACAAAGAGGGGTTATCTTGATTGTCATGCTTCTGTGGCTTGCCGGCATGTCATTGCTCGCAGGATGCGCCTGGATCGGTTTTGCTGAAGAAGAAGGCGGCATGCTTAAGCCGCCGCTGCCGACTTTATCCTGGCAAAATTGTTCGATACCGGTGCTGCAAGGCTCGTATTGCTGGTCTGAATACGGCCGCGGAACCTGCGTCGATATGGTCGGGCCGGATGATCTGGTGGAAGCAAATAAGCTGTCTCCCGTCCAAGTCCCGGCTGGCACGCTGGTCCTGGTTGAGTTTCCTGTGACTCCGAAAGAAGGAACGCTGCGTGCAGCCTCCCTGCGGACGGAAGAACTGGAAGAGTTGACGATCTCGAACGACAATCAGATTCAACTGCCAGATGAGGAAGGGGTACACGTGATCGATTTCAGCGCAAACTGGGAACAGGGGAGCGCCAATTTTGTCATGTACGTAGAAATCGTCAAACCGTAAGATTTTTGTTATACTTTCAGAAAGATTAATTTCGCTAACGCGATAGAGGGTGAAAGTATAAGTGCAACGAAGGCCACGCCAAAAAGATTGGCGCAGCCAAGTTTTCTAATCCTGTAGAGATTGAAAGCAGAATGGACAGTAGGTGTAACAAGCAATGCTGGAAGAGCTTTTGAAAATCACGGCTGGAAAACAGCACGCGGGAATGACGATTCGCGATGTGCTGCAAAAAGATTTTGGCGTCTCCCGGCGGCTGCTGGTTCGGGCCAAGTATCAGGGAGAGATCAGAAGGAACAATCTTTCCGTCTACGTCACGGAGCGGCTTCAGGAGGGGGACGAGGTGCGTGTACTGGTTCCCGCCGAAGAAGAGATGCTTGCTCCGGAGCCGATGGAGCTGGCGATCCGGCACGAAGACGACGATATTCTGGTGATCGCCAAACCGGCGGGATTGGTCGTTCATCCCACGGGAAACCATGACAGTCACACGCTAGCAAATGGCGTGGCTTATTACTGGCAGCAGCGGGGAGAACAGCGTCGATTTCGTCCGGTGAATCGCCTGGACAAGGACACGTCCGGCCTGATGATCGTAGCGAAAAACCAATGGGCTCACGAACAGTTCAGCCGTATGCAGAAAGAGCGAAACCTTCATCGCCACTACCTGGCAGTGGTGGAGGGCGAATGGGGGGAAACCACGGAAGGCGTCATCGATGCGCCGATCGGGCTGCGTGACGACTCGATTATTACCCGCCAGGTACGTCCAGATGGGCAGCCTGCCGTGACCCGTTTTTCTGTCCGAGAGCGAGGAGAAGGAATGACGCTCGTCGAACTGAAGCTGGAAACAGGCCGCACTCATCAGATTCGGGTGCATCTCAGCGACCTGGGCTATCCGTTGGCTGGCGATGATCTTTATGGCGGGAGTCGTACCTATATTGGAAGGCAGGCGCTGCACGCGGCCCGGCTCTGTTTTGTCCACCCGCGCACGGGTCAGGAAATGGAGTGGAGGGAACCGCTGCCGGAAGATATGGAAAGGCTTCTGCAAGCCTTTTTCAGGAAGCGGCAAGCATAAATGGCGGGCAAAGATTCGCGATTTGCCCCTAGCTTCTTGAAAGCGTTTCCGCTATGATAAAAGTACCTGTAAATCAAACGACAAGTAAGGGAACTTGCTGGTTGTCTGCGGGGGATAACCCACAAGGTTTTCTTCTGTTAGCAGACAGAGCCCAGTTTACGTCTATAAGCCTGAAGGGGGGATGTCCCTTTTATTCAGCTTGTGCGTATACTGGGCTTTTTTGATTCATCATCGTGAACATCGTCCGACAGGAAAGGAAGTGACCGTCATGAAGCTTGTCTCGTACCGGCTGGATCACAACGGACTGTGGCGTTCCGGCATTTTGCAGGGAGAGCGGGTAGTCGATATCGCATCGGCTGTGGCAGAGGCTCCTGCTGATATGCTCGCCCTGCTTGATCAGTGGGACCGCTGGAAGGAGCCGCTGCATGAGCTATCCCGGCAGGAATCGGAGCAGATACAGACGCAGGCACAAAGCTACTCGGTCCAAGAGGTGATTCTTGGCTCGCCTCTGCCTCGTCCGCGCAGCTTTCGGGATTTTTACGCGTTTGAAGCCCATGTCAAAACCGCACGCGCGCGCCGAGGACTGGAAATGATCCCGGAGTGGTATGATTTCCCTGTTTTTTACTTTTCCAACGCGGCTGCTTTTCACGGTCCTGGAGCATCGGTGAAAAAGCCAAAGACGACACAGTGGCTTGACTACGAACTGGAGATTGCCTGTATCATCGGCAGGGAAGGCAGCAACATTGCCGTGGAGGAGGCGGATGACTACATCGCCGGTTACTGTATCCTCAATGATTGGAGTGCCCGGGATTTGCAGCGGGAGGAAGTGAAGGTGGGACTTGGTCCTGCAAAAGGAAAGGATTTTGCCACTTCGCTGGGACCGTGGCTGGTGACGCCAGATGAGCTTGCTTATGCAGCACGATCAGGAGAGCAAGGATTGCGGTACGCCTTGACTATGGTGGCCAGGGTAAACGGAGTGGAGCTGTCTCGCGGTCAATTTCAGGATATTCACTATACATTTGCCCAAATGATCGCCCGTGCTTCCGCCGATTGTACCCTTTACCCCGGTGATGTCATCGGATCGGGTACGGTAGGCACGGGTTGCATACTGGAGCTCGGGGAGGAGCGGCATCGCTGGCTGCAGCCGGGAGATGTCGTCGAGCTGGAAGTGGAAGGGCTGGGCGTGCTTCGAAACACGATCACAGAATAGGAGGAAGGACTATGGCTTTTTACCATCGGATGGGGGAACTCCCCAAAAAACGGCATACCACGTTTTACAAGCCGGACGGAGAGCTGTATCGGGAGCAAGTGATGGGCACCAAGGGCTTCTCCGGCATCCAGTCAATTCTCTACCATCATCATCCGCCGACTCAGGTGAGGTCGACCTGGAAAATCGGCAATGTCAAACCGGAGTATGTGGAGCAGCCAGAGCTTCAGCACCAGCATTTTAAAACCTTTGACGCGCCTGCCGGCGGAGATCCTGTATCCGGTCGAAGATATTTGCTGGGCAACAGCGATGTCGTGATGGGTGTGTGCCATCCAACGACAGCCATGAATTATTTTTACCGCAATGCGGACGGGGATGAGCTGCTTTTTGTTCACGAGGGGGAGGGAGAGCTGCAAACGATTTTTGGCACCATTTCCTACTATCCCGGCGACTATCTGGTGATTCCGATCGGCACGACCTACCGCATCGAGATGAAAACGCCCAGCCGCTTTCTGGTGATTGAATCACAGAATGAAATCGTCCCGCCCAAGCGATATCGCAATGAACACGGCCAATTATTGGAACATTCGCCGTTTTGCGAACGGGATATCCGGGTGCCGGAGCGTCTGGATACTCACGTGGAAGCAGGAGAATTTGAAGTGAGAGTCAAAAGAAAAGAGAATCTGTACGGGTATCTCTTTGATTTTCATCCGTTTGACGTGGTGGGCTGGGACGGTTACCTGTATCCGTATGCACTGAGCATTCATGACTTTGAGCCGATTACGGGCAGAGTCCATCAGCCGCCGCCGGTCCATCAGACCTTTGCCGGACAGAATTTCGTCGTCTGCTCCTTCGTGCCGAGGCTGTACGACTATCATCCGCAGGCGATCCCGGCCCCGTACTTTCACAGCAATGTAGAAAGCGATGAGGTGCTGTACTATGTGGATGGCAATTTTATGAGCCGTAAAGGCATCTACGAGGGCTCTATTACCCTTCACCCCATGGGCATCCCGCACGGACCGCATCCAGGGAAAATAGAGGCGAGCATCGGCAAAAAGGAGACGAAGGAGCTGGCCGTCATGCTGGATACCTTCCAACCGCTTCTCGTGACCAAGCAGGCGCTGGAAATCGAGGACCCGCACTACATGGCAAGCTGGCTGCCGCCAGAATCATCGTCAGAATAGGGGAGGTTTTGATGGAAATTGCGATCAGCGCAATCGAGCGCCAGGAAAAGTACAAACTCTTGATCGGCTGCATCGTTCCCAGACCGATTGCCTGGGTCACTTCGCTCAGTGGAGACGGGGTGCTGAATGCAGCGCCGTTCAGTTATTTTAACGTAGCCAGCATTGAGCCGATGATGGTCTCGATTGCAGTGATGCGGAAACCGGGGAGTGTCAGAAAGGATACTGCCCGCAACATTCTGGAATCAAAAGAGTTCGTTGTCAATATGGTCGACATCTATAACGTAGACAATGTCAATGAAACATCGGCAGACTTTCCTCCGGAGATTGGCGAGGTGGATGCGCTGCAGCTCGCGACAACTCCAGGGAGGATGGTAAGGACACCGCGTCTTGCCGATTCCCGCATTCATTTTGAATGCAAGCTGCACCAGATTGTAGAACTGGGTGACCCCGTCACATCCGATCTGATCATCGGAGAAGTGGTACACGTCCAAGTCGATGACAGCTTGTATCAAAGCGGAAGAATTGACATCGCCGCTTTTTCTCCGGTCAGTCGGCTGGCAGGCCATTCCTATGCGAAAATTGGGGAAATCTTTGATCGTCCCCGTCCGGTGTATCCACCGAAGAGCAAGGAAGAATGAAGACCGAATGAACACCGAACAAAGGCAAAAAGAGACCGTCTATAGCTGCGGTCTCTTTCTCTTTCGGGGAAACATGCACCTTCCTTAGGCACTCGCACATAAACTGTGGTGGCCGTACTCTAGGCAGAGAGCAGAAAAGGAGGAGTTTCTCTTGCAATTTTATTATGACGATAAAATGCCGCTGCGGATACTCGATGAAGGAGTGTTCTGGAAACAGCAGGAAAATGAGCATACCGTGGTGCTTCGAGAGATCGCCCCCAATTTGGAGGCGCCTTTTGTAGAAGCGTTGAAGGCGTGGGAACAGGCATTTGCCCAGACGCATGGGATGTTTGTGCGCTACGTGGAAGCCGTCGTCCGTTCCGGGAATCAGGTGAGTGACGATTTGGTGCGCCAGATCAAAGAACTGGTTACCTTTTCCATGCAGCAAAGCGAGCAATTTATCCAGCTGCTGAACCAGATGGGAGAAAGCAGTGCGCCCTACCGCAACAATCCGTTCGCCACCACAGTATTGAATCATATTCGCAGAGAGTCAGATTACTTTATTGGCATTACGAAAGCGCTGTTTTCCAAAGGAATTATCTGACCGGTTCCCACCCTGGGTAGTGTGACACGCTATCACTGCGGAGGGGCCGATCGTACTCCCCGGCAGTACCGAAGTTCGCCGGCGTTCCGTATGGGGTGGCATTGGGTTCCATCCCCATGGGAAGGACGACGCTTTGCTGATAGTACATGTTTTTATCGCTATTCAGTACGGCGTTGGTGCGGGCCGGGTCAGGACTTTTTCCCGCAGACACGCAGCCTGTCAGCGTGATCGCAAGCAGCAGGAGCCATATGGGCATAGGGATCACCTCAGTTGTAGGGTGAACCTGGTTTGCACCTTTCATACAGACGGACTTTCGTTTATCCGTCTCGGGACGGAGGACAAATCCCCCCAAGGCCAGTTTTGGCCAAATCTCCTTTCGGGTATCTTGGAGATACAAGGGAAACGGATATCAGAGAGGAAGGTATGTCATGATGGAAAGGCGTTTATATCGATCTCGCTACGACAAGCGTCTGTTTGGGGTGTGTGGGGGTGTCGCCCATTTTCTCGGCATGGATGCCACGCTGGTCAGAATCGGTCTGGTCATTTTGACCCTGTTTACAGGGGTGCCGCTGTTCATCTATTTTATTATGGCGCTGATCATGCCAAAGGAACCGGTATGGTCTCCGGGACAAGACAGTTATGGTGCTTATGATCCGATGTACAGCCGCAGCCATGGAGACAGCCTGGATGGAGAAATCGACCGGCTCGAAAAGCGGGCGCTCATGCAGGAAGTACAGCGACTCCGTGCGGAATTGGCAAAATGGAAAGGGGTATAATGCAACTTTTTCCTCTCCCCGCATAGGATGTAAGGTGGAAGCCAGCACTTACATAGGGAGGGAAAGGCAGTGTATCTCGGCGTGTTTGACATGAATCAGCGTCTGGAGCAGACTCGCAAGGTTTTGCGGGAAAAGCAGCATCTGAAGAAGCTGATTGAAGAGGATATTCGCGAGCTGGAGAAAGACGTGCAGGACTTGGAAGAGATGACCAATCGCTACGTGACAAGTTCACAGCGCTACTAAGACAATGCGCTTGTCCGCACAAGAGAATAGTATGTTGAAACAAGGGGCGGTAATTGCTTACATGAGCAGTTACCGCTTTTTGTCGTTCCTACTCTACCATAAAGGAAAGAGAGAAAAAAGAAATCTGTCAAAATATTTACTTATTTCCCACAAAAAGGTATAATTGGGTAAAAAGGAGGTGATAACATGTTTAAAAATTTGCTCGGTATTCAACCGAATTACGTGCCATGTGCAGATTCAAAGTTTATTTCGGAGTATAAATATTCATGCGAATGGGTTTTCAGCAATAAGAAATGCTACGATCCTCCAAATACTCAACGAAAAACAAATGTAAGGTACAACTATGACACCCGTGATAATACCCGATGCGAGGTAAGCTATATTGCCTGCTGTAACTAAAAAGGGGTAATTTTTACGGGGTTCTTAAATACAAAGATGCTTTATTTCCAAAAGGGGGCTATTTGCTATAGAGGCAAGCCTCCTTTTTAAAGGTTTTTTCAAGCCAGCCCAACAGAAATCATCCATTAATGGGGCGTGAGTCAAACATGCTTTACTTCGTTTTCGGTTACTCAGTCTGTTGGTTATTTCTTGCTGTGAGTTTCTCTTCTCAGTTGCGCAAGCTGAATCAGCAGGTTTCTTACTTACCAGAAGCCCCGACACAAGGGAAAAACAATCAGCCTCATCCCATCATAGGAAAAAACTTGTGGAATGAACTTTCCATCGAAAGTACAAGCGTTGAAGGATATCGCATTGTCATGATCTCTTCCCCTACCTGTGGTGCCTGTCACCATTCGCTCGATTATTTTTTTGAGAAGAGTGGGGATAAAAATACGGGTTTCCTTTGTCTTACTGAAGATTCAGAGCCGGAGTACGCCAGAGCGTTTATGGCGGACTATTCAAAAAAGACAACCGTCCTTCTCGTCGATGCAAATACGCTGATCAACTTACAAATGACGATATTTCCCACATTTCTCGTTTTGGAATCGAATGGAATCGTCGTTAAAAAATTTCTTCTCGTTGAACATTTACTAAGCTATCTAACAGATAAACAGGGAAAAACTTGAGAGGGATCGATATGTTCAACATCTATCAATGGAACGCGATCAAATATGTTTGGTCAAGGAGTAAGGGATGGCTGTTCGCATCTATTCTGTTTAGTATAATAAACGGATTTTTACCATTCGCGAATTTATGGGTGGCGATGAGTTTAATTGATGCCGTCGCCAATTACTTCCAAGCTCAAAATGCTGACCCTGTACCCGTATTTTTACTGTTGGCAGGACAATTCATTTTAAGCCTTGTGTCCTCTTTATGCAGCCACATCAAGCAATATATGGATAGTCGGGTAGAAGCCAAGCTAGGCTACGAGGTCCAACAGACCATTTTAAAGAAAACAGCCTCCGTTCCGATCCTGTACTATGATTCTCCCGATTTTCACAATCACGTAAATCGTGTCTCTGGAGATGGGGCACGACTTCTAGCTCCTCTTCGAACTTTCTTCTCGTTGGTGGAAATGGTCTTGAGTATGGGCTCCTACCTCACTTTTTTAATTGTGATTCATTGGAGTCTCGTCGTAGTCAGCTTGCTCACAGCCATCCCTATTTTTTTGATTCAAACCAAGTACGGAAAAAAAAGGTATTACCTTTTAAAACAGCAAACTCCAGTGGCACGTGAAGCTGGTTACTACAGTTCGCTTTTAAAAGACCGGGATACAGCGAAAGAAATTCGGTTGTTTAATCTAGAGTCTTTCTTTTTACAAAAATGGGCGATGAAACATCTGCAAAGCATGAAAGAAACGCTGCTTTTGGAGCGTCGGCAGCATACCGCCAATATCGGGCTCGATGCTTTAACAGGTTTGTTTTATGTGGGAATCGCAACTGTCATTATCTGGTTAGCTTCACAAACTCGTTTAAGTGTCGGTGGATTTATCTCGATTGTACAGGCCATTCAGGGGGCGCAAGGAGTACTTAGCCGTATTTCTGGACTTTTGGCAAGTACGTATGAAGAAAATTTGTATCTGAAGGATTATTACACCCTTCTCGCGTTTGAGGATCCAGAACTGAAAGATTATAAGAGGGATAAGGAGTGTCCTAATCCTATTCAGCAAATTATATTGGAGGACGTTAGTTTCCGCTATTACGGCGGAGGTGAAGAAATACTGAAAAACATTCATTTGAAAATAAGCGCCAATCAAAAGATCGCCATTGTAGGGGAAAATGGTTCTGGCAAAACAACCTTGATCAAGTGCTTGATTGGTCTTTATTCGGTGACAAAAGGAAGAGTTCTGATAGATGGGATCAACATTAATGAAATAACAAAGCAATCCCTTAACCAACAGATCGCCGTCATTTTTCAAGATTTTGTCCGTTACCTGCTCAATGTTTCAGAAAATATTGGAGTGGGTGATGCAGAAAGAATGACACATCGAGATGAAATCGTACAGGCAGCTCGTCAGTCTGGTGTAGACAGATTTGTTCGTCAGCTTCCTCAAGGTTATGATACCCAGCTGGGAAGAACATTTGCCGATGGAGAGGATTTGTCAGGAGGCCAATGGCAAAGGGTGGCTTTAGGGCGGGCCTTATTTCGCAATAGTCAGATTGTGATTTTGGATGAACCAACAGCAGCGCTTGATCCCATAGCAGAGATGGAGTTATTTAAACAGTTTCAAAAATTGGCGGAAAATAAAATAGCGATATTTATTTCTCACAGGATGGCTGCTGCCAAAGTTGCTGATCAGATCATTGTGATGAAAGAAGGACAGATTGCTGAAATGGGAACTCACGAGGAACTAATGGAATTGGAACAAGAATACTATCGGATGTATCAGTCTCAAGCACAATGGTACACATCCGATGAGAGTAGTGAAAAGGCGGTGGCTGCATGGACGAATTAATTTTGTTTCTTCGGGTGATGCTGGGGACGTTATTTATTAGTGCAGCAGTGACAAAAATTGGTGATTTGGAAAAGTATACCTTAATCATCAAAGAATACAAGATTTTACCCGAATTTACTCTCTACCTTTTTGTTCGTTTCAAACTGGTAGCTGAAATAACAACGGGGGTTTTTATCCTTGTGGGTTTGTATTTACCGTTCATGTATCTCATCGCATGCTTTCTTATGCTCTTATACACCTTGGCGATCACGATCAACTTACTACGTGGAAGAAGGGAAATTTCTTGTGGCTGCGGAGGAATGGCCGGAAATCACCAGTTATCGTGGACGTTAACCATAAGGAACCTGGCTATTTTTTTCGGATGCTACTGGCTTTATCTCAGCTCAACAGATTGGGGAAGTCTTGATGCACTCTTTTCCGGTCAACGGGATCATTTTTTTCATCTGGAGGTCCTGCAGGTAATTTTGATCTCGATGCTGACGTTAATCATGGGCACGATGAGTAAACTGCTGTTCGCATTACATAAACAGATAAAAAACCTGAAAGAAACATTGAAATGAAGGAAGGAATGATGAATTTAATGGGAAACGGTTATTTGATCTCCCACGTCCTTTTATGGACATTTGCGTTACTACAAATGGCATTTTTGTTATACTTAACCAGACTGATTGTTCAGTTTCTTAACCGCTTTCGTTTCAGTGATAAACAAAACAATACCCCATCATTACAAACGGGTCAAAAGGCTCCAGATTTTAGAGAGAAAGATCAGCATGGCAATTTTTTGAGACCGATTTCGGACAAATGGCAAAATTCCTTGCTCTTATTTGTGCAAGATTCTTGCTCAAAGTGTAATGAGATAATCTCGCAGTTGAGTAGTTTACAAAAAAAGCTTCCCCACATTCGCATAATGGTGATTAGCGGAAAGATTTACTACGAGCAGGGGATTTCCGTGCCAGAAGGTGTGCATCTCATTCGTTCGGACGCTCTCTTCATCGAGTATCATGTGAGGGTGGTTCCGACCGTGTTTTTACTTGATGCCCATGGCAATATCGTGGATGTTCAGGAAGTTTCTACATACGCCTCACTGGTAACGATGCTCGAAGAAGATATGAATCAAGTAAGTTAATGCAAAAATCAAAGGTTCGGCTGGTGATGAAATGATCATTGGTTACATCTGGCGAAGCTGGTGGCGTCATCCGCAGCGCTTTGTGCGGATGCTTGTTGGAATGATTCTCGTGGCTACGGTCATTAGCTACTTTTTTAGCCTGACACAAACAAGCCAGGGAACATCCCAGGACATTCTGCAAAAACGGTGGAGGCCGGCTTACGATATTGTCGTCAGACCTCCTGGGGCTGCCAGCATATCGGAAACACAAAAGCTGCTGGAGCCCAATTACCTTTCGGGTATTTACGGAGGAATCAGCTTTGCCCAATACGAGGCCATCAAGCATATGGAAGGGGTCAAGACGGCAGCACCTCTTGCTGTAATGGGCTATTCCAGGGTCGGTGTTGTATTTAAACAGGTGAATCCGAACCAATTCAAGGTACCTGGCATATACCGCGTCACACAAGAGGCGGTGTATCACGGCTCACGACAGCGGACCGTGTCCCTTACGAATTATTTCACCGTCGGCCCATGGGTATTGCCTTCAAGCTCTAGTGAGCAGACCAAAGCGTACGGGGTAGATATTCTTCATCCATTTATCAGCACGTCTTCTCATCAATTAGTAGTCGCTGTTGATATGGAAGCGGAGGCGGAGCTGGTCGGCTTGGCAAAAGCGGTCCTCCCAATGGGCGATAGCAGATTCATAAATAGCAATGATCGGGTGAGAACAACCGAACTTGGTGACGGGTACACGGATACGGAAATTCCGGTTCTACTCAGCAGCTATCCTGCGTTTGATCATGATACATCCTATAAAATTGAGCGGCTTGATCTGCCGTTTGGGGACGCCGATTCGGCCAAACAGACAATGGAAAATGTAAAGGAAAACGGCGGTGCCGCTTATTTGGATGCACAACCAACTGCGGAGGAAGTGATTGATTACCGTTTTGGTTCGGAGGATGCTCAGCGGATCTTGTTCACACACTTTACAGGAGAGTCTCCTTTTGCTGCAGCGGAGGAGGCAAAGAGGGAACCCGGAGAGCAGGCATACTTGGGTGGTGGCTTGAGGGAAAAACCAAGTCCACTTCATTTAGAGCGGGTGGCCAGCCCTTTTCCCAATCGCTGGCCCCATGCTTTTCAGGCAAACCAGACGGAGGTTCGGCTCGGAGAAGAATTTCAGCGGGTGACGTTGGCTGATCCTGCCTCTTATGCCAATAGCTATCGGGAGACGCATTTTTATGAGAATCCGATTAAAAAGGCAATTTCGCTGAACTGGATTGGCTTTTACGACCCGCTGAAGCTTGAGGTGCCAAAAGACCCTGGCACGGGTCTGCCACTCGAAACCTATCAGCCCGCTACTGCTCGCTTTGTAATAGATGGAAAGGGGAATCCCGTCAATCCCCCGAGTGCCTATACCCACTCGCTGCATCCATTTGATCTGTTGACTCAGCCAGCGTCCATCCTGACCACCTTGGATGCAGCACGCGAATTTATTGGAGAAAACGCGATTTCAGCCATTCGGATTAAAGCTGAAGGGATCGGTGCCATTGATCCTGCCGCGGAAGAGAAACTGAAAAAACTTGCAGAGAGAATTGAAGCAGAAACAGGACTGAAGGCAGACGTCATAGCCAGTGCGGTTCCAGAACCTGTTTTGATTCACGTCATGAAAGAAGGGAACCAGGAAGCGAGCGGGTGGATTGAGCAAACCTGGATGCAATTAGGTGAAGCGGTGCGATTGTTCAAGGAGACGATGGCGCCAGATAGGGGTATCGTCACGCTTGTCCTGTTGTTGGCAGTCGTCTATGTGCTGGCCACCCGATTTGTTACATATCTGTCCCGCTCGCAGGAGTTGGGGCTGTTGCTGGTGATTGGCTGGAAACCATCGATTCTTTGGCGAATGATCACGCTGGAGACCCTGCTCCTCGGGGGCATGGCAGCCATGATCGTCTGGTCGGTGCAAGGCTTCGTCATCGTCTTGCAGGGAGCTGTACTTCCTTCCCCCTTTTCGTTTTTCCTAGCGGGGATGACCGCATTGGCGGTTTACGGAGTGGGGTCGCTTCCCGTCCCCTTTTTGCTTTCCAAAGTCTCTCCGCAAAGCATGCTCAAAACGGGGGAAATTCAGCCCTCCGCCAAGCGGTTTGTCCGGGTATCTGGTGTTGTGACCATGGCTCTGGGGAATATGATGGGAAAAGGGGCAAGAAACACTCTTTCGATCCTGGCGATGGCAATTCCAACCGGTTTATTGTTTTTCTTTCTCTTTGTTACCTTCAGGTTGCAAGGCATCCTGTACACGAGTTGGATCGGCCAATACATTGCCGTAGAAGTGGGCCCCGTCCATTTTATCGCCATACTTCTGTCCCTATGTATGGCGATAATGATTACGGCAGAAATGCTCTGGCAAAACGTTGCCGAGCGAAAGCATGAACTCTCTCTGATGATCGCGCTTGGCTGGAGAATGGGGGACATCCGCAGAAGCGTGCTGTGGGAAGGCTTTTTCTGCGGGCTTGCAGCAGCAGTAGCAGGTGGCTTGCTTGGGCTGGTCGTCACCATTGGAACCTACGGGGCAATCGACTGGAAAGAGGGCTTTCTTTATTCCTGTGTCGGTTTGGTTCCCATATTCGCCGGTGTTGCTGGTTCGATTGGACCTGCGCAGGCGGCTATGCAATTTTCCTTGTCGCAAAGCCTGAGAGGTTTTTATTCCAATCGCAACAGAATGGAAAAGAGACTACGGGTGGCTCTTGTTTTGGTGCTTGGACTATGTCTGCTTTCGTCATCGGTTAGTGGGGGATGGGTTTTGCAGCGAATCATGGAACAGACCGCTCTTGAAACCGCTGAGTCCCTGGTAAATTCATCACCACCGGAAAAATCAAAAGAAACCGTCCAACACCAGGCAAATTTGAGCAGCTTTACACCTGAATCGGTCCCTCAAGGAAGCGAGGCTTCTTATCAGCTCTCCTTTGAGATGGCGGAGGAAGGTAGCTTTACGGCCAACGCCCGGATTTCAGTAAAAAACACATCTGCTGATAACTGGGAGCAGCTTGTTTTTTACTTCATCCCTAACATGTTTACGGATAAACAGAAGGCACCTTACTTGCCGGAAACGGCAGAGGCGGTCATTACCCGGTTGGAGCTGGATGGAGTAGAGACAGCTTTTCAACTCGTGGGGGATACCCTATCGGTACCGCTGGATCAGCGGCTGAAACCAGGAGAACAGCGTGAAGTGAAGGTCGATTATCGTTTTACGGTCCCTCATGGCGGACTTCGCTTCACGAAGACCAGTCACAGCTACTATCTGGCACAGGCTTACCCCATGCTGGCAACTTATCATAACGGATGGAACAAACATGACTATTTGTCCTATTCCGAGTCGTATCACACGAATCATTCAGACTTTACCGTTTCCTACCGACTGCCGCCGGGTTATACGTTTATCAGCTCTTCGGACCGCGATCCTCTCCCAGGCAGCCAATCGGGAGAAGTGCGTGTAGAGCGGGTCAAGGAAGTGTTTATCGCCGTCACCAAAGAGATGATTAGCTTGTCGGAGGTAGTGAACGGGACAGAAATCCGCGTATTCGGAAGGGAAACGGATAAAAGAGGGATGGAAATCGCTTTGCAGACAGCGAGTAAAGCGTTCGGTGTCTTTACCGAAAAAATCGGTCCCTACCCGCATAAACAGTTCGATTTGATTTTGGACAGTGTCGCAAGCATGGAGTACCCGGGGATCGTAACCATCGGCTATAGCGGAGGCATGCAAGCGGACAGTTTGCGCCATGCAGTCATTCATGAGCTTGCCCACCAGTGGTTCTACGCTGTCGTCTCCAATGATCCCTACCTAGACGGCTGGCTGGACGAGGGAATGGCTGAGCTGGCAACGACGCTTTATTCGTACGATATCGAAGGTCGGGGCGAAGGAAGCTTCTATTTTGCACGCGAAGCTTTGTCTGCCCAAAACGTCTCCAACCTGCCCTTGCATGAGTATCAAAACTCGGCAATTATCGGCACTTTATACGGACAGCCTGTCAAATATTTGTGGGAGATGATCACGATGTACGGCGATGAGCAAGAGGGCTGGCAATTTCTGAATGCCTATTATCGGAACTATGCTTACAAACAAGTAAATACCAAAGAATTCGTCCGATTTGCCACCGCCTACTATCCGATATCGGAACATTATTTTTCCAAATGGCTGCGGCTGTAAGCCATTCAATGTAATTAAAATTAAGAGAAAATACCCTTGGCACCCACCTAAAGGCAGACCAAGGGCATTGAAAAAATGAGCCACAAGCAGGCAAGCTTGTGGTTTTTGCTTAAGCATTCCTATTGCTTAGTCAAGATCAAAGGGCCGTCTGCGGTAATCGCGATGGTATGCTCATACTGAGCCGAGAGTTTTCCGTCGCGTGTCCGAGCTGTCCAGCCATCCTCATCAATCTGTACGTGGTAGGTGCCCACATTGAGCATCGGCTCAATCGTGATCACCATGCCTTCTTTCAGGCGAGGACCGCGTCCAGCTGGTCCGTAGTGGGGTACGTACGGCTCCTCGTGCATTTTTTGACCGATGCCATGACCGGTAAAATCGCGGACGACCGAGTACCCTTGTTCCTGGGCGTAGCTTTGAATCGCGTGGGAGATGTCGCCGATCCGATTGCCGACAACAGCCTGCTCAATCCCTAGATAAAGTGATTTTTCCGTAACCTCCAGCAGTTTCCGTGCTTCTTCGGAAATGGTTCCGACAGCGTAGGACCAGGCAGAATCAGCCAGCCAGCCGTTGCGATTCACGACCATGTCAATCGTGACGATATCACCATTCTGAAGCGGTTCCTTTTTGGGAAAGCCGTGGCAAATGACATCGTTTACAGAGGCGCAGGTCGCGTATGGATATCCAGAGTACCCCTTTTGCTCAGGGGTCACCTTATGTTTTTTCAAAAATTCTTCGACGAACTGATCAATTTCCCAAGTCGTAATGCCGGGCTTGATCAGATGGGCTAACTCACGGTGGCAGGCAGCTAAAATTTCGCCCGCTGCTCTCATCTGTTCGATTTCTTCTTGACTTTTGATGA
This sequence comes from Brevibacillus ruminantium, assembly GCF_023746555.1. NCBI lineage: Bacteria > Bacillati > Bacillota > Bacilli > Caryophanales > Paenibacillaceae > Brevibacillus > Brevibacillus ruminantium. The sequence goes on from NZ_CP098755.1 coordinate 1,724,464, forward strand.
TAATCATCAGTACGCTCCTTCTTAAGAAAGTCTTCGACCTATCCTATAGTGTAGACCTGTTTGCGGCTGATTGCCACAGTGAATTGCGCATGATAGGATGAGAATGAAATGTTGAACATGGGGGTTTACGGACATGGACAGGTTTGAAGAGCATTTGACGCAATACCAGGCTCATGTGAAAGAGGATCTGGAGAAAAGGCTCGCTTTTATCCGCGAGCAGGTGGACGGACCGGGTCTGGGCGGTGTCGTCGTGGGGATTTCCGGAGGAATCGACAGTGCGGTAACAGCAGCGCTATGTGTCCGTGCACTCGGACGGGAGCGGGTAATTGGCGTCTGGATGCCTGCCTATTCCCTGCCCGTGCACGAAGAGGATTCCCGCAAACTGGCAGATGCCATCCAGTTGAATCTGGTTACGGTAGATATCGGACCGGCATATGACGCCCTGCTGCCAGCGATTGAAAATGTGCTGGCGCTGGATGATAAGACAAAAGGAAATACAAAAGCCCGCCTGCGGATGACGACGCTCTACGCGATTGCCAATCAGAAGGGCTATCTGGTAGCTGACACCTGCAACCGCAGTGAAGTTTACGTCGGGTACATGACCAAAGGCGGAGATGGATTGGCTGACTTTAATCCTGTCGCCAGCCTGACCAAGCACGAGATGCGTATTCTTTCCCGTGAGCTGGGTGTCCCCGAATCAATTATTACCAAGCCGCCTTCTGCGGATCTGTGGGAAGGCCAGACGGACGAGCAGGAAATGGGCTTTTCTTACGAGGATCTCGACCGTTTCCTCATCACTGGAGAGACGAATCCGGAGGCGTTGAAGCGGATCGAGCATTTGCACCGCATCTCTGAACACAAGCGCACTCTCATACCCGGGATCTAAACATTGATTCTTTATCGGGTTTATACGATAATGAAAGGTACGCGCAAATCTTTCTAGGAAAGAGGGGAAATACATGTCGACAACCGAATTGATGCTGAAAACGTCTCTGGAAGGACGCGTGCTTCGGACCTTGCAAACGCACTTCCGCCGTCCCAACATCGTACTGGTAAAAGAAAGTCTGGCCGCCAACGGGCTCAATCCTGAGCAGGTCGAAGAGACCCTTCGCTTGCTTCAAGAAGACGTACTGACCGTCTCTGAAATCATGAGCCAACTGCGTGAAAAAGGCTTTTTTGGATAAGCTGCACATGAACATGAAGAAAGACCGGACTGACGACAAGATCAGTTCCGGTCTTTTTTTATGGCTGTGTTTTTCTGGCAAGCTCTGATTGGGAGGAAGAAGAACCATCCCGCTTCGGCGTCCGTTTTGCACGCTTGCGGCGGTACAACTGAAGGGCGGCAAAAACCAGGAAGTAACTGCCGATGGCGACCACCAGCCCCATGACGGCACTACCGGTAAAATACGCCAATCCTTTTTCCTTCATCCAAACCAGCCAGCCTCCGACTGATTCGTTGTTGTGTTCCAGGTGCTCTTTCAGGGGTCTGCCGATGATGGAGTAGCCCAAACGGTAATTCAGCACCATGAATACAGGCAGAACCATTTTGCCGATGACGAAGGCGATCAACGCGGCAGGAAAACTACAGCGAAATAATTTGACCAACGGGAACAGCAGAAGAAACGCCAAACCGAAGGTCGGTAACGTAATGAACTCAACGAAAATACCTACGGAAAAACCGCGAGCCACATAGGACGGGGCTCCTTTCATACGGATGAGCTTGTAGTATTCGTACTTCATTTTGCGATAGATTTTTTTCCACATGCCGGCTTGTCCCTCGTTTACCAGTCAACTCATTCAATTCATTATAGCGAAAAGCGGTAGGGAAAGCCACGGCTCCCCACAGTTTTTTCGTAATGATCACACATTAATTTCCATAAAAAGGAAAATGATTGCGGCTATTGTTTGTGTGAGCGAATCAATTTTGGCATAATGAGGGAGTAGTTGACTGTGTTGAAATGTGGTGAAACGTGTGGGAGAAATCGTAGCATCGTTTGGCGATTACATTACGGACTATGGCTATGGCGCCCTGTTTGCTTTGTTTTTCCTCGGTATTTTGGGCATGCCGCTGCCAGAAGAAACACTTCTGGTCTTTTCCGGTTTTTTAGTATCCACGGGGAAGCTGGAGTTCATGCCTACTTTTTTGGTTTGCTTCCTCGGGTCCGTATCGGCGATGACGACGGCATACTGGATTGGCAGAACCCTTGGTTTTTCTTTCATCGAACGGTATGGAAAAAGGATGGGCATGGGCTATACTATTTACCTGAAGACAGAAAGCTGGTTTAACCGCGTAGGCAAATGGGCGTTGCCATTGGGCTATTTTATCCCTGGCGTCAGGCAGTTTACCGCCTATTTCGCGGGGATTACCCGACTCCCCTTTCCCACCTTCATGATCTACACGTACACAGGCGGGCTGTTTTGGAGCGTCCTGTTCGTCTCTTTGGGATGGCAACTGGGAGAACGCTGGGAAGAGCTATTTGACCTGATCTCGAGAAACCTGGCTATCTTCTTCGTGGCCTTGTTTGCGATCATCGCTGGTTGGTCCTACTGGCGAATGCGCAAGGCAAAGATCGAACAGAGGGGGAATCGTACGTGAACCAAGACCAACAAGAACCCAAGTCGAGTGATCATCTCCCTGCTGTACAAAGCCCCAGGGAGTTAATCCCGATCAAGCTGCCAGAAGAGCATCAGCGTTTTTACGATAAGCTGCGTGCAAAAATAGAAGCGTTCATCCGTGAGCGCAGCGGCAATGAAGCTGTGGCAAAATATGTCTTGCTCGCTCCTGACCTGTTCGTCCTGCTCGCCAGATTGCTGGTCGACAAACGGATCGGACTTCAGTCAAAAGCACTTGCAGGAGCGGCCGTTGCTTATTTTATCTCCCCGATCGATTTCATCCCGGAAGCGGTGGTCGGCCCAGTAGGTCTGTTGGATGATGTGGTCTTTGCCGTTTTTGCGCTGCGCAAAATTCTCGTTGATACGGATGAGAAAATCGTAAAAGAGCATTGGAACGGAGAAGAAGACTTGCTTCGTGTCATCACCAGCGTGATTCGCTCTGCGGATAATTTGCTCGGGAAAAAGCTGGTGAAGAAAATTGAACAAGCGTTGTTTCGAAAAAAATAGAGTGAGAGGTCCTATCCATGAAATATTTGCTTGACTACCAAGAGGGAGAACGGGTTGTCACGTATTGTCTCGTGAAAAGCAAGGAAGCGGGCGTAGCCAGCAACCAAAGCGAGTATCTGAACCTTGAACTGGGTGACCGCTCTGGCACCATTAGTGCCAAGCTGTGGGACGTCACACCTGAGCTGAAGGATGAGATTCAGGTAAAAGCGGTCATCAAAATCGATGCAACAGTACAAAGCTATCGGGGGAAAAAACAATTGGTCATCCAGCGCGTGCGCGTGGCTACAGCCGCCGATGAGGTGGCGATGGAGACATTGATCCCCATGTCCGCTGTGCCTGTGGACGAGCTGTGGCAGAAACTGACAGAAGCGGTGAACAGCCTCAAAAGCCCTACACTGAAAACAATCGTGACGGAAGCTATCGAAGATCCGGAGACGAGCGGGCGGCTGCGCTCTTTCCCAGCCGGTGTGCGGATGCATCACCAGTACTATCACGGACTTCTGGAGCATATTGTCTCGCTGTTGGCTGCGGCAGAACGGCTGATGCCGCTGTATCCATTGGTCGACCGTGACGTCCTGATCGCTACTTGTATCCTGCATGACATCGGCAAACTGTATGAGTTGTCCGATCCGATCGCCCCTGAATACACGACGCCCGGACAATTGATTGGCCATTTGGTGATGGGGGTGGAGATGGTCAGCGGTATCTGCCGCAAGCACGGTATTCCGCTGGGCGATGCAGAGGTGCTTCATCTCAAGCATTGCATACTCAGCCACCACGGCGATATCGAAAACGGCTGGGGCAGCGCTGTATCCGGGAAAACCCCAACGGCTCTTTTGTTCCACTACCTGGACATGATCGACAGCAAGATGAATGCGCTGGGACAAACCTTGACCGAGATGAAAGAGGAAGAGGAATGGGCCTATTCTGCTGTGGTAAAGCGGAAGATTTGGCGAGGATATTAATATAAATACGATCAAAGAAAGTCGTCTGCTCGATAGCAGGCGGCTTTTTTTCAAATCGTGTGACCAACCCCATATTTGGAACGTAATACCAAAAAAGAGCAAATAATGGAGGACGAATCAATGAAATACGGAAAAACATCAGCAGCAGTGCTGATCGCATGCACATTGTTTGCGACACCAGTATGGGGGCTGGAAAATCAAGCGGGGAGCCTGGCAGCTGCGGCCCAGCTCGGAAAGGAAGAGCTGCCGTTCCGGGTGGACATGACCATGACCGGTGTGCGTAACGATATTCCGTTGCTCCGGGATATGAAGGTAGGACCGATTACCTTTGAAAACGGCTTGTACTCCGTCTCACTGTCCAATGAGAGCAAGGTTGAGCGGCGCGATCAAATTGCAACCGCCACGATTAAGGTGAACGAGGATGGAGAGCTTGTCTCGCTGAATGTGAAGGAGCCGGATACAGCCGAAGGAAAAAAGCCGGATCTTTACGGGGATAAAAGGCTGGTAAACGATTTTATCCGCGATCATCTCTCCCCCGAGTTTACAGCAAGTCCATTTGCTGTTTTAGGCCAAAAGGACGAGAATCACGAAAACAAGGCAATTTGGTCCGTCTATCCCACGCTCAACGGAATTCCGCTGCAGAGGGAAACAGGGAAAGTGGTCGTAGACGGGAAACGGAATATTGTCTTTGTCAAATGGAATAAAACAAAAGTCCCGAATGAGGCTTCAGTAGATCATCCGAAAAATGCGGTGACCGTCGAAAAAGCAAAGAATACAATCGTGGAAAACCTGAAGCTGGAGTTGGTTTACGATCCGGAAAGCGGGGAATGGCTGTACCTGCCAAAAACGGTTGAAGCCGTTGACGCGCTGACCGGAGAGAGCGTTTCCCCTATGCGAGTGGTAAAAGAAGAGGAGATCGAGATAGACGGTCAGGCTGACTTGTCTGCCTGGAAAGATGGCTACAAACTGGAACGCGTATTGAAAGCCGCGCTTCAGCTCCCTACTGTGCCCGTCGACATCCGGGAGGACAAAGTGGCTGCAGCAGAGACAAAAGCGAGATGGGATGGACCGATTCAGAAAACGGGAATTCATGCGGTCTTCGGTACAGAAAAGAAAGACTGGACGATCCGAGTCGACGACGAGGTGCGAAAACCAAGTGAGGAGCCGCTATCCCTCTCAGAAGCAAGGAAACTCGCTGTAGATTTTATGCAGAATGTATTGGTAGCGGAGAAAAAAACATTCTTCGTAAAAACGGAGAGCTTGTCCGAAGAGCTTCCAAAATGGGCGGAAAAGCCGAAAGGTCCCCGGGAATACGCAATCGCGTTCCACGAGCAGTTCGCGCAGGGGGCCAAAGGGATGCTTCCGCTTTATACGATCGTGGTAGATGCGGACAGAGGCGGCATAAAAGAAGTAAGGCACGAGCAGACACCTGGCCCAAAAACGGAAAGCAAACTGGCAAACGTCGTCGAAAAATCAGCAAAAGACGCGATATTGCGGGAGCTGGAGATATCACTTTACTACGTCTACCCAGAGTACGGCGGCCAAACCCCTTCTCTCCCGCAGCTGGCTTACCTGCCGGCAAATGTGGAGACTCTGGCCATAAACGCACAGACCGGGGAATTGGTAAGACGCGTCGCCAAACAGAAAGACACAAGGTAAATCAGGTGATGGTCAATCAAAACAATGGAGCGGCCCCTCGACCGATCGGAGGAGAAGCCGCTCTTTTTCATTATTAGGGGCAAAAAAGCTGACCGGCATTTACCCCAAAAAGAGAGGATTTACCGGATAGATTGGACAATCGAGCCAATCCGTAGTAGGATTTTTTTTATTCGCGTCGAATATCTTTGTGATTCCCATTTGTTTGTCACTTGCATTTACCAAGTGAGCTAGAAGGAGAAAACTTATGAAACGGCCAACCTATACCCTACCAAGTATCATGAAAAAGGTGTTTCGGTCAGGCGAACGCTCACTTCCACGTGAAGAAATTCGCACGCGATTGGAAGAGAGCGGACTGATAACCCATCTGGATATGGAAGCAGAGACTTTGCTGACCAAGGTATTGCAGATGAAACAGTCACCTGTGCGGGTTGGGCGAACCGATGCGATTGTGGAAGTAACGTATCAGCCCCATCAACTGTTTGATCTGGCATTTCGGTTTTTACGCGATATCCAATCGCCCAAAACGATGGAACAAATCGTGGCTGAGTTGCGTCGCCAAACACAGTTTGGGTGGAATCAGATTTTGCGCATACTGCAGTTGGACCGCGACCTTCGCTTCGTTCAATTTCAAGGAGACGCGCGCTGGTTTCTCGCCGATTGGACACTCTCCAACGATCTGGTTTACCAGTACTGCCGGACCAGTGGGATAGCTCAGATCTCCACACGATCCTTGGCGCATTTTCTTGAGCAGGAAGCGAACGTACCCCAAGGCACCATTTTTTTGCCCGCCCTGGACGATCGGTTCCGGACGGACGGAGAGAGGCTTCATATCATCGTCCGGGAAGAATTCGACGAGCCGGTGGAGGAGGAGTCAGAAGCAAAAGAGAAATGGGACGGCGAGCAGGTAGAGTGGGAAATCGAGCAAGTCAGCCAGGAAGTTGCCGCTGCCACAGCTACCGTTACGGATCGAAGCGAGCACGAGCTTCAAAACCATACGCCTATGACCCAGGCGAACACCGATGAACAGGCAACTGTACAAGATGAAAATGAAAGGCAACAAGAACAACACGAACAACACGAACAACACGAACAACTACATTTTGAGGAGGAATTACCGATGAATTCCGTTCAGACTCAATCAACCATTCTGGAAGTTCAGGAAATGCTGCGTCTTGCTTTGGACAAATTGCAGGCGCGCAATCAGGAAATGTCGCAGGAAGTTGTTTCTCATTTCCAAAAAAGCAATATGCAAGCTATAGAAGTCCTGATGAAAGAGAAACATAAAAACGAACAGCTCGCACTTGGCATCGAGCAAGTGCTGACAGCAAGCAATCAGCAATGAGTGATCTGGAGGCCAAAATCCGGTTGGAGGTTCGGTTTGACTTGCTGCGCGAAGTCATCGCGAGTTATCGGATGCGCCTACAGGAGATGGAAGTGGAAGTGGTGGAGCTGTTTGCAGCCAATCAACTGCCTGCGATAGCAGACTGCATCAGTGAACAGCAACGCATCAGCAGGCTGATCCGCAATCTCGAGCGCTTTATTAGCGAATGGGAATCAGCCGATGCCACGGGTATCTCCCATGAAACAAAACGAGAACAAATGAACACCTGAAATTTGCGGTAGTTATTGGGGATTGAGCTAGATTCCCTGCGCATGCCGCGGTGGGATAGAAAGGAGATTCAAACCCCTCATGTCTGTAGGAAGAAACGAACTATGTCCCTGCGGTAGCGGGAAGAAATACAAAAAATGCTGTGGTGTCGTCACACCCATCACGGAACTTCGCAGCCGCCACGAACAGAAGCTTCAAAAAGAATATGTAAGCTGGATCGAAAGACTCAACCACTTTGTCAGCGGTCAAATCAGCAGCGAAACGGTCGAAGAACTCCGGGAACGCTTTGCCCAGGAGGTAGGCCTGACGGAAGACGAGGTCAAGAATCCGGAATGGACGGCCCATTTCTTCAACTGGCTTGTGCTCGATGTCAAAACAGGCAGCGACACGCCGCTGGAAAGCTATCTCAAGCAGCATGGCCGCCGAATGGAACAGGATCTGCGCCGCGCGTTTTCCAGGCTGCATCTCAATGTGTATGAAATCGTTCAAGTGGAACGTGACGTATTGACAGTCCAGCACCCTGTCAGCAGTGAAATCCGCTATGTGATTCGCACGAATAACCTGCAGGTCCAGCCAGGACAAATGATCGTCGGACGCTTGCTTACCCTGGGCTTGCGTGATCAATTATTTACGGGAAGCATCATTCTGCAGCCGCATGTCAAGGATGCGATCACGCAATGGCTGCAGGCACATCCGCAGTTCGCGGAGGCGCCCGAAGACAGCAGCAAACGGAATTATACGACTGATCTGTACCGTTTCATCGTCCAGTTTGGCAAAGCAGATACGCCGCGCAGAGTGGACAGCCTGCTCCGACGTGTGTACCATGTGCCAGATATGGCCAGGCTGCGCCGGAGCATCGAATCGAACCGCATGCTGGAACTGAAGAAGCGCGAGGGCACCCGCGAGGTTTGGGTCTACGCTCCTCGTAAGGAAGAGCATCTTTTTCCCACACTGAAGGACGCCTTGCTGGAGCTGTATGAGGTGCAGGCGGAAGTGCTGGTTCTGGAAAACACGGTCTGGGTAGAGGGATACGAGCCAGAGCAGGAGGAAGTGGCAGAGCTCTTGCAACTGCCTGGTGAGGCTCAGGAGGAAGCGATCTCCGTGCTTTCATCCACGGGAGCCAAGTTGACCAAAGGCACACTTTTTATTACCAGTCAGCCGACGCTGCCGCCAAAGGTGCTGCAATGGGCAGTGCAAACCTATTTCACGGAGAAATGGCTGTTGACGCCCAATGAACAATTGGACGAGCTGGCGCCGATTTTGGTGGCAGCATCGGATCATGCCGGCTTGTTGGAGAAGCTTCGGAGTCTGCTCGAACAGCTGGAACAGGACAGCAAGCTTGGACAGGGAGTCGCGCGGTTTATCCGGGTAGAAGTGTTGAAATCACGGCTGGCTGTGGCGAAAACGGATATGTACGTGACCAATCTTTTGTCTCGGCCGCTGATCGAGGGTCTGCCCGAAAGCGTGTATACCGTGCAGCCAGAGCTGCTTGCAGAGATCAACCGCTTCGTACAAGAAGTGACCGAAGGTAAATCGGAGGTCACGGTGAAGAAGTACGACGAGGTCATGAATAATTTCCGTTCCTTTGTGAGGAGTGCCTTTGGCCCCGGATTTACTTGGGAACAACTGCGTGCAGAGGATGTGGCTTATTTCCTGGTCCATGATATCTACACACGCGTAGACGCCTCGACAAAAACGCTGGCGACCAACCTGCTGTCGGTCTTGACTGCGTTTTTCAAATGGCTGGACAAGCAGCAGGGCACCTCTCTGACCAGTCGCATACAGCCTCTGCTGGCCGAGCTGAAGGATACGTTGCCTGAAGCGTACCGCTGTCGTACCCTGCTGGAGAAAGAAGCGCATCAGTGCTTGTTCAGCGGCGATCAGCCTCTGCAGTCTGTAGCTGAGCTGACATTGGTGCTGGATGAACAAACTGCCCAGGGCTGGTACGTGAAAAACGGCAAGGGTGAAAAATTCCTTCTGAAGCTTCCGCAAGGGGAAGCAAGCCTGTTGGCACCTGATTGGCTCATTTCCGCTCTCTTGGCCCAAGCATCGGATGGCACGTGGAGCTTGCTGGGTACACCGGAGCTTTATCCTCCGGTGATCGGCCAGTTCATGGGCCTCGCTCAACGGATGCCGGTGTAAGCGAGAGAACAGTACCTGTTTTGAAAAGCAAAAAATACCCCCGTGGTACGTTATCCATCGTACCGCGGGGGTATTTTTATGGGATCTTGACTGAACGGGAACGATCAGGCATTTACATGTTGGTTCCAACTGTTTACCTCTTGATCTTTGGGGAGAAGAAGGCCCAGGGCACCGATCAGGGGCATAAACGAGCAGAGACTGATGACAAAGGAGATGCTTTGCAAGTCGGCCAGATAGCCCAGAACCAGCGCACCCATGCCGCCCATCCCGAAGGCAAGCCCGATAATCAAGCCGGACACCATGCCGACACGTCCGGGAAGCAGTTCTTGTGCGAAGACGACAGCCACAGAGAAGCTGGACAACATGATGAATCCACTTGCAAACAGGAGCGGATACGTCCAGATGCCGGTCACATACGGTGTCAGCACCGTAAGCGGCAACGAGCCGAGTGTCGACAAAACAAGCAGATTCCGCTTGCCAAAGCGGTCTGCCAGGGGCCCTCCGAGGAAGGTTCCGATTGCTCCGGCAAGCAGGAAGACAAACACACAAAGCTGGGCGTTGGCGTATTCCATGCTCCTGACATCCATCAGGAAAAATTGGTAAAAGCTCTGGTAACCGGCATTCATCCAAGAACGCACACTTACGATCAGCACCAGAAGCCAAATCGCAAGCAGACGCTTCTGTTTAAAATTGTACGCGGCTGCTTCTTGAACAGCTTTCTTGGTCCGCTGCTGCCCGCGATACCAAAAGGCGACGTAGAGCAGGACCGTGCTGGCTGCGGTAGCCGTGACGAGAAACCACATTGCTCCGGGTTGGCCCAGAGGCTTAAAGATGAGGATCGTCATCAGTGGGGCCAAGGCCTGCCCAGCATTGCCACCGACCTGAAAGATGGACTGACCCAGCCCGCGCCGTGGTCCCGAAGCATGGTAAGCCACACGTGATGCTTCCGGATGGAAAACAGCCGATCCGATCCCGACGCAAGCCACTGCCAGCAAAACGATGTAGTACTGATCAGCAAAGGCCAGGGCCAGCATGCCTACTCCTGAAATCAACAGGGCAAAGGGAGGCATAAAAGGTTGAGACTTGCGATCCGATACATAGCCGACGACTGGTTGCAGCACAGAAGAGGTCAGATTGACAACCAGAAGAATAATGCCAACCTGCGTGTAGGTCAGCGCAAGGTTTTTTTCCAAGATCGGCAAAAGGGCGGGAATGACCGCTTGTATGCTGTCATTCAATAGGTGTGCAAGGCTGATGGCAAACAGCATACGGTAAACGGTCGGAGCGGCGCTTATCCCGGGTCGGGCAGTTACACTGCTGGTTTGGACGCTCATACTTTCATCTCCGTATTTGTTTTGATGTCTTTAAGTGATTCCGTTTATTTCGGGTAAAAGATGTTTTTACTCTAGCATTGTTTTGCAGAATCGTCATTACTGTTCAAAAAGAATATGCGATACAGGTATAGAAGAATCGTCAGCGGATGGAAAGCGGAGCGGTAGCGTACACTATTCCCGAATTGCAGAAGGAGGGATTTGCTTGGAAAAAAAGTCAAATGATCTGAACGGGAAACAAGAAAGTCACGTGCGCCATGGCGGAGATGCTCACCGCTCCACGCAGAAAAAGCCGGAAGGACCGGTGCAGGGGTTTAGCCAGGCGCCTCACGGAAAACAATAGCATCGAACGAAACTCCTCCCTCGACAAAGATGGAGGAGTTTCGCATTAGCGGAACATTTTTCTACAAAAGATGCATAGGATGTGCTACAATACCATAGTATGTATTTTACCAATGAAAGAAAAACTTAGTGCTTCCTGACGATAAGCACTTTTCTTATTTTTTCCGCTCTTTTGTACCTATACCAAGCGTTTCGCTGACAAGGAGATTGATGCACATGCCGGATACAGTCGGAAAAACGCGTACTGTTCGACATCAGAAAAAGCAGCCTGAAGGCCGCCGCAAATTTCGCAAATGGCTGTTGTTCATGTCCGTATTTTGCTTGCTTCTGGTAGGCGGAACAGCAGGAGCGATCTACTGGAAAATTGACAGTGCGCTGGATACTGTCACTGCACCACAGGATGGTTTTGATTCGCTAGGCTCAGAAAAGGTTGACCCTGCTTACCATAATGACAAACCACTCTCGCTGGTGATTCTGGGCAGCGACGCGCGCCCGGAAACGGGTTCCATGAACACCGATGTGATGATGGTGGCTGTTGCCAATCCTGTCTCAAAAAAAGTGACGCTGGTTTCGATCCCCCGCGATACGCGCATAAAAATACCTGGCTACAGGGATTATCACAAGATCAATGCTGTCTACGCCAACGGGGAAGCCGAGCGTCGTCAGGCGGAGAGAAAGAAACAGGTGCCGACGGAAAATGGAATTTCCCTGACCAAAAAGACATTGACGGAGCTTTTGGGCATTCCGATTGATCACTATATCGCCGTCGACTTTGACGGTTTCAAAGCAGTGATTGATGAATTGGGCGGAGTAGAGGTAAACGTTGATCGCAGGTTGGTCTACGACGATCCTACCGACAACACTCATATCAATCTCAATCCAGGTGTACAGCTGCTGAACGGCGAACAAGCTCTCGGCTATGTCCGCCATCGACACGACAATCGCGGCACCAAGTACTATTCCAGTGACTTTGACCGCAACCGTCGCCAACAGGAAGTAATACAAGCCCTCGTTAGCAAGGCAGGTTCACTTGACGGACTGACGAAGGCATTCAACATCTTGGATGTGGGCGCGAAGCATATACATACCGATTTGTCCAAAGAACAGATCAAAGGACTCGCATTTGACTTTAAAGGATTGTCTGCCAACTCCCTGGTGACGCTGGATAACGGAGCATACTGGCAAAGCGGCTTTACTTTCTTGCCAAAAGAGAATCTGAATGTGATTCGCTCTACGCTCCAGTCTGAAATGGGACTCACCAGCAGCGTTGTGGCCAAGCTGAATGACTCGCCAATTCTCGCAGGCGGCGAAGTCCCAGTCGCCACAGGCAATTCGAGCAGTACGAAGAAAACCAGTGCGGCAGCCGCATCCAACGACTCGAAGAAATCGAGCCAGGACAAGGCAACGAACAAGCCCGAAACAACGCTGGACCCCTCTGGGGAAGAGGCTGAGGGTGCAGTTCCCCCGCCTGATATCTTCGATCCCAACCAACAAGGGACACCCAATCCGTCTCCAGACATGAACCCGCAGCCAGGTATGCCAACCCCGCCGCCGGATATCATCCAAACACCTCCTGTTCAGGATGTGACGCCAGGTGCGGATGGTGAAAAAAGCAGTTCACAAGGCTAAATAAACAGATATCTGATGAAAAACGGGCACTCGAAACGGCGGGTGCTCTTTTTTTTCAATAAAACCGGGAAAGTAGTTTAAAAAATACAAAAGCGTGGTAAAATGATAATATACTGATAAAGCAGATAAGTCTGATAAATGCTGTGGAAAGGGAGGGATTTGGATGACCATTTTTCTAGTCAACCTGTTTCTGGTGATCGCGTTTGTCTATCTAATCAGTCGACGACATAACGAAGAAGTCGTTTACGATGAAGACTTTTTTCTCCAGAACCCCTCAGCTCTTGAAGAATATCAGCAAATGCCCATTGACTTTCAACAGGCATTCTTTCGTAAGCATAAGGATTGGATCAAGGAAAAATATATGCGTGGAGAAAGCTATGTCCTCGCTTTTTGTCCCAACAAGGAAGTCAGGCGTGCATGGCTTTCCGAATTTGTCAGCCAAAAAGAACTGAATGATACCGCAACCCCTTCCTCCTGAAGGGGTTTTTCCTTCGTTGGGCCTCTCGTGGTATACTGCGTAGAGTGGAACAGAGGCTTTTTATCACAGGAGGTCCAGAAATTTATGCTGCAAAGACTGATTGAATTATGGGACAAAAACATAGCGGAAAATGCTGTCGTCAGCGATGTGATTTTGCGCTCTGAACAATCCTTGCTGGAGGATGAGGAAACAAGAGAAGTGACGTTGATCATCACTCCTTTGGGAGCGGATCAGCCTGTCGCTTCTGTCTTTCTTTACGAAGTAGAAGCCGGGCAAACCTACGAGGTGGAAATCGAGGTGGAATACGCTGATGCACAGGTAAACGATTCCATACTGGGCTTGTGGGAAAAGGCAAGGAAGCTGGTGGCAGAAATCTCGCTTCAAGAGAAGAAGCGTTTTATCGCGGAGGGCCAGCTCGTTGAATCGAGCGTCGTACTTGATTATCACTTCTTGCTCAAGAGCAGAGATCAGCAGGAGGAGACGCTGCAAGAGTGGGAACAAATCGTGAACAGGGCCGCGAGCGATTTGAAAAAAATCCTTCAGTTGTCGTGAAAAAGTAGAGCTCGCCTTAAGCAGGAAAACGGAAAGAGTGTGGAGAATTGGTTTCTACATAAAAAATGAATGAGCATTCATTCGGATGAGAGGTGAGCTCTGTTGGCAATTAAGTGGGTAATGGAGCCGATTCAAATAGGGTCGTTAGCCTTGGCGAATCGAATCATCATGGGGTCAATGCACGTTGGTCTTGAAAGGCTGGAGGGAGGCGTACACCGGCTTGCTTCGTTTTATGCAGAACGGGCGAAAGGAAAGGTCGGATTGATTGTGACAGGGGGAGTAGCAGTCTCCCCAGAGGGCGGCATGGGCGAGGATTATTGCAATGCCTATGCCGATGAGCATATTGAAAGGCTGCGGCCTCTCCCGCAAGCTGTTCACGCTGCTGGAGGCAGGATTGCCATGCAGTTGTTTCACGCTGGCCGCTATGCGTACAAAGAATCGACTGGTTTAGAGCCGGTTGCCCCTTCTGCGCTGCAGGCACCGATCAACCGGACTCGGCCACGTGAGATGAATCCAGAAGAGATCGAACGGACAATCCAGGCGTTTGCCGACGCTGCCCTACGTGCCCGTCAGGCAGGTTTTGACGGCGTGGAGATTATGGGCTCGGAAGGGTATTTGATCAACCAATTCCTATCTCCGGTTACCAATCATCGCACAGATGAGTGGGGCGGGGATTTTGAGCGAAGAGCACGCTTTGGCGTTGAGGTAACCAAGCGGGTTCGCGAAGCTGTGGGGAGCGATTTTCCCGTCATCTTTCGCATGTCTGGCCTCGATCTGGTGCCCGAGAGCACTACTATGGAAGAAACCATTCGTTTTGCCCGCATGATTCAGGAGGCAGGCGCGGATGCACTCAACGTAGGGATCGGTTGGCACGAGTCCAAAGTTCCGACGATTGCCATGATGGTGCCGCGCGGGGCTTACGTGTGGGTAGCCAAACAAGTCAAGGACGCCGTCTCTATACCGGTCATCGCCAGCAACCGGATCAATGATGTCCGTCACGCTGATGCCATCATACGCGATCAAAGCGCTGATCTGGTCTCCATGGCCAGGCCGCTTCTTGCGGATGCGGAGATCGTCAAGAAGAGCATCGAAGGAAGATACGAGGATGTAAACACATGTATCGCGTGCAATCAGGCTTGCCTGGACCATATCTTTTCCGGCGAGACGGCATCTTGTCTGGTCAATCCGGCTGTCGGCAGGGAAGAAGAGTGGCGGCTGACACCTGCGCCAGTGAAGAAAAAAGTCGCTGTCATCGGGGGCGGACCAGCAGGCATGGAAGCGGCTCGGGTCCTGGCCGAACGCGGACATCAGGTGGTCCTTTTGGAAAAGCAGCCGAGGCTTGGCGGTCAGCTCAATTATGCCGTACAGGTTCCAGGAAAGCTGGAATTTTCCGAAACATTGCGGTATTATCGAACACAGCTAAGCAAACTGGGCGTAGAGATCAGGCTGGGGACGGAAGCGTCAGCCGAAGAAATCATCGACGAAGGCTTCGAGGAAGTCGTGCTGGCCACCGGAGTGACTCCACGCATGCCTGAGCTTCCCGGACTTCATCTGCCTCATGTTGTCCATTACCAACAAATCTTTGAAAAAGAAGTGAGTGTAGGCAATCGTGTCGTGATTGTCGGAGCAGGGGGCATCGCCTGTGATTTGTCGCATCTGCTGGTTGAGAATACTCAGCTTTCCGCAGAGGCTGCCAAATATCTGCTGGAATACCGGATTCTGGACTCGCGTGAGCTTCAGCAAGTGCAGTCGACAAAAAGACGCGTCTTTATGCTGAGAAGGGGAAAGCATGTGGGAACAGGATTAGGGAAGACCACGAGATGGGCGACTCTGGCCAATTTAAAACGACATGGAGTGGAAATGTTGACGGAAGTAGAGTATCGTGAAATTACAGCCGATGGCGTTCGGATCGTCCATGCGGGAGAGGAACGTCTGCTGCCTGCGGATACAGTCGTGATCGCAGCCGGGAGCACGCCCAATAACCGTTTGTACGAAGCGCTTCAGGGCAAGCTGCCTGTTCACTTGATCGGCGGCGCCAGAGAAGCGGGAGAGCTGGATGCCAAGCGAGCGATTTACGAAGGAGCCTCGGTGGGAAGGAGTATTTGATTTTCGTCATGCATTTAGAAAATTGTCGGCTTTTTGGATCTTTTGTCGAAGGGCTACCATTTGCCCATATTTTTTTGCAAAATAAACATAGGCTGATAAATAATTTTGATTGGGGGCTGTCTCCTTGATGAATCACAATGGCATCTTGCTGGGGAAACGTCATTTTCTATACTCTACGCAAAGTGTGATTAAAGTAGAGGGATGGACGTTTACAATAGCTCCCGAGTTGAAGTTGATTGCTGGTGGAAGTGCAAATCCGCTGAAAACGTTGATCAGCATTTATCACGAAACCGAAAAAATCGCGCAACTCGTGCTCAGTCATCGACGCTGTGAATCCGACCTTTCTGTGCAGGCGATCTCTAGCGATATCTCCTTGGAAATGTCTCCTGCGACACGTACGGTCAACGTAGCGGTTAAACATTAGAGCACCCCTTTGTTCGGGTGCTTTTTTGCTTATATTGACAGATGGATAGATGAGGAGAGGTGGCTATGAAACTGACAGAACGAAAGCTAGGAGATTTTACTCTGACGTGGCTGCGCGGCGGTTTGACCCAGTTGGATGGAGGAGCGATGTTTGGAGTGGTCCCCAAGCCGCTCTGGAGCAAACGTTACCCCAATAACGAGATGAATCAGATTCCACTTCGAGCTGATCCGATTCTTTTGCAGGCGGGTGGCAAGCGGATCTTGATCGAGTCTGGCATGGGCAACGATCGGCTGACCGAAAAACAGAAGCGAAATTTCGGTTTGGTAGAAGAATCCCAGGTGCTTTTGTCTCTGCAAACGCTGGGATTGACCCCGGAGGATATTGATATCGTTCTGATGACCCATATGCATTATGACCATGCCAATGGACTCGTCGCAAACCGCGATGGAAAATTGTCTTCGGTATTTTCCCGTGCTGTCATTTACGTACAAGAGCTGGAGTGGGCGGAAATGAGAGAGCCAAACATCCGCTCACGCAATACCTACTGGGAGGAAAACTGGCGCCCGATTGAGAACCAGGTACAAACATTTGGCAGTGAGCTGCAGGTATTGCCCGGTATTTCGATGCATCATACGGGCGGCCATAGCCAGGGACATGCTATCGTACGGATGGAAAGCGGCGGAGAGCTGGCCCTGCATATGGCAGATCTGATGCCTACGCATGCCCATCAGAATTCTCTCTGGGTTCTCGCTTACGATGACTATCCCATGGACTCGATTTTTGGCAAGGAAAAATGGGTCAAGCAGGGGATTAAAGACGGTGCACTGTTTACGTTTTACCATGATGCCGTCTACCGTGCAGTCAAATGGAATGAACAAAACGAGCTGATTGAAGCAATCAACGTAGAATAGCTTATAAAAGAGAAGCCACCGCTCTAAGCCAAGGCCGCGCAACTTCAGCGAAGCCTTGGCTTTTCTTGTTATCGAAAATCTGTATGTGCCCATCGAAATGTTTCATACTCGTTTCGATTGACGAAAGCAGGAGGGATCACTACAATAAAAAAAAACTTACGGAACTGTTCTGGATTGTCAGAAAAGCAGAACACCTAGAGGAGAGAAACATATGGATAGGGTCAGGGAGTTTTTTCGGGAGTTCCATCCGATTGTCTGGTCATTGATCGTAGGAACCGTATTTGTAAGGGCGGCAAGCTCGATGAGTATGCCATTTTTGTTTCTGTTTTTGTCCAACCAGACAGATATGGATCTCGGGACAATCGGATTGACGATCGGGGCAGGAGCTTTGGCAGGTACGGTCGGAGGTTTTTTCGGAGGGACACTGTCAGATAAATTTGGCAGACGGCGCGTGATGCTGGGGGCGCTGTACATCTGGATGTTTGTCTTTGTCGGATTTGCTCTGGGAAAAAGTCCCGTGCTGTTTTTGCTGCTCAATATCCTCGGCGGATTGTGCCGTTCCTTTTATGAGCCGGTTTCCCAAGCGCTCATGGCGGACGTGACGCCACCGGAAAAACGCTTCCGGGTCTTCGGCCTCAGGTACACGGCCATCAATGTGGGGGTTGCTGCCGGACCCATTATCGGAGCCCTGCTGGCCCTGAGCTCGGCAGCATTGCCCTTTTTGGTAACAGCCCTGATTTATCTGCTGTATGTAATCAGCTTGCAGATCATGCTGAATGTCTTCGGTATCAAAAAAATCGAGGGGCAGAAGAAAGAGGCGGTCAGTTTTCAGCGAGCTTTTGAGGTCATCGTACGGGACAAGGCCTTTCGCTTGTACATGGTGGGAGGGGTACTGGGAGCGATCGGGTACTCCCAGATGTCCTCGACGCTGGCAAAATATGCGGAGATGTCTGTCGTGGACGGGACCAAGCTGTTTGCCATTTTGATGAGCGTAAACGCCGTGATCGTCATCCTGATGCAGATGCCGCTCATGCGCTGGTCGGAAAAAAGGACGCCGCTCGCCAGTATTGCCGTGGGCAACGTCATGTACGCGCTGGGGGATCTGGGCTACGCATTTGCCGGGACGTGGATTATGTTTATTATCGCGATGATCGTCTTTACGTTTGGGGAAATTCTCACCTTTACCGCCTCGGATGTACTGATTGACCGAATGGCACCGGAGAATATGCGGGGGACGTATTACGGAGCCAAGAGCTTCAGCAATCTCGGACAGTTTATCGGGCCGTGGGTAGGCGGCATTTTCCTCGCCACCTACGGAGGCCCCGCTCTCTTCTACACCGTAGCCGCCTGTTCGATGGTCAGCACGGCTTTCCAATGGGCAGGTCAGCGCGCCTACCAAAAAGAGACGGGAAAATCGATCAATGTGGCCAGGGGGCAGGCGTAGCGAGATCAGTGAACGGCGGAGGCGCGTTGCCGAAAAACTTTGCAGGTATTATTCCAACGCTTGAAGAATCCGTTCCGCCATCCGGGCGTAGCCGTCTGTGTTTGGATGAAAATGATCCGTATACAGGTAGGTTTGTTCTTTCTTTACAAACAGATCATAGGTCGGCACGACAATGACGTTGGGATAACGGGCCGCGATGGTGGAAGCTGCGCTGTTCCAGTCCAATACGGGTTGTATCGTGTCCGATGCCGCCTCCGTATCGCCAAATGGATTGTACAGGGATGCGTAGATAATTATCGCCTGCGAATTTACACTCCGAATTTGCTTTACTATCTCTTCAAAATTGACTGTGAGCCGCTCAGCGGCTTCCGTCAATTTTTTTACGTCAATGTCTACCAATTCGCCTGACTGTTTAAACAGGTCGTTTCCGCCAATCGTGATGAAGATCAGATCCGAGGCGGCCAGTTGTCTTTTTACCTGCTCCTGGGAGACTTGTAAAACCAGAGAGGGGGACTCTTGTCCATTGATCGCCAGATTGCTAAGCGTAATCGTATGGCCTGTCTTCTTTTCCAGAGCTTGTCTGACTCTGCCAATGTAGCCAAGTCCGCTGGTGTCGCCGACTCCACGGGTCAGCGAGTCACCGAGAGCGACGATCTGCTGGATGCCCTCCGCCGGGGCACGGTCAGATGGCTTTTTCGACTCGACGGGACGATGCGTGTCTTCTGCGGCTAATTGCCGGGGGTCAAGCGCAAAGACAAAGCCAGACGCAAGCAGGATGAATGATGCCAGAGAGATGAGTCCAACCAGACGCCATAACCATTTTCCCGAGCTTCGCATGAGTACCTCCGTTCTGTGTTGAAGGGTGCTTCGTGTTATAATACTCGTTGTACATATATGTCAGAGGATGTTCAAAAAGTCAGGGCCTCCTTTTTGAACCTTCACTGTCAGTGTATCACAAAACTACCGGTTTCGCCCAAGCGCGGACGGGCAGCAATAGAGGAGGACGCTTCTGTGGCCGAGATGGTCCTGTCTGTAAAGGGATTGCGCAAGCAGATTGGCGGCAAAGAAATTATTCGAGATATCACATTTGACGTGTTTGCTGGTGAAGTATTTGGCTTTCTTGGCCCGAACGGTGCCGGGAAAACGACGACGATTCGCATGCTGGTCGGCCTGGCAGCGGCTGATGCCGGAGAGATTCGAATTTGTGACATTCCTTTGCGCGAGCGGTTTCCTGAGGCGATCTCTCAGGTAGGATGCATTGTCGAGAATCCGGAGATGTACAAATTCATGACGGGACGGGAAAATCTCGTCCATTTCGCCAGAATGAGCGGCAACATCTCGTCAGAGCGGATTGAAGAGATCGTCCGCTTTGTCGATTTGCAAAGAGCGATAGATGACAAGGTAAAAACGTATTCCCTGGGAATGAGGCAACGGCTGGGAATCGCCCAGGCGCTGCTGCACCGTCCCAAGCTACTGATTTTGGACGAACCGACGAACGGACTCGATCCGGCAGGGATTCGCGAGCTGCGTCAGTTTATTCGCAAGCTGGCAGTAGAGGAAGGGCTGGCTGTATTCATTTCCAGTCATCTGCTGAGCGAGATTGAGATGATGTGTGACCGGGTAGCGATTATTAACAGGGGCGAGGTTATTTCCGTTGGGCTTGTCAAAGAATTGATGGCGCAATTTGCGGATCAGGTGGAGTGGACCTTTCCGGAGGAATCCGTCGAGTCCGCTGCCCGCCTGCTCCGTTCACTTCCCTATGTGGAGGAAGTCCGTGTGTATCCCGCTGGCAGGGTGAAATGCAAGATGGATACGGGAAAAATCAGCGAGGCCAACCGAGCCTTGGTCCAGCGGGGAATCGCCGTAGCAGGCATCGCTACAAAAACAGTGACATTGGAGGATTTATTTCTCTCGCTGACTGCAGATGGAGGTGAGCTTTGAGCGTGGGCATGCTGGGACTGGTTGAAAATGAAACAATCAAGCTGCTGCGCCGCCGCCGCTTTCTGGTCGTACTTTTGATTCTGGCGATCCTGATCCCGATCTTCACGTATGCGCAGTATCGGTCGGTTCAGACGGCACAGGAACAGATGGGGACAAGCGACTGGCGAGCGCTTTTGCAGCAGCAGATCGTCGACACGCAGAATCGTCTGGCATCCAGCAGGCTGCCGGAGGAATGGCGGGAGTTTTTAAAAATTCGCGTGCAGCAACAGCAGTATTACCTGGACCATGACATCAATCCGATGGCACCGGGGGCGCCTACGTTTGCACGCGGCTTTATGGATCAGGCGGTATCTCTCTTTTTGCCGATGATCATCGTCGTTCTGGCTGTGGATCTCGTCTCGGCAGAGTACAGCGAAGGGACTATCAAGCTGCTGCTCACGAGGCCAGTCAAACGATGGAAAGTGCTTACCAGCAAGTACCTGACTTTGCTGTTATTTACATCGCTCACCGTACTCATGAGTCTCGTGCTGGCCTATCTCATATCGGGGGTCGTCTTTGGATACGCAGGGTGGGACATGCCAGTCTTGACCGGCTTTGAAATCACGGGAGGAGAGCTGCAGACAGCAGGGGTCTTCACACTGCCACAGTGGAAGTATCTCCTGATGCAATACGGACTTGGCTGGTTTGTCTCGATCGTGGTCGGAACCATTACGTTTATGGTGTCAGTCCTGGTCCGCAGTGCGGCGGCGGGAATGGGCATCATGATGGCAGCCTTGATCAGCGGGTCGATTTTGACGCAAATGGCCTCTTCCTGGGAGAGCTCCAAATACCTTTTCGTCGTCAATCTGCAGTTAACAGACTATCTCTCGGGCACGCTGCCTCCGATCAAAGGCATGTCGCTTCCTTTTTCACTCACAATCCTCAGTGTCTGGGGGATTGCTGCTCTGATCATCGCCTACATCTGGTTTATCAAGCGGGACGTTACCTCCTGAGTACAAAAAAGAACGAGCCTGGGACATGGATGCACATGTCCAAAGGCTCGTTTTTGCTTATTGCCAGGTAATTTGCTTTGATGTTTCCACCAGTTGATCAAGCGGGATGCCATGAGCTGTCAAGATGACGTAGAGTGAGTCATTTTCGTGCTGGGCATTGAAGTGCACGGCATGCTGTGCGGTTGTCTCAGACGAAGCATCGTCCTTTTTGTCAAAGGTAACAGCGATCGCTTGCTCCGAGTGTACCGTGAACAACTGGGTTGCCGTGAAGGTCCCGGGAATCGACAGACTCCGTTTCCCGTGCTCATTGCGAACGACTTCCACTCTGATCCAATCATGGTTTCGCTTGTATTCTGAAGTGAGGCGCACCACCTTTTGACTGGTTTGTGACTCATATTGAGCCGTAATCGCGTGCAGCGAAAACCCGTCTGGCAGTTTAGCAGTATCAGGTACAGGCATGTCGGAAGCGTTCGCTGCCGTATCCACATCGGTAAAGGTGGAGAGTGTTATATCCGGTTTTGTCGTTGCAGTGACAGGAGGACCGACTAGTGTCGGATGCCCCGCTGCAGAATGGACTTCCTCTCCAGCTTCTGCATCCATAGACAGTGCACCCATGGTGTTGTCTAAAAGCGCTTTTTCCTCTGTTTCAGGAGCCAGTGCTGCGATCGAGCTGGCATGATCGGATGCGGATTGCTGATTTTCCGCCGGCGCCGCTGTTTTGGCTTGCTCTGCCCCTGGCGGTTTTCCGCCGGCATGGCGAGCAGCGATGATCGGCCGATTTTTTGCAGGAGCAGCATCTGCCTGGGTTTTGGCCTCCTGCTGCTTCGGTGCGGCTAGCGCAATCTGAGACGGTTGGCTGACTGGCTGCTGGCGCTGTCCGCTATCGGGAGCCATCTGCTTCGCCGACGGATTGGCATCGCTGCTTTTCGAGTCAGCCGTTTCTGGCGTATCCATCGCCGTGACAGTTTCCCCGGAAGACGGCATTGCCATCATGGCTGCAGGACTTGAGACCGGAGCGTCAGGCGATTGCGAAGCTGAGCCGGAAACAGCGTTGTTCTCGGTCTCGTTCGGCCGATCTTGAGATTCTCCGCTTGCAGGAGCTAAAGCGATCTGCATTTCCGCTTGTCCGCTTATATTCGCTGTGCCGCTTAGTTGATTGCCCCCGAGCTGTTTATAACCCATGACCCCTACCAAAAGCAGGATCGCAGCTGCACTTGCCCATGCCATACCGGAGAATTTTGGTGCGAAACGGCGTACTTTTGTTTCCGCCAAGACGGGTGCAGCCACAGCTTGCGGAGTCAGACCCTGGCCGGCGGTTTGATAGATCGCCTGCATGATTTTGTCTTCCAGTTCCGCAGATGGCTGAGGAATCTCTTTCAAGAACTGCACCTCCTCGCCGTTTGCTAGTTGTGCCTCGATCCAGACCATGCAATCATCACAGATTTCTATATGTGAGAAAGTGTCCAGTTCACTGTTGTCTTCCCAAGCTTTTCTAAATTCCTGGCAGTTCATGTACGAGCCCCCCTTCCTTGCGTGAAAGTAGTTTGGCTAGTTCCTGGCGAGCGCGCAAATATCGGACGCGGGCCGTTGACTCGGCAATTCCGAGCATGGCGGCAATTTTTTCAAAAGGATACTCATGCGTGCAGCGGAGCACGATGACTTCCCGATACGATTCGGACAGCATCCCAAAAGCCTCCTCGATTTCCCGACGAGTTTCTTTGGTCATCAGAGACTCTTGTGGAGATTCGTTACGGACCTGGGAAGGAACGTAGGCCAATTGGTCGTCTGAATCATGAAACTTGCGTCGACGGATAAAATCGATCGTCTTGTTGCGGGCAAGCGTATGAAGCCAGGAGGAAAATTGACTGTCTCCGCGGAAGGTGGACAGTTTCTCATACGCTTTGACAAAGACCTCCTGGGTGAGATCTTCCGCATCGGTTCGGTTGTTTATCATTTTGTAGATGAACACGTAAATCATGTGCTGATACCGCTGGATTAACTCTCTGTATCCTTCGGTGTCGCCCTGGAGAATCCGCTGAATGATTTCGGCGTCGGATTGCATCGAATCTCCGGCCTCCTTCCCTCTATGTGACGCTGGCTTATTTGAAACGTTTCAATCCAGCGACTCTATTTCTACAATTTCATATTTATATCCTTGTTCTATCAGAAACAGCTGCCGATTCATAGCAAATTCTTGTTCTCTTGTATCCCTGGTGACGAGGGTGTAAAAATGGGCAGCGTTTTCTTTTTGCTTCGGCCGCAAAATGCGTCCCAGACGCTGTGCTTCCTCTTGCCGGGAGCCATATGTACCCGAAATCTGAATCGCCACATTGGCATCAGGCAGGTCCACAGCAAAATTGGCGACCTTCGAGACGATCAGACGCTTCAGTTCCCCTTTCTTGAAGCGCTGGTAGAGAAGCTCCCGTTCCCGCTCTGGTACCTTGCCGGTTATGACCGGGATGTCCAGCTGCCGAGCCATGGTTTCAAGCTGTTCCACATATTGACCGATGATCAAGACCTGATCCTGTTCATGCTGTGACAGCAGTTTTTGCACTGCCGTCAGCTTCAGCGGATTTTCTGCAGCAATCCGGTATTTTTGTCTGGCCCCGGCTTGAGCATATGCCTCTCGCCACTGCGCGGCGAAAGGCAAGCGAATTTCCCGGCAGCTGGCCTCGGCAATCCAGCCTTGCTCCTCCAGGGATTTCCACGGCATCTCGTATTTTTTCGGCCCGATCAAGGTAAAGACGTCTTCCTCACGCCCGTCTTCCCGTACCAGCGTGGCGGTCAGCCCGAGACGGCGGGTCGCCTGAATCCCGGAGGTGACACGAAACACGGGGGCTGGCAGCAGATGCACCTCGTCGTAAATAATCAACCCCCAGTCCCGCTTTGAAAAGAGCGCCATATGGGGAAAATCGCTTTCCGCATCAGGGCGATAGGTGAGAATTTGATAGGTCGCCACGGTCACAGGCTTGACCTCTTTGCGCTCGCCTGAATACTCGCCGATCATCGACGGATCGAGATCGGTTTTCTCCAGTAATTCAGAAATCCACTGTCTGACGGAGGTTGTATTGGTAGTCAGGATCAGCGTTGCCTTTTGAAACTGGCAGAGGGCTCCCAGTCCGATCACCGTTTTTCCGGCGCCGCAGGGGAGCACGAGGACACCGCTTCCGCCCAGCGCTGTTCCCGCTGCATAAAAAGCGTCGACGGCCTCCTGCTGGTAGGCGCGCAGGGAAAAGGGCGCTCCGCTCGAAGTGCTCGCAGACCGAAGCGAGACGGGACAAGCTTCTCCTTCGTTGTAGCCAGCAAAGTCTTGCACAGGATAGCCAAGGCGAATCAATTCCTGTTTGATCAGTCCGCGCGCGTATGGCTTGACTGGATAAGCTGTATGATCAGCTGTCTCTTCCAGCAAAGCAGAAACAGCTTTGTAGCTGGTCAAGTCCTGGAGCAGCGTCGGATCATCACCGCAGAGTAGGAGCTGCTCCTCCCTTTTTTCCAGTCGAAGCAATCCATACCGACTCATCGTATCGTGGATTTCCCGAATAATCGTCGGCGGGACGCCGTATTTGCTATACCTCTCCAATACCCCGGTCACCTTCTCAGGAGCAGTGCCGGCTGCAGCCGCATTCCACAGAGAAAGCGGGGTCATTCTGTAGGTGTGTATATACTCCGGGCTTTTCATCAATTCCGCAAAAGCGGCAAGAGCCTGCCGGGCTTCTTCAAACTGCGGATGCTGAGCCTCAAGCAGGATGGTCCGATCGCTTTGTACGATCATGGGTAAATCGGGACGGTACGACAAACTTTTCACCTCGCCGATTATGTGTTCGTAAGCACCATGTTATCACATCTAAAAGGAGAAAGAAAAACGGCGATTGACCGGTGGAAAATGGCACCATTCCACACGCATGCAGGTTGAGAGCAACTTTTGACTCTCACTGGGTTACACTAACTCGGAAGAAACTAAGGCGAGGGAGGGAAGGGAGACATGGAGTTGTGGGGGAGCGTCATGAATCTGTTCCTGATCGTGGTTCTCGTCCTTCTGAACGGCTTTTTCGTTGCTACTGAATTCGCTGTGGTCAAGGTCAGGGAATCGCGGATTACCCAATTGGTGGCAGAGGGAAACAAACGTGCGGAAAATGTGGAACAGGTGCTGGATAATCTGGATGCGTATCTGTCCGCCTGTCAGCTTGGTATCACACTGGCTTCACTCGGGCTGGGCTGGCTCGGCGAACCGGCGATCGCCCGTCTTTTGCACCCTGTTTTTCAGTATTTTGGACTCAGCGAGACGTTGGTGGGAAGCATTTCTTTCATTATCGCTTTTTCCATTATTACCTTTTTGCATATTGTCATGGGAGAACTTGCGCCCAAATCACTCGCGATCCAGCGCACTGAATGGGTAGCCCTGCACGTATCGAAGCCAATTCGGCTTTTTTACAAAATCATGTATCCGTTCATCGCCTTTCTCAACTGGTCCGCTGCGAAGATCCTCAGCCTGGCAGGCATTCAGATCAATCCGCATCAGGAAGCCCATACCGAAGAAGAGATCAGGATTCTGGTCAGCGAAAGCCACAAAAGCGGCCTGATTGATCAGACTGAGCTGATGCTGGTGGATAATATCTTTGATTTCTCCGAGACCATGGCCAGAGAGATCATGGTGCCGCGTACGGATATGGTCGTGCTGAATCTGCGCGATTCCTTTGAGGAAAATATCAGTCTGGTACAGCATGGCCGGTATACGCGATTTCCCGTGGTGGACGGGGACAAGGATCACGTAGTGGGCAGTTTGCATATCAAAGACCTGCTGACCAGTGTTCTGGGACACAAAAACAGCAGTCTGGAAGAGCTGATGCGTCCCATTTTGACGGTGCCGGAGACGATCTCAATCAGCCGGCTCTTGACCATGCTTCAGAAGCAGCGCGTGCAGATTGCGATTATTATCGATGAATATGGCGGCACGGCCGGGCTGGTGACGCTGGAAGATATTATGGAAGAAATCGTGGGAGACATTCAGGATGAATTTGACAATGAACGGCCCGAAGTGGAGAAAAAAGATGACCAGCTCTCGTTCGATGGGCGGATGCTGCTGGAGGAAGTGAATGATTATCTCGACATCGACCTCACAG
This sequence comes from Brevibacillus ruminantium, assembly GCF_023746555.1. Lineage (NCBI taxonomy): Bacteria > Bacillati > Bacillota > Bacilli > Caryophanales > Paenibacillaceae > Brevibacillus > Brevibacillus ruminantium. The sequence goes on from NZ_CP098755.1 coordinate 1,751,229, forward strand.
ATCCGGAAGTCGATACGATCGCCGGTTGGATTTACAAGCGGATTGATCACACACCGCGGGTTGGTGATATCGTAAGTGAGGACGGATACGATTTTATCGTGGACGAGGTCGACCATTTCCGCATTACCCGTGTCCTGGTGAAAAAGAGTAAGGAAGAAGCGCAACAGGGAGCAACTGAAGAAGCAGAGCCCGTGTCCGGCCGGTAAAAGAAGCTCTTTTCAACCTGATAAAATATGTTATAATGGGACTCAAGTTTAGCTTAGCTGAGACTAGAGGAGGAAGTTTAGATGAGAAAAGCAGTTACCTTTTTACTTTCTGCATGCCTGTTTACTGGATTGGCAGGCTGTGGCACACAACCAGGGCCGGACAAAACGGCCAAAACGGCTGCACCTGCAGCTGCCGGAGAAACAACCGTGAAGCTGGGATTGACCCAATTTGTGGAGCACCCGGCGTTGGACGCGATCCGTCAGGGGATCATCGACGGGCTGAAGGAATCCGGTTATGAAGAAGGAAAGAACGTAGAGATTGACTATCAAAACGCCCATGGCGATATGAATAATACGGTTTCGATTGCACAGAAATACGCGGGTGACGGCAAAGACCTGGTGGTCGCGATCGCTACGCCGTCCGCCCAAGCTGCTGCCAAAGCGATTGCGGACAAGCCGGTTGTATTCAGTGCCGTAACTGATCCGCTTTCGGCACAGTTGGTAAGTTCTCTGGAAAAGCCGGACAAAAACATCACCGGTACATCTGACAAGGTGTCAATGGAGCAACAGCTGGAACTGATCAAAACCTTCATGCCGGAGCTGAAAAAGCTGGGCGTGATCTATACCACCTCCGAGGTAAATTCCGAGGTGCAGGTAAAAGACCTGGAGGCAGCTGCGAGCAAAGCAGGCGTGGAAGTTGTCAAAGCCGGCATCTCCCAGCTTTCTGAAGTACAGATCGCTGCTCAAGGACTTGTCGCAAAAACAGACGCGCTCTTCATCCCGATTGACAACACCGTCGTTTCTTCGTTTGAAGCAGTTTTGGGAGCGGCTGAGCAAAGCAAAATTCCAGTGTTCGCCTCCGATACCGATACAGTGAAGCGCGGAGCAGTGGCAACGTACGGGATTGATTACTATAAAATCGGCAAACAGACAGGGGAAATGGCAAGCCGCATTCTGAAAGGCCAAGCCGTTACCGATACACCTGTAGAGGTTTCCAAAGAAGCTGATTTATACATCAATGAAAAGGCAGCTGAAACATTTGGGCTGACCATCCCGGATGCGCTCAAATCTCAAGCAAAAGAAATCATGAAGTAAAAAGAGAGAGCGAAAAGCTCTCTTTTTCCTTTTTTCCAACCTCTTTTGGGCGACTTCCTTTACAACCGTCATAATACAGCTTTCCATACCGTTTTAATCATGATAAAATTAAAAAAATTTATAAACTATAGGGGGCCAAGATTCATTATGAAAAAACGAAAATCTGTGCATCTGGTGCAGAAAATTCTGTGTCCTTTGCTGCTTTTGTCCGTCGCAGCATGTGGGCAGCAAAGTGCACCGGTAAACAATCCCACCCCAGCGCCTGCCGGAAATTCGGCACCTGCAACAACAGAAACCAAGCAGGTAAAAATCGGCATCGCGCAATTTGTGGAGCATCCGGCACTTGATGCAGCACGTGAAGGCTTTATCTCTCAAATGACGAAAAATGGATTTGAAAAAGACAAGCAGGTCGTGTATGATGTGCAATCAGCACAAGCCAGCATGGACACTTCGATCCAGATCGCACAAAAATTCAATGCGGATAAAGTCGATTTGATTCTCGCCATCGCAACGCCAACGGCGCAGGCATCGGCACAGACTACGAAAGAAATCCCGATCCTGTTTACCGCTGTAACGGACCCCGTTGAGGCTGGCCTGGTAAAAGCAATGGAGAAGCCGGAAGGAAACGTAACCGGTACCTCTGACATGAACCCGGTCGAAGAGCAGTTGAAGCTGGTCAAGGAACTGAAGCCAGAAGCGAAAACGGTCGGCGTGATCTACAGCTCCGGTGAGGTCAACTCCAAGGTACAGGTAGATGCAGCCAAAGCCGTTTCCGAGAAACTGGGACTGACCATTCAGGAAGCAGCAGTAACCAGCCCGACAGAAGTAAAGCAAGCGGCAGAGTCGATGGCTGGCAAAGTAGACGCATACTACGTGCCGACAGACAACCTGGTCGTGTCCTCTATCTCTGCGGTTCTGGGTGTAGCTGAATCTCAAAAAATCCCGGTCATCGCTGGTGAAGAAAACTCTGTAAAGAGCGGTGCCATCGCCACATACGGGATCGATTACACCAAGCTGGGTGAGCAAACCGCTGACATGGCTGCAAAAATCCTCAAGGGCGAAGCAAAGACTGCCGACATGCCAGTTGAGATGCAAGCAGACATGAAGCTGGTGATCAACAAAAAAGCTGCAGAGAAAATGGGCGTAACCATTCCGCAAGCCATGCTGGATCGCGCTGGCGAAGTATTTGAGCAATAATTGCAGTAACAGGAGGCTAATATGAACCTGGCATTACACGGAGCAATCGAACAGGGCCTATTGTTTGCCATCATGGCTCTGGGTGTTTACCTGACCTTTCGCATCTTGAATTTTCCCGATCTGACCGTGGATGGCAGCTTTGCACTGGGCGGCGCGTTGGCAGCCAGAATGATCATCGAAGGTACCAACCCATTTCTCGCTACCCTCGCGGCATGTATCGTCGGAGCGGCAGCGGGTGCCTTTACCGGCATTTTGCACACCAAAGGGAAAATCAATGGACTTTTGGCCGGTATTTTGACCATGATCGCACTCTATTCCATCAATCTTCGAGTTATGGGTAAGGCGAACTTGCCGCTGTTGCGAGAGGAGACGCTGTACACCTTTGTCAAAGGGCTGAATGTGCCGAATCTGGCGGTGGGAAGCTTCATGCTTCTCACCGGAGTCGCACTCGTCTTTCTCGTCGGAATTTATCTGCTCAAGATGATCATTGACTGGTTCCTGCAAACGGATCTGGGCCTCGATATCCGAGCGACCGGAGACAATTCCAAAATGATTCGCAGTTTTGGTGCCAATACAGATACGACTACCATCATCGGATTGTCCATATCCAATGCGCTGGTAGCCGTATCGGGCGCCTGGGTAGCCCAGTATCAGGGATTTGCTGACGTCGGAATGGGAATCGGGATGATCGTGATTGGTCTTGCCTCCGTCATTGTCGGGGAAGTATTGTTTGGAAGCTCGTCGATCTTTCGTGCAACACTGGCGGTTATCCTCGGCTCTGTCGTATACCGTCTGGTGATCGCGCTTGCCTTGCAGGCAGGTCTGAATCCGTCCGACATGAAGCTGATCACGGCTTTGATCGTGATCGTGGCATTGACCGTTCCGACGATCGCCAAAGGCGTCTGGAAAAAGCAATCGTTCCGGGCGGCCAAAGGAGGGAATGGCGGTGCTTAAAATTGCAGGAGTACGCAAGGTATTCAACCAGGGAACTGTCAACGAGAAAATTGCTTTGCGAGAAATTAATTTGAACGTCGCTCCAGGCGACTTTATCACTGTCATCGGGAGCAACGGTGCGGGGAAATCGACGCTGATGAACGTCATCTCCGGCGGCTTGATTCCGGATACAGGTAGTGTCGTCATCGACGGCAAAGATGTGACGCGCCTCGGGGAACACAAGCGTGCCACCTTTGTGGGACGGGTGTTCCAGGACCCGATGGCCGGGACCGCCCCCAACATGACGATTGAAGAAAATCTGGCGATCGCCTACGCGCGAGGCAAACGGCGCACGCTCTCCTTTGGGGTGAACAACCGCAAGCGGGAATTGTTCCGCGAGCAGTTGAAACAACTGGACCAAGGGCTGGAGAATCGGCTTAAAACAAAAGTCGGTTTCCTGTCAGGCGGGCAAAGACAGGCACTCAGTCTGTTGATGGCTACCTTCACGGAGCCGAAAATTCTGCTGCTTGACGAGCACACCGCCGCACTTGATCCGAAGCGGGCGCAACTGATCGTCGATTTGACCCAAAAGGTTGTGGAGCAGTACCATTTGACTACGATCATGGTCACGCATAATATGGAACAGGCGCTCAACATGGGAAATCGTCTGCTGATGCTGCACGATGGCGGCATCATTCTGGACATCCCGGAAGAGAAAAAGAAAACGATGAAGCCGCAAGACCTCCTGCGGGCCTTTGAACAAGCCCGCGGCGGAGAGTCGTTCAGCGAGGACCGCTATTTGTTGTCGTAGCGAAAACGATCGAGCGTGCCTCGTCTTACAAGCCTGAGCCTTCCCGAATTGCCGGGGAGGCTTTTTCTATCCGGCCGAGAAACAGATGTTGCGCGAGTGCGCCGATCAGAAGCAAAACGGCGACGCCGGAAAAGAGAATCGTGCCGTTAAAATGGAGCAGGATCATACTGCCAGCCAGAGGCCCCAGTGTTCGTGAGATATCCCAGTGGAGGCCGTAAATGGCAAAATAACGACCACGCATGGTTGCTGGAGCGATGCGCGAGACAAGCGTCAGCATATGGTTCAGTCCGATGCTCTCGCCCATCACGAGGACCAGCTGCATGCCCAGCAGCAAGGCGATGCTGGTTGCGTTGCCATAGACCCATGAAACGAGGGCAAAACAAAGGTAAGAAAAAACGATCAGATGTCGCGGATTCAGATGCGATGTGATCCGAACCAAGCCGTATTCAAAGAGGATCGCGGCGATGCTTTTGACGAGTGCCAGCCAGGCTAATACCTCCAGGTAATTGGCAAAGCCTTCCTTTAGATGGAGCTGCAGGTTGGTTTCTGATTGGGCGTAGAACAGGCTGATCGGCAAAGCCAGCACGAGCATCGACAAAACAGCCCGATGCCGGCCGAGAGTGGCCAGGGAAAAATGCTGTTCATTTGCTGGGGTTGATTCTGTTTCCAAAGGCTGCGGCTTATTTGTTTCGGGAACCTTCCACCAGATGACAGCAGCGTAAAGCAAGAGAGACAGGGCTGTGAAAAGGAAAGCAAGCCCGGGAGCTGTCTGATAGATCATGACACCGATCAGCGGCCCGATCGAGGCCCCGATATAGGTCGCTGTACTGAGAAGAGCAAAGGCTTCTGACAATTGACGGGAAGACATGCTGTCGGCCAGTACCGCTCGACTGGCCGGGATAAACATGGAGCGGCCGATCCCATTTAGAATATAGAGAAAGGCAAAGGCGAAAAGGGAACCGGCGAGCGCCATCCCCAGCATGCTGAGCGCCTGAATGATCAGTGCGATCAGCATCACCGGCTTTCGCCCGTATCGATCCGTGACCCCGCCTGCAATCAAGGTAAACAAAATATCGCTGGCCGGCTGCAGACCGATCACCAGCATGACGAGCGGGACACTTCCCCCGATCTTTTCATGCAGGTACAAAATAAGAAAGGGGGTAATCATACTGCGGGACATCTCGCTTAACCATTCACCGAACAGCCGGACCCAGAGGATTACAGGATAGCGGGAAAAAAGATGTGTAAGGTTTTTAGGCATATCTGGTATCCTTTCTGTATGTGGAAGTGGATGCTTCCGATTGTATGTGGAAAGCGGCAAGACAAAAAGGGTACAGAATCCGTTCGATTTTTTTCATGTTTTCACAGGAGGCCGTTTTTTGATGATTCTTTTCGAGCACTATCACCGTTTGTTTTCCTTTTATCGCGAGACAGAAGTCGCCCGACCGATTTCCGTGACCTTGGAGCAGGTGGCGGCTCAATTGTGCTGTACCAGGCGCAATGCCGCGATGACGGTGAAAAAGCTGCAGCAGCGCGGCTGGTTGGATTGGCGGCCGGGAGTGGGCAGAGGCAATGCCTCCACTATTACGTTTCGTCTCCATCCCCAAGACGTCGCGTTGTCATTGGCGCAGGAATTGATTTTGAGAGGCGATATCCGGGAAGGGCAAGACTTTATCGCTCGCTACCAAGAAGAGTGGGAGGGCCTCGGAGAAGCCTTTCAACGCTGGATGGACAGCCAGTTTGGCTTGCATGTTCGGAGGGGGCCCGATGCGCGAATGGATGTGCTGCGCCTTTTTGCTGACCAAGCTGTCCCTGTTTTGGACCCTGCCCGTGTGCTGCTTCGTTCCGAAGCCAATCTGGTGAAGCATGTCTTTGACGGGCTGATCCGCTTTGATTCCGAGAAAAATCAAATAGAGCCGGGGCTTGCTTTCTATTGGGAGTTGAGCGAAGACGGCAAAACCTATACGTTTTACCTGAGAAAAGGCGTATCCTTTCATCACGGCCGCATGCTGACGGCAGAAGATGTCCGTTTCTCCCTGCTGCGACTGGGCAAACAGGCATCGCCTCACAGATGGCTGATGGACTCCATCCAGGATGTGGTTGTGATCGATCCGTACATCGTCCAGGTCCATTTGCATACGCCCAACTATCTGTTTTTGCAGGCGCTCAGCAAAGAGTACGCTGCGATCCTTCCGCGAGATTACACGGAGCGGATGGGAGAAGAGTTCGCCCGCATGCCGGTGGGAAGCGGTCCGTTCCGCGTCGTGCGCAATGATGATTCCATGCTGGTGCTGGAAGCTTTTGCCCCTTATTTTGGAGGTCGCCCCTTTCTGGATCGGATCGAGCTATGGGTTGTGCCCGAACAAACAGGACCTCGTTCCCATGCCCATGCAGACATCCCGGCAATCGTCTATGCCCGGCCCAAGCATGCAGGGGGAGGGAATCATCTGCAAGCTTCCGGCAACTCCGTAGCTTGCATCGAACAGTGCTTTCAATATCTGGCTGTCAATTTGGCCAAGTCTGGTCCGCTTCAAGACACTGCCTTTCGGGAAGTGCTTGATCTGATCCTGGATCAGGGCGAAATGCTGGAGGAGCTGGGAGGGGAAAGAAAGCCATCGACGCGAGAAAGAATCCGGGCTGCCGAAGAAGCGCGTATGAAGGACAGCCGGATCAAAGGACTTCTTCTTGGGAGCAGCTATCAGGGGGAGAGGCTCACACTGTACACAATGCCGGAGTACGACCATGTCGAGGATGCGGAATGGATTCAAACGCGCCTGCAAAGGTACGGGATCAACCTGGAAATTCGTTATGTACCGGCTGCTGATCTCGCCTCTTCTTCGCTGATGCGTGAGGCTGATCTGATCCTGGACAGCGCCAATATGGATGAACGGGAGCATCTGTCGATCCTGGAGTTTTTGTTCGATGATACCGCGGCTCCGGCCCATTTTCTTTCACCAGAGCTAAGGACGCGCGTGAGGGAATGTGTAGCCCAGGGAGTCGCACAAAGTGACGAGAAAAAGCGGGATCAGCTGTGGCAAGAAATGATGAACTTGTTGGTCCGTGAACGCCTCTTTTTTCCCTTGTACAGCAATTTTATTGAGGCTATAGCCGATGAAAGACTTGGCGGGCTTGCCCTTTCTGCTTACGGGTGGCCGGACTTTTGTCGAATTGTGGTGCGAACGTAGAAATTTGTCACATTTTTGTGTGAAACCGCTTTCGTGTTTCATCGTATAATTAGACAAATGATAAACAACAAGAGAGACTTCTTGGTTTCTGGGGAGGTTATGGAATTGATCACGAAAACGGAAAAGGACAAACGGATTTTATTCGCATCCATTCGATTGATGATCTGCGTCGGCCATGCCGATGGTTATATAGGAATGAAAGAAGTAGACCGTATTCACGAGCTTGTGAACTCGGAGCACTTTACGCTGAGGGAACGGCAAATTTTGATGGATGATATGGATTATCCGAAACAGCCGGAGAGCATCGTTGCGGATATGGTCGACCTGACGCATACGGAGAAGCTCATGTTGCTTCGGCAGCTGTACAAGATCGCTCTGATCGACCACAAGCTGTCATTGGCGGAAACGCGGGAAATTCGCAGGATTTCCTGCTTGTTGGGAATTTCTCAAGACAAGCAGGTCCAGGTGGAGGAGTGGATCAAGGAAGGCATTGAGTGGCGCGATCGTTGGAAGAGCATCATCGAACAGTAAAAGCAGCTAGCAAAGCGAACGGCAGCTAGTAAACGGTAAAAGCAGCTAGCAAAGAGTAAGTGCAAAAGTAAAGCAGCTAGCAATCAGTAAAAGCACCTAGCAAATCGTAAAACAGTACAAACAGTAGACATCAGGTGTGCAAACTGACCAACAGGTTTGTCACACCTTTTTCTTTGCATACAGATTAGGGAAAAGGAGAGATGGCGAATTGAATATCAGGTGGATCATTTTTCTGCTTATCAGCCTTTTGGTGACTGGTTGTGGAACCCCTTCTTTGGACGAGCAATTGCAGGATTTGGCCTTTACCGTCAAAAAAATTCACTATGAAGTGACCGATTATACAAAGATCGATCCTTTTGAGGAAGGCTTGGCAAGGAACGAATTGATCAAACCATATCTGACAGAAAAAGCATACGACCTTTTTTACAAAAACAGGGAATCATACTTCCCTCTTGAGGTGGCTCGGCAGCAAAGCGTAAATATTCAGGTGAAAAACCTCAGCCTGGTAAAAGTATCAGAGGAAAATGATTTGCTAACCTATCACTACACGATGGACGTAGAGCTGCTTGCTCCAGACGGAAGCGTGAAAAAGACGCTCAACGCGACGGGACAAATGGATTTCAAGAAGGAGGGTGAGGGCTGGAAGGTGGCGCGGGACTGGGATGGGAATCTGATGATCGGGGAGTGGGAGGCGGGCGATTAAGTGTTTTTCGGATGAAAAGCCGCTTTCTCCCGCCTTTTTGGTACAATAAGGTGGAGACCCCTTTGCATCTATGCCGGTAAAAATCTCCCGGAGCAGTTTAGTGTGGGGCAGCAGCGTCACGAGAAGAGGGAGGAAAAGACATGTTGCGAATCTTGATAACGAATGATGACGGAATTGAGGCGCTGGGTATTCGCCGTTTGGCAGAAGCGCTTTTGGCATTAGATGATGTGGAGATTTTCGTCGTGGCTCCCGCCAGTGAAAAAAGCGGAGTGGGTCATGGACTTACCTTTCGGAGCGCGCTTTCTCCTACACCGCATTCTTTTTACGATCTGCCCGTAAAAGCTTGGGCGGTCGAGGGGAATCCTGCAGACTGCGTGAAAGGCGCCTATCACCTTCTGTTCGAAGAGGAGGAGAAGCCGGATATCGTCTTTTCCGGAATCAACGTTGGAACCAACCTTGGACGCGATATTTACTATTCAGGCACGTGCAGCGGAGCGAGGGAAGCCGTGATTCTGGGAATTCCCGGCGTGGCCCTCTCTTACGACAACTGGGATGACCAAGAGAATTACGGTGAGGTCGGGGAGATCATCCGTCCATTGCTCCAGATGTTCTGCGATCAGGCTCGCGGAGATAAGCTGGTACCTGAGGTGTTCTGGAACATCAATATCCCGCATCTGCCGAAAAAAGACGTTCGCGGTATCGTCCCTGCTGCTTTGGCGATGAATCATTATGAAGATAAGTACAATCACGAGGCAGAAGGCTATTGGCTGACCCGCGAATATCCGGCCCGCAGCAATCCTACACCGGAAGAAGATTACTACCTGGTCAAACGCGGCTATGTTTCCGTCACTCCTGTACATATTGACGCTACCGATCACGTGCTGCTGGAAAAAATGCATGAATGGCCCCTGGTGAAGAACTGGAGCGGCGATGTGAAATGACTGAACACGAAGCCTTGAGACCGGACTTGCTTCCCGACGCCAGCAGGGTGTCGCCCAGTCAGGAGACCCAGGGAGAAATCCTCGATCCGAAGCGTTATGCAGACCTCTATCAACTGGCGGAGCAGGAGGGCTTGCCCTACTTTGCCAGACTGGGAGCGAGCGGGGATGTTGAACTGTTTCTTGTGTTTGAAAGCATCGATGCCTTTTCGGAAGCGACCTGGGATGCGGTCTCGGTAGAATGCAAAACGTATCAAAGCAAGTTCCTGGCGGTGATCTGGACGCTTTCGGACCCGCTTCACCCGCTTGGCTTTCCGCTATCCTTTGACATCAAGCGTGCAGAGGAGCGCTTCATGGCTTTGCGGATGCTGGAGCAGGAAGAAGTGCCGCTTCACTATCTCTCCTTCGAAGAGGGGCGGCTTACCCATATATACACGGAAGCTATCTCCTTTTCGGACGGAGAAAAAAGGCAGGCTGAGCAGATGATCGAGGCTTTATTCTACGATCAGGCCGAAGCGCTTCCCAAAGAGGCAGAGGTACAAGAGGCTGCCGAAGCCCAAAGTGTTCCGCTCTCGTTTCTTTCGGATTCCGTTTTGCAGGAAAAAGGGACGGCGTACCTCGTCGACTTTGCCAGACTGCAGCAAAAACACGGGGAAGAAGAGGCCCAGCATCTGCTCATGAGCACGATCCATCAGGCCATATGGGTCATGCGGCGTCATGCACGGAGCGAGGTCAGGGAAACCTCCTTTACGATTTGGGCGGCTGAAAAGGAAGGGCTGCTGAGGATGATTGTCACTCCCGAGATGTCTGAGCTTTTTGAAGTCGTTCATATGACAGAGGAGGAAGCCAACCCGTTTTCCCGCTTCCTCTTTACGCTTCCGGAGTTTCTTTCTACCGAAGAGACTGTTCCGCTCGGGTGTGGAGCCTATCCGTTGATTCGAGTGGAAGCAGGCCGACTGTATCACATCGAGCTGGACGAAGCAGACAATGCGCGCCTGGGTAAGCTGTATGTTCAAATTTTCCCACTGGCTAAAAATCCTTACGCCGGGTAATCAAATGACGCTGACAAACAATAGCAGCGAATAGCAGCGCACAATGCGTGCCGTGAGAGTTTCGACAAAAGGGCTGCGATGACGGATTTCTGCCGCGTGAAAACGGGAAAAGTAGTCACCTTTCAACAAAGGAAAGTAAAGACTTCAGTGCGAATGAGTAGAGAATGATTTTCCAGGGAGGGTGAGTAGGATGTACACGGTACAACCTGAGGTTTTGGAGGCAGTTTCCGACTGTGCCCGTCTTTTTCAGAACGAGATCGAAATGATGGCAGAGACATTTTTACTTACGATAGATGGCCGTTTTCCCGCTTTGGACCTGCAGGTGCATCCTCATTTTCAGGCAACGCTTGAGTATGCGCTCTGGGCAGAGACCGGTGTGATCGCTGTCAAAGCAAAGCTGAACATGGACAAAGAGGATCTGACCAGCTGTGAATCCGTGATGGTGACGATGAAGTTCTCCCTTTCCTGTGATCCACAGACAGATGTGGAGCGGAAAAAAGAGCGTATTGAGGAAATCCTCTACGGGGAAGCAGAATTGTTTTGGGGGATACAGCCCGCTGGTCACAACGAGCATATCGAGCTGACCCTCTCCTTTCAGGCGAAGCCTGGCGCGAGCAGGATGAGTGAATACGCTCGCTGCGTGCTGGGAATTATAACAGGAAAGATGATTGCGGCCTAAGGCTCCCCGTCCCGACGGGCGAGCCTTTTTTACGCTCAGCCTATGAACAGAGGAGGGCATTGGGATGCGGCTATTTGTGGCATTGGAAATACCTGAGGTCGCAGCACAATATATCGAACAGGTACAAAAACAGGTACGTGGCGAAATCCGGGCAGAGCGTTGGCAATCCCTTCACAATCTTCATCTGACCCTTCATTTTCTGGGAGAGGTGGAGGAAAAGCTGGTTCCGGACATTAGCCGGGATATGGATATCGTCAGTGAGATCATCCCCCCGTTTACGCTCAAGGTCGGCGGGTTTGGCGCTTTTCCAACCTGGGAGCGTCCCCGTGTCCTGTGGCTGGGGCTTCGCGGGCAAATCGAGCCGTTGAAGCAGCTCCACCTTTTGCTGGGAAAGCGCTTTGATCTGCATCCGGGCTTGAGCTATGACCAAAAGCTCTACCGCCCCCATATCACGTTGGCGCGAGGGCCGAAGACAGGGCCACAGGGTGTGCCTGCAGCAGAATGGAATGAGCGTTTTCTCTCTTCAGAGCCTCCCGAGTGGCAAGTGACTCGTTTTCATCTGTTTCGATCAGAGCTGCGACCGGAAGGGGCGAAGCATTCCATCCTGTACACGAGCACGTTTGGCAAAGATCACGGCAAATAATCGCCACCCCATGAATAAACTGGTAGAGAGAACTTTGGCTCAAACCGTGTGAGACCAGGGAGAGCCTGCCAGAGGGTGGTGGGTATCGGATGAGTGAATTCACGACCGGCATGTTATATCCTCGCAAATACGAACCGAAAGTGTTAATCGCCTTGCCTAAATCGCGGCAGCCTTATTTTCACCGAAACATCAACCGGGACTGGAATGCCTTTTTTTTGCGTGACGAGTGGCTGGAGACGGCCCAGACCCTGCAATTTATTCTGCAGCTGTCCCGTCAGTGTGTTCCGCTGCTCTGGTTCCATGACTCGGAAGAAAATGGCTGGGGGTATCGGCTCTTCGATGCGGGTTATGAAGTCTCTTCCGCCACGATCAGCTATACCCTTGATGCGGATATGGCCGAGAGCGAATTCACGCGACTCTATCCCCATGTTGAGCTGCACGACGCGATACTGGAAAGTGAGGATGTAAGGCAGACGTATGAGGATATATTAAACCGAACCATCAGATCCGAGGAATACCGAAGGGAAGTGAACAAAGGGATTAACCGGGTATGCCCGGCCTGCTTCGGCCGGATCGTCAATCCCAAACAGGTACAGCAGCTTCGCTCGCTTTTTGATATACAGATGCTGACGGAAGTCGACGAAGAAACGGGGGCGTCCCTGTTGTACGACTCTGTGGATTTGTTCAAGGAGATTTTGGGGATTGAAGAGATGATTTGGGTCAACTATGCCTACCTGGCAAGCGGCGGGCAGAAATAATGACCCGGTTTCCGGCGACGAGGGAAAAGGGGCAGAAAAGGAAAACAGGCGGCTGAGAGCACGCCTGTTTTTGTTTGGTTCCAATCGTCATTTTTTCCACTGGGAGAAAATTTCATCCACATCCAGCAGCATGATCAGCTTGTCCTTCAAACGAGCGATCCCGTTGAGGAATTTGCCATCCACTCCGGCGACGATCGGCGGGGCAGGCTCTACCAGTGAGGACGGGATGTGCATGACCTCGGAGACGGCTTCGACGACGATCCCGATGTTTAAGCCTTCGAGCTGCAAGTCGACAAAACGGCTCTCTTCGGTGAGCGGAATCGGCTCCAGGCCAAACATGGTTCGCAGGTTGATAATCGGCAAAATGCTGCCGCGCAGGTCGATAACCCCTTCCACATAAGGGGGAGATTTGGGAAAACGGGTAACCGGCAAAGGCTTGATGATTTCCTTTACCAACGAGATTGGCAAGCCGTAGTACTCATTTCCCATTTGAAAGAGAATGGCATGAACCGTATCTCCCTCTGTGTTCCAATCCGTATCTCCGTGTTGTTTCACCGTTTCCATTACCAGGTCCCTCCCGAAATCCTTTTGCAATCTATACCCGTATTGTACCACGGCCAAACCGAACGGGGAGGGAATTTTTCACAGAACTGCGCAATTTACCAGGGAAAAAGACCCAGGGAGGAGACGACGACCAGCCCCAGACTGACGCCAAAACTGAGAAAGACATTCTTGCTGATGGCCATCATGGCTAAGCAAACCAGACTGGCGACAAGATACAACGGCTGGATGACAAATGTACCCGCATCCACAAACAGCGAAGGAAAGACCAGGGATGCAAAAATACCCAAGGGAATGAAGCTGAGCCCGTTTTTCAGGCGGGCAGAAAAATGCTTGCTGGGCAAGCGAAGAAAGGCTCGCCGGGAAAAATAGGTGATGGCTGCCATACTGAGAAAAAGCAACAAGCTCTCTGTCGTCATGCTGATTCCACTCCTCTGTTATCTTCCGTCAGATGATCGGCCTCTTCTTTTACCGGCAGCAAATAGCCGATGGCAAATGCCAGGCAGCCGGCGATCAGCACGGGCAGTCCAGTTGGAACGACAAAGGCCAATCCCACGGAGACTGCACCGCACAGAAGAAAAGCGAAGATGCGGATGACGGAAGAGAGTTGGTAGTAGGCAAGCGCCAAAAACATCGCTGTGAAGCTAAAACCCAGTCCGAGTGAAGCGGGATCAGGAATCCAGTTGCCTGCCGCCGTTCCCAGCAGGGTGCCGCCGCACCAGCTCGCATAGAGACTGACACTGACGCTGACGATATAAGGAAGATCGCTTTGATGATGGCGAAAACGGTTCAGCGTGATCGCGTACTGCTCGTCTGTCAGAAAAAAGGCGAGCGCGTTGACCTGCGAATTGGTAAACCGCTGATAATGCGGCGAGATGGACAAGGCCATCAGGAAATGTCGAAGATTTAGCAGGCAGGTGGTCAGAATAATCGCCCACATGCCCGCGTGCTCGGCAATCATGGAGCTGGCGGCAAACTGTGCGGCTCCCGAGTAGACAAACAGGGACATCGCCAGGGTTTCCCAGGAAGTAAGACCGGCTTGCCCGGCAATCATTCCATAGATCGCCCCAAACAGAATATAGCTGGCGATCAAGGGTGCGGCGTCCAGCAGCCCTTGCTTCCAGGTTGAGGCCAGGGGTGGTGCATTTTTCATAACATGTTACTCCTTTCGTGTTTGCAACACATCGTCAATAATCCTCATGCCGCGGTCGATTTGCTCTGAGCGCTCATGGGTAAAACAGAGCCGGATAAAGGGCTGTTCGGCTTCGCGTGAAAGAAACATATCGCCGCAGGTAAAGGAGACGCCCTGTTTGGCACAATCGTTCATCAGCTTGCGAGCGTGAATCTCTTCCGGCAGCGAGACCCAGAAATAAAAACCGCCAGCGGGGTGTTCGTAGCGAATCCCGAGAGGAAAGAACCGATCCAGATGACCGGCCATGATGGCCGCCTGTTCCCTGTACTGCTGACGGACGACCTCGAGATGCGGCTTCAGCGCCCCTTCCCGCAGGAAAGCGGCCAAGGCCAACTGCCCCAGTGTATTGGTGGTGATCGACAATTCTTTCATCCGTGTAAGCAGCTGGGCAAAGGGACGATTGGCAGCGACCCAGCCCACACGCAGACCGGGAAAAAGCAGCTTGGAAAAGGTGTTCAAATAGATGACGTTCCCCGACTGATCCAGCGATTTCAGCGAGGGCGGCGGCTCCTTTTCCAGGTGCAGATGACGGTAAGCATCATCCTCCACGATGGGCAGCTCGTATTTCTCACTCAAGGCAAGCAATTGTTTACGCCGGCTCAAAGACATCGTCCATCCGGTTGGATTGTGGTAGGTCGGCACCGTGTAAAGCATGCGGGGGCGGCAGCGGGCCAGGATCCCTTCCAGCACATCGATGCGCATCCCCTCGGCATCCATCGGTACGGGGACAATTTGCATGCCCAGCGATTGAAAGAGCTGAAGGGAACCGAAATACGTAGGCATTTCTGTCACCACCAGATCACCCGGCCTGGCCAAAAGGGAGGTGATCAGGAAAAGACCTTCCTGTGACCCACTCGTAATCACGATCTGTTCAGATGATGAGATTTGCTCCATGTCCATCCAGTCGACGAGATGCTCGCGCAGCTCCGGCAGCCCTTGCACAGAGGTAAAGTAGTAGGAATGAAGCTGTTCAGCCGAACTTTTGACGTAGTCGGAGAAGCCTGACGATTCCAGCGTGTGCTTGCCGCCGTCACCGTGAGCGAAATTGATGGTATCCGGATATTTATCTGTCACAGCCAGAAGCTCTGCCATATGGGAGGGAGCCGAGGCCAGTGTACTATAGGCACGCTGGTGCCAATGATTTCGGGGACTGGCATAGGCGGGAGTCAATGCCTCGACAAACCGCCCGCTGCCCATTCTGCTAAAAATCAGACCCTCTGCTTCCAGTTCGGTGTAAGCGCGGACGATGGTGTTGCGGCTGACCTCCAGTTGTTCTGCCAGTTTTCTCTCTGGCGGCAAAGGGGAGCCAATTGCGAGTTCTCCGCTTAAAATCTGATAGCGCAACTGGTTGTAAACACGTGTATAAATCGGTTTGCGTCCCATCATGTCGCCTCTTTTTTACGCATTCTATTGAACATACTATACGCGCAATTCAGCATGAATAAAAGAGCCAATTTTCTTGCAAAAAAAAGCCACAGACCAAAGGGGCAGTTTGCTGCCGGTCTGTGGAAAATGAATATGCCGTCCATGAAAGCGGTAAGGATCAGGCATTTTTGCGTAACCAGGATCGATTTTCTTTTACGGTTCGCGCAGCTGCTCGATGGAGATGCCCTGTTCCAAGGCAAACTCGAAATCGTCGATATCATAAAACTGGACAGGCACGACATACTCCAAAATCCGATCCTCAAAGTCAGGCTGGTCTGTAATCAGCGGGATGTCAAAATGCATGCCCGTCAGCAGCAGCTGGGTTTCTACGGGGTCAAACAGCTCGCCCCAAAGCGCATTGTCCTCTACCTTTACGACGTTTAGCGTAACCCCGTTAGGAAAGGTAAATGGGATGCTGGACCAGGGTGCGACCAGCCCTTTTTCCAGGCGCTTGCGGTTGAAAGGATCAGCAAAGAACTGGCTCATCTCTTGCATCACACGCCGGACGTGCAGATCGTCCTCAGGATCTGGCATGATCGGTTCAGGACTATGGTAAAATTCATCCAATTCGTAGATTGTCGACGAAGGGATAAAATATTCAACTGGTTGCGAAGGTGCCATCAATTCTCCGTAGATGGCCAACATGATCGCTTCGATAACGAATTGTTTCGACATTTCGACAACCCTCCTCGCTACCATCATACTAAAAGTAACGGTTTGACAACAACCCTGGACAGGCATAGGATATCGTTGATTTTTTATACACGGATCGTGGAAGACTAAATGTCGACAAGGGGGCGCAGGTATTGTTGGAACCGGCTTTTTTTTCAGCACTTTTGCTCATCATCACGATCAATATTGTCCTCAGCGGAGACAATGCAGTTGTCATTGCCATTGCCTGTCGCAGACTGACACCGCCGCAGAGAAAGAAGGCGATTATCTGGGCTACCGGTTTGGCTATCATCGTCCGTATCATCGCAACGGCACTGGCTGTCTATCTATTGAAGATTCCCTATCTGTATCTGATAGGCGGGCTTATCCTGATCTGGATCAGCTACAAGCTGCTGCGCGAGGAGGAGGGAAGCGGGCAAATAAACGCCAGTGACAATCTGGTCCAAGCGGTAAAAACCATCGTGCTTGCCGATGTCATGATGGGGCTGGACAATGTCCTGGCGATTGCCGGGGCAGCCGGCGGGAACATGCTGCTGATCATCCTGGGGCTCTTGATCAGTATTCCGATCATGGTGTTTGGCAGCCAGTTGATCCTCAAAGCGATGGAGCGCATCCCGTGGCTGGTTTATTTCGGATCGGGCATTCTTGCCTGGGCAGCAGCCAAAATGATTTTCGAGGAGAGACTGGTAGCAGAGTGGGTCCAGGGGAAATACGGGGTGGAAGAGGCTTGCAAGATCGTGATTGTCAGTGTTGTCCTGGTTTTGGGTTATATCCAGCGGAAGAAAAGCAGCGAAAGAAAAACAGCCGAGCAAAGGCCTTAGTGCATCCCTATACCGATTTGACGATTGTGATGCTCATGCAATCCTTGTGATAGAGATCCAATTCATACGGGGAGGCGACGGGTGAGCCGTCCGGTTCCCGGAGAATTCTGACGATGGGGCGGTTGACTGCAAGCGGGTTTACCTCTGAGACGACGCCGATGTGACCGGTATTGAGCTGGACGGTGGAGGCGATGGGATACACGGCCACATGCTGCAAAAACAGTTTCACCAAATCCAGGTCAAACATGCTGTTTCCAACAGCAAAGAGAAGCTCTGTTGCCTCACTGGGAGAATACCCGGTGCGAAACGGGCGGGGGGAAATCAGCGCATCGAACACGTCCGCAATCGCTACGATTTGGGCGTATTCATGTATCTGCTTGTCTTTTAATTGGCGAGGATATCCGGTCCCGTCATAGCGTTCGTGATGCTGCAGGGCACAGTGGGCAGATAACAGGGAGATGTTGTACTGCGTACGCAAAAGGTTGAAGCCATCCTCTGTATGGTAGCGAATCCGCTGTCGTTCTTCTTCATTCAACTCTGTCTTCTTGTTCCACAATTCTTTGGGAAGCTGCGTCATGCCGATATCAAACAGGAGAGCCCCGATTCCCAGTTCCATCAACTGCTGCTGGTTGTAGCCTTTTGCCAGACCAATAATACCGGCAAGTACGGAGACATTGACCGCATGATGGAAAAAGTAACCGTCCAGGGTGTGCAGATTGCACAGGTTGACCAGAATATCCCGGCGGCTGCTCAAGTCGCTGAGAATATCGCCAAACACTTTTTGAAAAATCTGTCCCAGGTCGGGAAGAGAAGTGCGGCGCTGCAGGGTCTGTTTTTCCATCAGCCCGGTCATGGTGGAGTAGATCGCATCGACAGCCTGCTTTCTGGTTTCATCACGGATCGAGTCTTCCGGAATGATGTCCTCCGTATCCTTGTCTTCGATGTACAGCGTCTCAATACCCATGTTGATCAGGCGTTGAATATAGCGGTCAGTCAGTGCGACGCCATGGCCCAAAAGTACATTGCCATTTTCCAGAAAGATTGTCTTGGCAATTATTTCTCCGGCTTTTACTGAGTGGATATGTACTTTTCTCACACTGCATACTCCTGTCTTTTGAGTATATTCTCTCAAGATATGTATCGTTTCAAGCGAGGTGATTAGATAAAATATAGCACAAAAGACCGTATTCTAAAAAGTTTTTCACAAGAAAACACGACTTTAGAACCATGAAAAAAGCAGGGCTTTTTACTGCCCTGCCGTGATATTTCGATTTGAGCGGGTGAACCAGCGAAACGGGTTGAGGGACCAACGGGTTTGATAGCGATCAAAACGCTCTTTGCGGCGTGTCAGGCGCTGCTGCATCAAATCCATTTCAAAGGTGACACGGCGCATCTCCAAACGCAAAGATTCCTGCATTTCTTCGATATCAGTCAGCTTTTGCAAGAGAGTGGACTGCATGTGATTCATATCAGGCAGTTGAGAGAGCTCCTGCTGAACCTGGATGATCGCTTCTGAGATGGTACTATGCATCCCCGGGGAAGCAGCAGAAACTGGCCCGGTAATGGCTTCAGCCAGCTCATCCGCAACAGCCACTTCACTTTCTGTCAGAATTGACGCCGGTATGAGACCTTCCTCGATGAGCTGCCGCTGGATTTCACGAAGCGAGAGCTTTCCCTCTTCCTTTCTCAGTTTCACCTCACGCAGTACAGAAAAACCTGTTTCACTGATCAGGTAGTGACCCTGCGGATTTTTTAGTCGTTCCTGCGCGGGAACAAACATGTCCAGCCAATTTCTCAAAGTCCGCACATGCACATCTAGCCGATCTGCCACTTCCTTAGAAGCCATCCACACTTGAACATCCATTCGAATCACTCCTTTTCCCCATCAGGGATTCCCGGTTGCCTCATTATAGCACCATTTTTTTCCCGGTAAGAGATTGTCGACAAAGGTTCTAAAAACTAGTGATTTTTCGGCTAATTCGGACAGGCTGCCGTACTTTGTCGATACACATAATGCATGGGACATGCGCGTAGAATGGAAAGGACATCACCCGGAAGAAGGGAAGGCGGTCTGATGCAGCCATACATCCCACTTGTCCTGCTGTTGGCTGCGGTGGCCAGCAGCATTGGCGGTCTGCTGTTGTGCGTGCGGTCTTGGTCAGAAAAATCTCTCTTTGCCATGATTAGTGTGGGAGCCGGTCTGCTCCTGGCGATCACCCTGATGGATATGCTCCCACATGCCTTGCTCGCGGGAGGGGGACGGGTCATGCCGTTTGTCCTCATCGGTTTTTCCCTGCTGTTTATGCTGGACTGGTTGGGGCATTCCGGGGCAAAAGAGAGCACATCAGGCTATGCGGGGATCGTTGGGGTTTTGTCCGGATTTTTGCTCCATGCCTATGTGGAGGGAATTTCGCTTCTGGCCAGCTTTTGGGTGAATTTGCAGGTAGGCTGGTCTGTGCTGCTTGCGATGCTGCTCCATAAAGTGCCGGATGGAGTGACAGTGGCGTCGCTTCTGCTGGCTGTGACGCGTTCGCGGAAAAAAGCGTTGTGGGGTGCTACAGGACTGGGTATCGCCACGCTTGCAGGCGCCTTCAGCTTTCAAATCGCAGAGCCGTTTCTGCGGAAAGAGTGGCTTCCCTTGCTGATGGCCTTGGCTTCCGGTGTATTTCTTTACGTTGCGGCCAGTCATCTGATCCCTCTTATCCTGCGGGAGCGGGACAGAGATCTGGGTCTATTTTTTATCGCCGGAATGGTCGCCTATCTTTTGCTGATGTCTTTTTTTCACCAAGGTCCGCATCAGCATGCATAAACCTCTTTCCTGCTAGTTAGTCTAAGAACATACATTTTCGAGCAGCTTGCGCAGGAAAGGAGCGAAAAAACATTGGGGCAACGTGAAGACTGGCCGCATCAGGAAGAAGAGTCGCAGATGAAGGCGGAATTCCCGGAAAACGGTACACCCTTGAATCCGGTAGAAGAGCCCTGGGCGTTTGCCGACTCAGCCGCCGCTTCTGTCGAAAATCTGGCAGAATCCATGCAGCAGGGAGAATAGCCTGTCTTTCGGCCCTTTTTGCGAGGTTTTCCCCTGAATTGCTCTCGTAACCGTAGACAAGATCGGTTATAATGGCAGGGAAATACGTAGGAAGGGGCCGATACATAATGATGAATCTTCTTCAAGGAAAAAATATTGTGATTATGGGCGTGGCCAACCACCGCAGCATTGCCTGGGGAATTGCCCAATCCCTTAGCAAAGCCGGGGCCAACCTGATTTTTACCTATCAGGGGGAGCGCTTGCGCGAGAACGTAGCCAAGCTGGTGGAAGAGCTGGAGGGTGAATCCCTGCTGATCAACTGTGATGTGACCAAAGACGAGGAAGTGGAAGCCGCTTTTGCCGAAATTAAGGAAAAAGTAGGCGTGATCCACGGATTGGCACACTGCATCGCATTTGCCAAAACCGAGGAGCTGGAAGGCGAATTTGTCAATACTTCCCGGGATGGATACGCACTGGCTCAGGACATCAGTGCCTTCTCACTCGTCGCTGTGGCGCGGGCAGCTCGTCCGTTGATGAGCGAAGGGGGAAGCATCGTGACCATGACCTATCTGGGCGGCGAACGCGTCGTGCCGAACTATAACGTCATGGGTGTGGCCAAAGCCGCGCTGGATGCTTCCGTACGCTATCTGGCCAGTGACCTGGGCAAGGAAAACATCCGTGTCAATGCAATCTCTGCAGGGCCGATTCGCACGCTGGCAGCAAAAGGGATTCGCAACTTCAACAGCGTCTTGAAAGAGATCGAAGAGCGCGCGCCGCTGCGCCGCACCATCGACCAATCTGAAGTGGGCGACACGGCATTGTTCCTGATGAGCCATCTGTCCCGCGGAATTACCGGTGAAATCATTCACGTAGATGCCGGCTACAGCATCATGGGCAAATAAAAAGCATAACAAGAATAAAAGGCTCCCGTTATCCGCATGCTAGACGAAAATGCGGAAGGGAGCCTTTGTCATGTTTCCGATTATTACCAATATGGAAGAGTGGTTGATTTACATGGGAGGCGGTATTGATCGCCTATCGGCCCATTTCGGAGATGAAGCGGGAGAGCCTGGTCTTGCGTCCGAACCGTTCGCGGGGGATGCCGATGCTCAGGGAGTAGCGGGCCCGCGTGATGGCCACGTATAACAATCTCCGCTCTTCTTCGAGTGCGGCCTGATTTCCCTTTCTCACGGCATCCAATGCGTATTCGTGGGGCAGGGAGCCTTCGATTAGATCGGGCAGGAATACGTGGTCAAACTCCAATCCTTTTGCCCGGTGAATACTAAGTACATGTACCCCTTCTCCTGGGAGTGGCTGCTGCTGGCGCCACTCTTTTTCCTGGTTGGCCATCCGGTCCATATACTGGAGAAAGCCAGCTACATGCTCATGTCTCTTCGCTGTGGCGAGCAGCTGCTGCAGTTCATCACTCCAGCTTTCCCGGCGATCATCCCGTTCTTTGGACCGTTTTTTCAGATAATCACGCAGCCGGCAATCTTCGTAGATCAGCTCCAGGGCCTGGGCAGGCGGACAAGCGGCACAGGCTGCCAGCACTTCCCCGACAGATTGCAGATGTTTGCGCTGAAATCCTTTCCAATGCTCCAGCTTTGGTAGTACATGCAAAATGGGCATGTCCTCCAAAATGGCCTGACTCCGCAGTGCATTCCACATCTCCTGGGAAATATAGAGTGTCGGAAGAATCTCTTTCAAGCTGTCGCTGTCGTCCGGATTGAGAGCCAAACGCAAATAGGACAGAACCCAGCGAACGGTTTGCCGCTGGTAGAAGGAGTCCTCCTCTTGTGTATAGTGGAAGGGGATGCCAGCCTCGCTCAAATGCTCCAAAATCGGACGGGCCGATTCATGTGTTCGGTAGAGAATGGCGCATTCACCGATCGGTGTCCCTGTTTCGATCCGATGACGAATCTCGTCCACAATCCGGGCAGCCTGTTCTTCCTCGTCGCCCGGTTCGAAGAGGTAGGTTTCCCCCTCTTCAGAGTGAAAGGAGAGACAGTCCTTTTGCCAACGTGCACGGTTGTGGCCGATCAGGGAGAAGCCAAGTCCGACGATGGAGGAGCGCGAGCGGTAGTTTACCTCCAGCGTAATGGTTTTCGCCTGGGGAAAATCTCGTGTAAAGCCGAGTATGTATTGCGGATCGCTTCCACGAAATCCGTAGATGGACTGATCGTCGTCGCCAATCACGCAGAGATTGTTTTGCGGCGCGGCGAGCAGCTTGACGGTTTCATACTGAATGCGGTTGATATCCTGAAACTCGTCGATCATGACATGCGTAATCCGCTCCTGGTACCGCTGCAGGATTTCGGGATGAGTGAGCAAAAGCTCGTAGCAGCCAATCAGCATATCGTCAAAATCAAACCAGCCTGTGCGTTTCTTTGCCTCTTCATAAAGGGGATACAGAAGCTGTGCCAATCGCTCGGCATCATCGTTCGCCACCCGATGTCCTGCCTGCTCGGGCAGCAGGTATTCGTTTTTCCAGCGGCTGATGATGGCCAGTGCCTCTAGTATCTCGCTTTCTTTGCGCGGACCGATCTCAGGCGGGGCGGCCAATGCCCCGCTTTCGCGCAGCAGGCGCCACTTCTGCCAATCCTTTTTCAGCAGCTTTCGCTGATCCCAGCGGTCGGACTGGTGAAACATGAGCATCCGGTAGAAGATGCTGTGAAAGGTACCCGACACCAGCTCGCGTGCTTGTCCGCCAGGAAGCTGACGGGCCAGCCTTTGCTTGATCTCTTCCGCCGCCTTGGTCGTAAAGGTGACGACCATGATTTGCCGGGGGGAGAGGCCAAGCTCACGGATCAAATGCGATGTGCGGGCCGTCATCACCCGCGTTTTTCCACTGCCCGCCCCGGCCAGGATCAGGAGAGGCCCTTCTGTCGTTTGAACCGCCTCTTTTTGGTGAGGGTGAAGCTGTTCTTCGTGGCGCACTGCCAAATGCTCGATCGTCTTTTTAGGCATCAGCCTTTTGCGATAGAGCGGCGGCTTGGGCGGTTCGGGTACAGTACGGTTGACGTCCGATTCTGATTGGATGCTTCGTTTTTTCGGGATGCGAAAAGAGCCGAGCATTACTTCTTCGGTTTCTGCACTGGCCCCGCGGTCTGCACCGGCTGTAGCTTCTGAGCGTGCCACGGATTTAGCGTTGGCTCCGGTCTCAGCACTTGCCACGGATTTAGCGTTGGCTCCGGCCTCAGCACTTGCCACGGTTTTAGCACCGGCTCCAGCTTCAGCACTTCCCACAGCTTTAGTATTTGCCATGGCTTCCGCACTGGCCGAAGCTGCTACACTCGCTGCGATTTCCGCATCGGCTGTAGTGAATGGTTTCTCCACAGCAACAGCGACTTCTGCCATGACGGAAAAAGCCTGGCGGATGTGAGGCTCTGTATGAGCTGCCAGCAATTCGGCAGGTGGAGCTTCCAATCCTTCCCATTCACAAAGTTGATCCTCGGGATGCAAAAAAGAAGGATCAAAGCTGATCCCTGCTGACAGGCGAAGGGGTGCATCGCAGAGCGGGCAACGCACTTTTTCCCGGCGGGCAGCCATCCGCCAGACGGACAGGTGCTGGTATGTATCGGGCTGCAAGCGGATGATGGTATCGTCTAGCTGAGCAAATTTCATTGTGACACCTCGATATGGAGAGGGTGTTGCGGAATCGCTCCGCACAAGGGAGGAAAGAAGAAGTGCCCCCTGTGTGCAGGGGACACTCGTCTTTGTGTTGTCGATCAGGACCGGGTGATCAGGAATGGGCATGCAACAGGTAATTGTCTTCGTTGTCAGCCAGTTCTTCTTCACCCAGATCGGAGATGCCCACCCGGGTGATGCGGTGGTTTTCCAACTCGGATATGGTGAACAGGTAGTTTTGATACTGAATGGACTTTCCTTCGGCAACTTCCTCATTCAGTTGGCTGTAGAGCCATCCGGCGATCGTATCCACCTCATCCGAATAGATCTCTACGGATATATAGTCGTTCAAATCCGTCAGCAGGGTTTTCCCGGACACGGAGAGCTCATTGTTGGCGCTTTCGATATCAGGGCGCTCATTCTCATCGAATTCATCCTGAATATCTCCCACGATTTCCTCCAGAATATCCTCCATCGTGATGAGTCCCGCCGTACCGCCATACTCGTCGATGACGATCGCCATCTGTGAGCGGCGTTTTTGCATCAGGCGCAGCACATGACTGATTTCCATCGATTCGGGCACCGTCAGCAGAGGACGGAGAAAATCTTTCAGGTCGGCCTTTCCGTTCTTCAAAGCAGAGAGGTAAAAATCCGAGATGTGGACAAAACCGATCAGCCTGTCTTTTTCTTCATGAGCCACGGGGAAACGCGAGTGACGGGATTCCCGCATAATAGCCAGATTTTCCTCAAAGGTATTGTCATCATACAGACAGACCATGTCGATGCGAGGGATCATGATCTCCCTGGCAAGACGCTCCGAAAACTCGAAGACGTTATCAACCAGAGCAAGCTCCGTTTGGTCGATATGACCGCTTTTGTGGCTCTGATTGACCAAAAGGCGAATCTCTTCTTCTGTGTGCGCATGATCGCTCTCGGTAGCAGGCTCGATCCCCAAGCGGCGAATCAGAAACAAGGCTGTCCCATTCAGCATCCAGATCAGCGGATAGCTGAGCTTGTAAAAGAACATCAGCGGTGCCGCCGTCCATAGTGATGTGGCTTCCGCTTTTTGAATCGCCAGCGATTTGGGGGCCAGTTCTCCAAAAACGATGTGCATGAAGGTGATCAATCCAAAGGCAATCGCCAAGGATACAGGTGTAACCAGCACCTGCGGCAGGCCTAAGGACATCAATACGGGTTCGACGAATCGGGATATGGCCGGTTCACCAACCCAACCCAGACCGAGCGAGGCCAGCGTAATACCGAGCTGGCAAGCGGAAAGGTAGGCATCCAACTGCTGTGTTACCTTTTGCGCGTAGACAGCGCTTTTGTTTCCCTCACTCACAAGCTGGACCAGACGGGTTTGGCGCACTTTCACCAGCGAGAATTCTGCTGCCACAAAAAAGCCGTTGAGCAAAACCAAAAAGACAACGAGCAGCAGATTCAGGAGTATCTCCCCTATCGGACCTATCGGACTCTCCAAGAAAGTCTCCACCCTTTCGCAAAATTCGGAAAGGAGGAGATTCACCTCCATTTGTTATTCTCGATATTCTTTTCTACTACGAAATGTACGTTTGTGAATAGAAAAACATTCGTAGGCATGATTATGGATAGTATACCAATAATAAAAGCAAAGAGTCAAAACCATCCGATTTTCTCGTACAGTTTGGACGATTCCATTCATACCGGAAATGCGCCAAACATAGAGATAATCCTGTAACCCTGTCCCAGGGAGGGAAGGCAAATGATGTGGCTACAAAAGGGTGCAGCGATTCTGACAGGCGGCATAGCGATTGCGATCGGAGTCAATCTGTTTCTTGTCCCGCATCGCTTGATGGATGGAGGCATGATTGGAATCGGTCTTCTGGCCAATTATTTTTTTCATCTGCCTCCTGGTCTGGTCATGATCCTGTTTAGTGTCCCCGTGTTTGGACTGGTTTTTGTTTACGATCGCTCCCTTTTTTATCACAGCTTTCACGGGATGCTGATCGAGACGCTTCTGATCGATATGTTTGCTCCTTTGCGAGCATGGAACATTTGGGCCCTGCCATTTTCGGCAGTGGCAGGGGGAGCCTTGATTGGAATGGGAACGGGTTTGCTTTTGGCCTATCGGACCAATACGGGGGGGACGGATCTGATCGCTCAGTTTTTGGCCCGTCGCACAGTCATTCCCGTTGCCCTGTATATTTTCATCATTGACGGCATTATTGTATCAGCCTCGATTCCTGTTATCGGTGCGGAGCGCACGGTCTATTCCTTTATCACCATCCTCGTTGTCGCCATTTTTACCCATCTGATCTACAACATCGGGCAGAAGAAACCGCCATATGTTGTAATTGGACCGCTGGGCAGGGAAGCAGGAAGAAGATGGAGAAACTAAAAGGAAACAGACAGAATCGAGGGAGAAAATCATGGCACAGCACTCGCTTACGATGATTACGGATGGGGTCGGGTATTTTCCGGGAAGTGTAAACATCGGTCTGGTACTCGGACAAACAGGGGCGATCCTGATTGACTCCGGATTGGATACACAGACGGCCAAAAAGATAAAAAAAGGGCTGGACCAAATCGCCCAGCCACTAAGCGCAATCGTACAGACTCACGCCCATGCCGACCATTTTGGCGGCAATGCATATCTTTTATCCTGCTGGCCTGAGGCCAAGGTGTATGCTCCGCCATTGGAAGAGGCCGTCATCCGCTATCCGCTTCTTGAGCCCATCTATTTGGGGATGGGAGCCCAGCCTTTGGAAGAGCTGCGGAACAAGTTTTTGCTCGCGGAGGCTTCCCGTGTGGATCACCTTTTGCCAAACGAAGGGCCAGTAGAAATTGACGGTGTCCTGTTTCAAGTCATCTCCCTTCCCGGACATAGTTGGAATCAGGCAGGACTGGCTGTGGAGAACATTCTCTTTGCTGCAGACAGCTTTTTCGGCGAAGAGACGCTGCACAAGCATAAGCTGCCCTTTTTAGTGGATGCGC
Source organism: Brevibacillus ruminantium (assembly GCF_023746555.1). NCBI lineage: Bacteria > Bacillati > Bacillota > Bacilli > Caryophanales > Paenibacillaceae > Brevibacillus > Brevibacillus ruminantium. Next base: position 1,778,259 of record NZ_CP098755.1, read on the forward strand.
ATGAAACCCTGCTCAGCCTGGTCAAGCTCCTGGAATCGAATTTCCGCGGCTATTTACCCGGTCATGGTCCCTATACCACCTCACCGGAAGCGGTGTTGACCGCGAATATCCACTGTCATCGCCGGCTCTACAGGATGATCGAAGAGGCTCTGACCGAGGAGCGGACCTTGGAGCAATGTCTGGCAAGCGTCTGTGAGCGTTTACAAATTTCCATAGAGAACGCGACGAGCTACGTGCTATATCGCACCGCTTTGATGGGGTATCTCATTGGTTTGCTAAAGGAAGAGCGCGTCAGTTACCGCTTTTTTGCCAATCAATGGCTCTGGGGAAAAGCAGCTCTGGCACAGGATGGTCTCGATAGATAGTCGCCTATTTCGGCCAGCTTGTGCTCGGCAGCTTCCCGTATTTCCTTGGGAATGATAAGGAGATCATCGATTGTCGTGTTGAGGTACAGCTTTGCTTCCAGATAGGGGTGGCCCAATTTGACGGTCATTTCACCGGTGTCGGTCGGCCTGCTGGTAAAGTTGGCGGGAATGCGGAGAAAATAGGAACTGCTGGTGGCTGAGTCGTAAATCTCCACATGGTAGGTGGGATCGTCACCGCCGGTAGGGGAAAAGCCTTGCTGCCGCAGCATCTTGTCGACGTAAGAAAGCGGCTGGACGACACCAGTCAGGTTTTTGCTTTTTAACCGCATGGACATCCTCCTTGGCTAACGCTTTATGAATGCGTTTTGCCTAATCATATGAGGGGGAGCTCCAATTCAGAAGTGACAGACAAGGAGAAAGAAGGAGAGAAAACTTTGATGAACAAACGAGCAGACCTGCATACGCATACACGGGCATCGGACGGGACCTGTGAGCCGCAGGAAAATGTGCGCCTGGCACAGGAAGCGGGATTGGCCGCCGTCGCGATAACCGATCACGACACCGTAGCAGGCATCCCTGAGGCATTGAAAGCAGCCCAGAGAGGGGAGTCTGCTGCGGCGGTGGAGGTCATCCCCGGCGTTGAGGTAAGTTCGGTGGCGCGCGGTCAAGATATTCACGTCCTGGGCTATTTTGTGCCGTATGAAGACGAGGCCTTTCACGAAAAGCTGCGTGGATTGCGCGAAACCCGGCATGAGCGCAATAAGCTCATGGTTGCACGCTTGCAGGAGCTGGGCATCCCGATCACGTTGGAAGGCGTCTATCGGCGAAAGACGGGGGAGGATAAAAACATCGGGAGACCGCATATCGCCGAAGAGTTGATCGAGCTGGGCGCGGTGAAGTCCATCGATGAGGCTTTTGCCGTCTATCTGGGGAAAGAGGGCAAGGCCTATGTCAATCCTCCGCGCATCTCGCCTCAGGAAGCGATCACGCTGATCAAGGAAGCAGGCGGTGTGGCTGTTCTGGCCCATCCCGGCTTGTACGACGACGATGAGCTGGTGAAGGAGCTGATCGTCTTCGGTTTGGACGGAATCGAGGTCTGGCATCCCGATAATATGCGGGAGCAGCGGGAGCTCTATCAGCGCTGGGCGGAAGAAAACGGGCTCGTGATGACGGGCGGCTCAGATTTCCACGGTTGGCGCGGCGAGGAGCCGTTCCATGCCATGCTCGGAAGCCATACGGCCCCCTATGATGCAGTGGAGCGGATCAGGGAGATCGCGAAGAAAAGAAAGCAGGCGAGTTTTGGCTGATTAACGAGTCAGGTCATTTTTTGCATGCTCCGTTTCCCGGCTCTTTTTATCCAGATAGATCTGGCTGTCGATGCTGTAGACATGGCCGATCGCTGTCAGGATGGTGATCAGGAAAAAGATCAATCCGTAGGCAAACATGAACTGATCCATCCAAAAACAAATGATGATCGCCGTCAGCAAAAGAAGAATGGCGGTCCAAGCGATTTTTTTCATGGCACCCTCCAGTGACTTTCCGTTTTTTGGTATATACGACGGGAGAGGGGAGCGGTTTCATGTGAAAGAAATAGAGGGAAAGGATTTAAAGAGGAATGGAAATCAAAAAACCAAGCGAGGCTCAATTCGAGGAGATTTTGCAGCGATCTCCCCAAGCCTTATATGAAGGAACCAGGGGCAACGCACGTCCATCAGATGAAAAGGTAAAACAACTCATCTACCCTCTGTTGGAGAAAGGCGGCTACTATCTGGCGGCGACTGAGGGCGAAACACTCATGGGGTGGGTTCTGCTCGGACCTGCGAAGGACCATTTTACGGACGCAGAGTATGGCTTTCTCTATGAGCTGTATGTCATAGAGGAATTCAGGGGAAGAGGCCTCTCCAAGCATTTGATGAAAGAAGCCATCGAGCAACTGAAACAGAAAGGGTACCCGGAAATTCGATTGGGTGTTTTTGCCGGGAACCCTGCGGCACAGCTTTATGAACAACTGGGTTTTACAGTGCGGAATATGGTGATGAGCTTGCCTTTGTAAGGGAATATTGTAAAAAAGAGAACCCGCTATCGCTTTTCAGATAGTGGGTTTTGTTCTACTTTCGGAAAGTTTGATTTCGCTAACGCATTAAATGATGAAAGTATAAGAAAAACTAAAGCTCTCGCTATTTGACTTGGCGATAAGCCAAGTTTTTCTAATGACCGGGCAACACGGGAGATCAGGAAGCATCTGTTGCGGAGTTCTTGATATCACTCAGGGCCTGGACATATTTTTCGTGCCAGGTTTTCCATACTTCGAACCTGGATTCCATGGTTCTGCCATCGAGAAGCGCTTCAATGACATCCAGACAGACATGCCAACCGGCCAGGTCCTTCGCCGTATGGTCGGTAATTTTCGTGAGCTCCTCCTGGAATACCAAGAAACAGCCATCTGGCTCCGGTGAGAGTTCAAAGCGGACCAAGTCATCCGCCCAGGTGTATTCCAGCAGGGAATGAATTTGCAGACGAGTGATGTTCATTTTCTCAAAGGTACCGTCTCCCATGTCGAAGAGAATGGTACCTCCCTCGCGAAGCTCTTCCACACGCAGTTCCGGAAACCATTGCTTCAATTTTTCGTTGTCGGTCAAGTACGACCACACTTCTTCCACAGAATGCTTGAGTCTGCGTTCGAAGCGGGCGAAGTAACCATGCTCCGTTCTGTCTATGGAAGCCAACATGAGAAGCCCTCCTTTTCAGGATATTGATACTAGCTTGTCCAGCTTTTTTCCATGGCAATATGCTCAATTCCCGCTTCTACAAAAACGGACCCGATCGGTGTGTAGCCCAGCTTTTCATAGAAAGGCTGCGCGTGGGTCTGGGCGTTTAATTTGAGGCCCTTATTTCTTTGTCGTTTCGCTGTTTCTTCCATATACAGCATCAGCAGCCGGCCTAAGCCTGTGCCTCTCTCGCTCTTGGCAATGGCTACACGCTCTACTTTGGAAATTCCCGGGGAATAAGGGCGGAGCCGGCCTGCTCCTACAGCCACTCCCCCGCGATAGACGACAAAATGAAGGGTCCCGGAGCCGATCCGGTCATGCTCGTCGATCTCAATCTCCTGTGGCACCTGTTGCTCTTTTATGAAAACATCGTGTCTGACAGACAAGGCATCTTGCAATTGCTGTTCTGTCTGAACTTCCATTATTTGGCATTCCTCGCTACTCTGTTCTACGCGTTTCAACTCGTTTGTCTGATTCAATGCAGTTCTTCCTTTCGATACGTCAAGTCTGGATGGAAAAATGGAAAGGCCCTTCCGCAAAGGGAAGGGCATATGAAGATTTCTCCCGGCTCTTACTTTTTCAGCAAGAAGGTTTGGTGCACGCTCCAGATGCCATCCTCAAGCTCGTAAACCAGGTGGAAGCGATCAATTTCCGAGTCGAGATCAAATTTGACCATGCTGAGCTGCCCAGTAATGTCCCGCAATTCATCGTTGGAGAGCTCACGTCCGATGGTGAGATGCGGTACGAAGGCATAGGCTTCTTTTTCCTGGAAGACTCGTTCCAGGATTTTTTCGTGAAGTTGTTCGAATGGTTCTTTGTTTTGAACCGCCAAGTAAATGACATTGTTAGTCGGATGGAACGACGATACCCGATGAAACTGGGCAGTAAAGCTCTCGGTTGAGTTCGCGACCAGCTCCAAATGACTTACCAGATGAGGCAGCTGGGATTCATCGAGTTCAAACGCCTCTTTCAGGCGAATATACGGCGGAATTAAGGAGTATGCAGGATCGTAACGTTTTCGGTAGGAATTGGCCACTTCTTGCACCTTGCTGGATGGAAATACTACGATACTGTACTTCATTCGAATCCCTCCTCTATCATTTTTTTCGGCGTTGGGCAAAAACGAATAAACTTATTTTAACAGAAAATTCTCCATTTGTGTAATGTTATGCGCCGGCCCGTATATTCCTCTCAGCTAGGGACAGACTGTTAAGGAGCAGGGAGGTGCTTTCTACAGGCATGAAAACAGCTATGATGATCATTTTTATTTTCCTTGTTCTTCTGCTGCTGTCCCTCCTTACCTTTTCCCTCATCACTGCCATTCGGAAAACCGAGTTCGATGAGGCATTGGTCTCCCCGGGAAAAGAGGAAGGTCCTCAGGAAGAACAAACTTAGGTAAGTTTACCCGAAAAGGCCAAGAAGAATGCGCCGCAGGTTTGCTTGCCAATAGCCCCAAGTGTGGTCACCCGCAAAGGTCTTATAGGCCAGGGTGACCGTTTTTGTTTGCAAAATGTCGCGCAGGCTCTCGTTGCTTTGCAGCAGATTGAGGGGGCCGCGTTTTGTGTCTACAGCGGTTTCTTCGAGTCCCACCTCCAGGTAAATGTGTAGGGGAACAGTTAGGTCGATCTCCCGCACTCGTCGGTTGAGCTCGTCGTCCATCGCAGCGGACTGGCAGGCAACCTGGCCAAAGGTATGCGGATAGGAGAGAGCGGTAAACAGGGAAACGACGCCACCGAGTGACTCCCCGAGCAGCGTTCGCGCCGAGCCAAGCGGATGGGTCGAGTAGCGGCTGTCGATCGCGCCGACCACCTCGTCGGCCAGAAAGCGCAGGTATGCCTGGTGCTGCCCCCCGTCCGGATGGTACCGGTCGTACCGCAGGGATTTGTCCACCGGAAGAAAAACGGCGATCAGGTCTGGAATTTCTTTCGCCTGGTGCATTTCTTCGAGCAAGGTAGCCAAGCGGCCCATGGACAGGTAGTCTTGTCCGTCCTGGACGTACAGGACGGGGTAGGAATAGAGCGGGGAGTAGCGCTCGGGCAAGTAGACGAGAAACTTCTCTTGCGTCCCCAGGTGCTTGCTTGCGAGGATCAGTTCTTCAAGGGCCACTGTGTCGTCCTCCTTTGGGCTTTGGGTTTTATTATACAGGATGGAGGGGGATGAGGGGGAGAGGTAGAGGTAGAGGTAGAGCCTTGCGGCTCAAGGTTGGTGGGTGGAGGAAAGAGGGGCTGGTCTGTGTTTGACTAGCGAAGATTGTCGCAATTTTGTCTCCTTGTGATACTATGATAATTGAATGACGTCACTTATCGGTGGAAGGGGTTGTCAACAGATGAAGAAGCAAGTACACAGCAGCGAAGTTAGAAAAGCCGCGCTGGATCGACTGGCAGAACGCGGTGTGCGCGTAGAGGATATTGCTGAGATCGTCTACCTGATGCAGTCGCCGTATCATCCCGACCTGACCATGGAACCGTGCATCGAGAGCGTAAAAGCGGTATTGGAAAAAAGGGAGATGCAGCACGCCATCCTCGTCGGTATCGAGCTGGATACTTTGGCTGAGAGGGGAATGCTGTCTGAGCCGCTTCAGTCCATTATTGCGGCGGATGAGGGCTTGTTTGGCTGCGATGAAACCCTGGCGCTCGGTTCGGTGTTCGGGTACGGGAGCATTGCTGTCACGACATTTGGCCATTTGGATAAGCATAAAATGGGTGTCATCAAGCAGTTGGACACTAAGACGGCAGGTGGCAAGGTGCATACTTTCCTCGACGATCTGGTAGCGAGCGTGGCCGCCAATGCCTCCAGCCGGATGGCTCACCGTCTCCGGGATGAGCAGGAGGAAGCGGAAAGACTGCACAACGAAGAGATTCGCGTAGAAGGCAAAGCGGTGGATGAGGCTGGTTGAGTTTTAGCAACTTTGTGGGGGAGAAGAAGGAATAAGTTGGGGGGCATCCCTTTCGGGATGCTCCGTTGGATTTTGGGTGGTTTTAGAAGGAAGTATGATGGTGGTAAAAATTTTTACTGGAATTTTTGATTTTCCTCTTGAAAACGGAAATGAAATCCTGTATATTAAATCTTGTGATCGACGTCCGGTACGATTCGGGCCCTTAGCTCAGTTGGTCAGAGCGGTCGGCTCATAACCGATTGGTCGTAGGTTCGAGTCCTACAGGGCCCACCATTGAACGCTTTGGTGACATCACAACTATATCCCATGATCCGGTAGCTCAGTTGGGAGAGCACCATCTTGACAGGGTGGGGGTCGCTGGTTCGAACCCAGTCCGGATCACCATATAACGAATGTTGAAACCCTTGATTACCAAGGGTTTTTCTTGTTTTATATCGGTAATTTAACCCAGCTCAAAGCAAAAGAACTGGGTCAACAACCGTCTTTGGTGCCATTTTGGTGACATAGCTCATCAAGCTTGTTTTTTGAACAAGGCTTGGCTTATTGCATTCGCTGCCTCGACCTGCATGCTCGGCTGAATATGACTGTACGTGTCAAGAGTCATTCTCGTATCAGTATGGCCTAAGCGATCAGCAACTACTTTGATGTGAATCCCTTGTTTAAGCAATAAGGTTGCATGCGTATGTCGCAGATCGTGGAAGCGGATCGGAGCCACTCCAGCTTGCTCGATCAATCGTTTCCAGGTTCTCGTTAGGTTACGCGGGATAACTGGCGTACCGACTGATGTACATACAACCAGATCGTGGTCCACATACTTGTCTCCTGCTTGTAGTTTCTCCTGGATGATCAGGCTTCGGTGCTTCCTTAATGCTAAGAGAGTTTCAGTCGGGAGGTGTATGGCGCGGATACTTGATTTAGTTTTTGCTTCGGTTTGCAGCTCCTTACCGTCATGGCTTAGTGTCTGACTGATACTCAAGCTGCAATTTTCAAAATCAAGATCCTTCCAACGGAGACCGAGAATCTCTCCCTGCCGCATTCCTGTAGTAATTGCAAGAAGGAAGGCAACGTATAGACGTTCTTCTTGTGCTGTAGCAAGAAATTTTTCTACCTCATTTACATCCCATACCTTCATTTCCTGTTTGGAAATGCGAGGCTTCTCCACTAACTCCATGGGATTACGTGCTATCATATCCAGTTTCTTAGCCTTTTCCAGCGATCCGTTCAGCACGTCGATGACCTTTTTGATATAGGAAGTAGCAAACCCTTTTTCACACAAGGAGTTCACAAACTTCTGAAGTGTAAAAGGGTTGAGTTGTTGAATGGATAGTGTGCCAAGTTCGGGAATGATATGTGAGTTGCAGATCGTCACATAGTTCGTGAACGTCTGTCTCCTAACGCTATTTCGTTTGTTTTCAAGCCATTCTGTCAGGAAGTCCTTGAAAAGCATCTTTACAGGCTCAATATAGGAGCCTGAGTTGACCTAGTTGATGACCTTGGCTAGTGCGGCTTCGGCTAGCTTCTTTGTTTCAAAACCCCGCTGCTTCTTCCGTTTGCGCTTATCATCGGCTCCTTTTCCCATATCCACGACAAAGTACCACAAACTTCCTTCTGGATTGTCAACACCAAACTAGACAGATTTCTTAAGTGCAACTTCTTTGTACGCTATAGGACTCAGATAACCTAATGTGGAATGAATCCTTGTTTCGTTAAACCATTTTATATAGATTCCCAGCTCCTTTTTTAACTGAGCTAACGATTCAAACTGACGATTTCTCACGAACTCCGCTTTGATCAGCTTAAAGGTTGCCTCTGCCACTGCATTATCATAGGGGCAGCCTTTCATACTTAGTGAGCGTTTGATATTGAACGTATTGATCACATCATCAATCGTAAGATTTTTAAACTCACTGCCACGATCCGAGTGAAAAAGCTGAATTTGGCGCAGATCTCCTTTTACGCTTGCAAATGCTTGATAGACGAGTGCGGCATCTTTGAATTTTCCGCAGCTGTGACCGATAATCTCCCGATTAAACAAGTCCACAAGCAAGCAAATATAGTGCCATTTGTTTGCGACTCGAACGTAGGTCAAGTCACTCACAACAGCTTCGAGAGGTGCTTCTTTCACAAACTCGCGATTCAGTTCGTTCTGAATTGGCGATTCGTTACATGACGACACATTCGGTTTATACTGTGCAACCGTGTAGACCGAAACCAGAGCGTTTTTCTTCATCAAACGTCCAATGCGCCGTCTGGAAACCGTCAGTCCCTCTTTGTGAAGTTTTGCTTTGATCTTTCTTGCTCCATAAACGCGCTGATTCTCTTCAAAAATACGGATAATTGCTTGTTCCACCTCATCATCATCGATAGATGATGGCTCTTTACTCTCGTAGTAGTAGGTACTCCGATTGACCTGGAGGATCTTGCACATGGCCAATACGGAATACTGATGAGCGTTTTGCTGGATTACCATTATTTTCGTCCGAAGATCAGCGCCGCTTGCTTTAAAATATCGTTCTCCATCTTCAGTCGTTGATTTTCCTTACGTAGCTGAAGTAGCTCGTTTTGTTCATCTGTACGGTTATCGCTTTCTTTGAAGGAACCGGTGGTTCTACTCTGTTTTACCCAACGATCAAATGCAGATGCACTCAGATCGTATTCTCTCAAAATATCTGCACGTGGTTTGCCGTTCTCATAAAGTTGAACCATTTGCTGCTTGAACTCATCTGTAAATGCTCGACGCTCACGTTTAGCCATGACATTCTCTCCGTCCTTTTTCGATTTGTTTCTAATCTACTAGACCTTAAGAGAACTGTCCAATTCAGTGTAGCCGATTCACCATTTTGGATATGAGAGGTTTGAATGCCGCCTTTACTATAGAGGGTGGCTTGTTATTGTTTATAGAAGCCCTTAGAAAACTTTACAGAACGTCGTAGTATAGAGGGGTGGGTGCCGAATGATTTGCTTTTGTTATTGCTATGAAGTTTACCCTCGTTTTGCCTACAGTAAATTTTTCTGAAATAGCTGTGTACGTACATCTTTTTCATAGACATAAAAAATTCCAACTGTAGTTATCTAAATTTTCATATAATATAAAGAGTATTTTACACTCTAAAATGACGCTATTCCTAAAAATATTTGGGACTTTTGGTGGGATTTAGAGGAAAATAACCTTTTTTGTCGAAAGTCTATTGGCAAAACCTTCCTAGAACACTGGAGGACCAGCCATGAAGCAACTTAAAATAAGAGCTAAAAATCTAATTTATAAATTTGATGTTAGTCATACATTTGTAAAAACAGAAAAGACAGCAATGACTCTTAATTATGAGGATGGAAAATATCGGCAGAAGGAACTGGTTAGAATTATCAGAGAAACAGTCGTTCATTTTGCCTTAACTAAGGAAGAGATTCGAAAGTATAAAGAGGATGATGATTTCGGCGAGATGCAAAGGAAGGCTTGGGAGCGAATTTCAAAAGCTCATAAAAACTCGAAAGGTGATTTTGGGGAGCTATTACTCTTCATATTGCTAAGTATATTCTTTCCATCAGAGAAATTTGTGACAAAGGTTAGACTACGAAGTTCGACAAAGGAACAGATAAAAGGATTCGATTGTGCCCATTTTTCTATTGAAGATGGAGAGGTAATTCTATGGCTTGGTGAAGCTAAATTTCATAATAGGTTTAGTAATGCTATTAGTGGGGCGATTGATTCTATAAAGGAACATTGCAATATCGACTACCTTAGGGATGAAATAAGCATTTTAGGTTCCAATATTGAATTAAATGAAGAATTTCAAGAATATGAAAAAATAAATAATATACTCAATGGTGGAGTTACTTTAGATAAAATTAAAATAAGAATACCAGTTCTATTAACATATGACTGCAATGTAATTCCTAAACATCAGGATATTGAAGATGCACTATTTATTGAGGAGATGACCGAAGAGTTCATAAGTAAATATAAAAACATTGATTCACAACAACTCTCTCTAAAACCAAATATTGAAGTTTTATTTATTATTGTCCCATTTGAATCAGTAAGTGAAATTAAAGAAGAAATTCAAAAATTGGAAGAGGCGATGAGATGAATCCGTTTATTAGCAAGGAAAAATTAGAAATCGCCAAAAAATTACTAGATAGATTAAAAAGATATGATGCTTTAGAGAATAAAGAATTCAGGACTATTTTGGAAACGGCTTATTATTTATTGTCATCTAAAGATGATGAATACTATAATTTAGGGCTATCGATTATTTGTCATGTGGCTGAGAATAGGCCTACCGATGAATTTGTTCATCAACTACTCTTTGATTGTATTATTGAATCAAGAGTATTTCTGTATCATCAGATGTATAAAAAGTTGGATAGTAAATATGGTGAAACTATTGAACATGGGTCTTTTGACATGTTCAGCGAATCGTTTTACACACTAAACACTGGAACAGTATTGACACGCGACCAAAAACGTGTTTTTGAAGATTTTAAAAGGTTTAGAAGGCTTGTTGTTAGTGCCCCAACATCATTTGGAAAGTCTAGAATTATCTCAGAAATAATAACGCATAATTCATATAACAATATTGCAATTATATTACCGACAATAGCATTGTTAAACGAAACATATCTGTCATTAAGGAAAAATCCAGCAATTAGTCTAAGATATAAACTAATCAATACTCTAACTCAATCTTTTGGTGATTCTAGTAATATTTTTATCCTCACACCGGAAAAAATGGACCTCTTGTTAGATTCATACCCACAATTAAATATAGATTTTTTTACAATGGATGAGATATACAAAATACAAGATGATGACGACAGAAAGCATGTGTTTACTCATTGCTTGTATCGCCTTTCCAAAATGAACGCCGATTTTTATTTAATAGGACCTTATTTTCAAGATTTCAGTAAAAAGTTTTTAGAAAGAACAAACGCCAAATTTAGAAGATATTCGGCAGAAATTGTCCAAAAGGACACAATAGATATTTCAGTTATTAATTATCATGAAGAATTTAATGTTTCCACACATAAATTTAAGAAATTAAAAGATAATGATAGAAATTTAATTAATATTGCCAAAAAAGTTGACGGGCAAACACTTGTATATTTGGGACGAAAAGATACGGTTGAAACAAGAGCAAAGAGACTTGCTGAAAAACTAGAAGGCTCTGAACAAAGTAGTGAACTTATAGATTATATTAAAACAACAATTAATGAAGATTGGTCTTTAGTTCACTGTCTACAAAAGGGGGTTGCTTTTCACCATAGTGCAATTCCTAAGTACATTCAAACAGAGATTGTAGACGCCTTTAATAATGGAAGTATTGACATACTTGTTTGCACATCAACTCTTACAGAAGGGGTAAACACGTCTGCCAAAAATATTATGATTTTTGATAATACAAAAGGTGATAAACCATTAACTGGATTTGATGTAAAGAATATAAAAGGCCGGGCAGGAAGATTTTTGTCCCATTTCGTAGGTAGGGTAATTGCTTTGGAACCACTAAGTGAGGAGAAAGATAAAGAGAGCATCGATTTTAGTTACTATGATAATAAAAGCCTCTCTCCTGAAGAAGCGATTCAAGTAGACAAAGGTGATTTATTTGATGAAAATTTAAAAAATAGAAACGAAATGGAAAAAGTCTTAGGAGAGTGGAATATTCCAATTGAATTAATTAAGAGAAATAAATTTATTCCTATTCATAATCAAGTTTCATTAATTAACGAATTACGGTGCGATCCCAATATTATGCCATATCTATTATTTGCATCTATCTATCCCAAAAAAGAACAGTTTAATTTGATATTGTTCTTATGCCATCGTCACTTGTTTAACGATAAAGATAAGAATGATAGGAATTTCTGGTTGGGTAATCTAGGCAGGCTAACAAAATTTTATATTTATCGCTCACCTTCTCTGAAAGAATTAATAAACACTCAGAACGGTAAAAGTATCGATACAAAAGTGCGTAACGCATTCGCACTAATAAGTAAATATTTTGAGTTTGCATTACCAAAATATTTTTCTACTTTCGAACAAATCTTCAATTTTGTCTATCGAGAGAAATATGGTGTTCAAGATGCGATTAGCTTAAAAGCCCTTATTACGAAGTTAGAATTTGGCTACGTTGATAAGCATGAAATTGCTCTTAAGGAAGCGGGAGTACCAGTGAATATTATCAACAAGATATCTAATGGGTTTCTTGATTGTGATAGTATTGACAAAATTAAGGCTAAATTAGCTTTGAATCCAAATTTAACAGGGAACCTATCACAGTATGAAAAAAGGATTTTGGAAAAGTATATTTGATTCAATTGTTTTCTAATTAAAATTTATCTTATATTCCTCTTAGTGACATGGGGATGGTAACCCTTGCCTTTTTCCTCCCAAACATGTCGTTAGTTCGGTTAAGGAGTATTTGGAAGAACTTTTTGGTTCAGTTTCTCCTAAAGGGCTTATACTAGAATTTTTTGCTATTATTGCGACATCAGACTTGACTGTTTTAACTGATACCACATATGTAGAGAAAGATAACGGAACAGCATCACAACTAGCGTTAGAGGGCTTTTAATTGGTGCCGAAGTGGTGCCAAACTTATTATCAGATGGTATCTGAGGATATTTTAGATGAACGGAAATTGCTTTATCATACGGATTCGGGTCTGTCCAGTATTTTGTGTAAACCCTTTTGGAATAAAAAACTAGCGTAAGTATTGACCGATCCGATCCGGGAAGAAAACGGAGAGCTGGAGGAGCATTTGCCCCCAGTTCTGCACTCGTCCAGTCCACTTCCTGGTGACATCCATGGTAGCCAAATAGAGCATTTTGAGCAGAGCTTCATCGGTGGGGAAAATGCTCTTGCCCTTCGTCACTTCCGGAGTTGCCGATGGTAACTCTCAATCATATTGGTCGTATAGATCAATTTACGAATCTCTGGTGGATACTTGAAAAAAGTAGCTAGTTCGTCCCAGTTGGTACGCCAAGAGCGAACGATGAGGGGATATTTGCTACCCCATGTTTCCTCAAAACGATCCAATTCCAGTAAGGCAGCCTCTTCTGTTGCCGCTTTGTAGATTGGCTTTAAATCCGCCGTTACTTTCTTGAGATCCTTGTAAGAAACATAACGGGTCGAGTTGCGGATTTGATGAATGATGCACTTTTGAATCTCCGTATTCGGATAGCAGGCAGAGATGGCCTGAGAGAAGCCCGTTAGGTTATCCACGCAGGTGATGAGAATATCCTGAACCCCACGGTTCCGTAAGTCGTTCAATACGCTCAGCCAGAACGTTGCGGATTCATTCTCTCCAATCCACATGCCTAATACGTCCTTGTTGCCGTCCAAATCAATGCCAATGACCATATCAGCCGATAGCACCGTCTTGCTTGACTTTGTAGGGAATGGCGTCCATAAATACAACCGCATAGATGCTTTGTAGCGGTCGGTTCTGCCATTCTTTGATGAGTGGCACGATCTTATTCGTCACATTGGAGATCATGGTAGGAGAAACGTCAATTCCATACAGATGGTTCAGATGGTCCTGGATATCCCGTGTGCTGACACCTTTGACATACATGGCGATGATTTGGTCCTCCATGCCGGTAACGGTAGACTGATGCTTTTTCACGATAACGGGCTCAAATTCGCCATTACGGTTACGTGGCACCGCGATCTCCACCTCGCCGTATTCGCTTGTCACCGTCTTCTTTGTCTTCCCGTTACGGCTGTTTGTTGTTTTCTTTCGCTTCACATCGTGCTTTTCATAGCCGAGTTCCGTGTCAAGCTCCGCCTCTAGCATGCGACTGCAACGTTTCTGCAAACAGTTCCTTCAGTGCCGACTGCACATCGTCCATCGTCTTGAGGTTGTTTTCCTTCACAAACGCCTTCACTTGTTCCTTACTAAATCTCACCATGGGTGTCATCCTCTCAAACCATCCTTCTCTTATTGTCATAGGTTTTGAGAGTTTACACAGAATATTTTACAGTCCCTTGACAGACCCTATCGTGCCGCTTACCATTCAATTGCCTTTATAAAATAGTAAGGGCTTTTTTATTTCTGAGAACAACGAAACCCACCACCCCCCCTCCCTAACAATATTTGCTATAATATCCACACAACCCTAATTACCGGAGGAAGCAAATGGCCTTACCCATAGCCCTTACAAATATCTTCAAACACAAACAAAAATCATACAAAATGGTCCTAGTCCTCTGCCTTCTCGACGAACTAAAAAAAGGAAACCCATCCGTGACCTTGGACACTCTCAAACAAAAATTCCTCACGTACTACCAAAATCGAGAAGCGCAAGGACTGGTAGTTGATCCACCACCCTCAAAACTTAGTAAACAATGGCGCGAGATTACCTTAGCCCAAATCCACCACATCATCCAGACGCCGATCCAAGCTCTATCTCAAATTTTAATAAATGATCGCGACCATAAAGAGTATGGCTTCCGACCAGAAATTTTAGAAGAACTACGTACACCACAAATCCAAGAACTGAGCGAGTACACGACACAAGAACTGGAGAAATACTTTGATCAACTGAATCCATCCGTTCCATTGCGTGATTATTTAGATACAATCCTATCTACCTACCTGGAAACGAAGCTACAGCCTTTCAAAGAGAACGATCTCGGAAAACTAGTAAGACAGACGATTCCAATTGATCTTTCAAAACTGCCGTTCTTCCCAGATGAATGGAAGGCGCAAGGGTCTGTAGGACAAGGTAATTGGGCAGATGTACCTTGGATTGCGATTATGGATAAAAGAATCACTACCACTACACAACAGGGTGTCTACGTCGTCTATCTCTTTTCCCAAGACATGAGTGCAGTTTATTTAACTTTGGCCCAAGGTGTAGCAGAACCGTTAAAACAAGGAAAAAGAGTGGGGTATGAGTATTTAAGAAGAAAGGTTCAGGAGATTCGCTCCATTATTGCCCTAGACGGCTTCCAAAAAGATGAGAACATTCAGCTAACGGCGAAGGGGATTGGAGAAGATTATCAAGTATCCACGGTAGCCTACACGAAATATGAAGCAGGCAACTTGCCATCTAATCAACAACTCCTGACCGATCTGCATTCGATGCTGGAGTATTATCAAGAGTACGTGGAATACAGCCTAGCAGATGATACAACTACAACAAGCGAATCCAGTATATCTTCTAGTAAGAAGGAGCCACTCCTTGTGAATGATTCAGACGTAAGAGAAACGATAGATACCATTAAAACATACATACGACAAAGAGGTTTCCACTACCCTGATCATTTGATCGAAAACTTCTACCTTTCCATGAAGACAAAGCCGTTTGTAATCCTCGCGGGTATTTCAGGTACGGGGAAAACGAAACTAGTGAAACTGTTTGCCGAAGCTCTCGGAGCAACTAGCGAAAACAGGCAATTTCGACTTATCCCGGTTCGACCAGACTGGAGTGACCCATCTGACTTGATCGGGTACAAAGATCTTACGGGAACTTTTCGGCCAGGTCCACTGACAGAGGTTCTCGTAGAAGCATCTAATCCAGATAACGAGGATAATGTCTATTTTATTTGTCTCGATGAGATGAACTTAGCACGTGTGGAACATTACTTTAGTGATATCCTCAGCTTGATGGAAACACAGGAGCGTAAAGATGATCGCATTGTTACGAATCCACTAATCTCGACGAATCAGTTGGGCGAAGATGACCGTGTTTTCTATGAGGGACTGTTCATTCCAAGTAATGTCGTGTTGATTGGTACCGTTAATATGGATGAAACGACGCACCCATTTAGCAAGAAGGTTTTGGATCGTGGGAACACGATAGAATTTAATTATATCCAACTTGATAATTTTCCTGATGCCGAAGAAATCTACGAATCAGATTCAGAGCGTGGGGTACCCGCATCTTTTCTGTCAAGCGAGTACATTACACTACAAGAGGCATACAAAGATTATTCGAATCTTATCAAGGAATCTACTGAGAAGCTGATAAAAATTAATCTCGTTCTCGAAAATATCCACGCACACATCGGGTTTCGTGTAAGAGATGCGATTTGCTTTTACATGGTTTACAATGAACGTTTTCATCTGATGACAAAAGACGAAGCATTTGATTTTCAATTGCTACAAAAAATACTGCCCCGCATACAGGGAAGTAATTTGTCTGTGAAACGCACGCTAATGGAGCTCTTGAAAATCACATTGGGGGATCCCCGATTACAAGTGGACGAGCTGATGGGAGATGCTGCGTTGTTATACGAGTTAGATTTGCAAAAGGAATATCCAAACGCACCATATAAGCAAAGTAGTAGAAAACTACTCTATATGCTCCGGAGGCTTGAAGAAGATGGATTCACATCGTTTTGGGTCTCTTAGAGAAAGTGTAGAGTTGTTGCGAATCGAGACAGATGTCTTTGACCTTTATATAAAGGGCAAACCGTTTCATCCAACCGTAGAGAAACTGCAGCTTCATCGGGAGGACAGCTTAGAATGGGAGCCAGCGACGTTACGGATATCCAGTGATTCTCGGCTACTTACGATAAAATCAAAGCTTGTTTTTTCACCCATCACCGGTGCTTTGACGAATATAGAAGAGGGGGAAGCATTCCCCATCTTTTTCGAAACACAGTCGTATGAATTTGTTCTGGTGCGTAAACAGGAGAAGGATATCACTTTTTTTCATGAAAATGTTCATCTTCGCCAGGCTGTAAAGCCTCTTGGAAAAGATATTTTATCTGGAATATTACATTTTCAAAATGAAGTTGGATTGACTGAAATCGTGATTCAAATGAATCGTCAGCCAGTTTTAAAAATTGAGCTCGAAATCTTTCCCGTTAAAATGGATTACCGCAGGGATTATCAAAACATCTTACGTGAAGTGAATGAACAGGTGTACAACCTGGCTTTCGATTTCATGCGTAAGACACATCAAATGACTGGGCTTACCGAGACTCATTCACAAAGTTTGACTGAATTTTACTCGATTCTACAACATGTCTTCCAACAATTAATGGGTGCGATCGAGAGAATTAAAGCAAACCCTCACCATAAGCTAGAAGCCCAGCAAAAAGTCATGGACGCATCTCGGGTAAAGCGGGTGAGCAGGCATAATCAAGCGTTTCTTAGCAAGAATCCTCACACCCTAATAGAAGATCATGCAAACGGATTTTTAAGAATTCAGGACAAGCTGTACCGTCCGTCTTTATTAAAAGAAAGTAGACGAGTTATTGATTACGATACGGTAGAGAATCGTTTTGTTCGCTGGATGCTAGTAAAGATCGTTGCAAAACTAAAAGAAATTCGCCTCCGTGTTGAAACAAGTAGCCGTAATCGCGACGAGGTATTTTTACAAAAGCTTGATCGGATGGTAGAACAAATAAGGCGGGTACTACAACTCGATTTTCTAGCTGCCGCAACAGGGATGAGTCAGCTGTCTGTTACGTTAGTTTTGCAAATGGCTCCCGGATATAGAGAAATTTATAAAGCGTATCTGACCCTGATGAAGGGGCTGACGATCCAAGGGGAGCTCTCGAAGCTGTCCATGAAAGACTTAGCGAAATTGTACGAATA
Source organism: Brevibacillus ruminantium (assembly GCF_023746555.1). Taxonomy (NCBI): domain Bacteria; kingdom Bacillati; phylum Bacillota; class Bacilli; order Caryophanales; family Paenibacillaceae; genus Brevibacillus; species Brevibacillus ruminantium. Next base: position 1,795,840 of record NZ_CP098755.1, read on the forward strand.
CTGGTGCTTTTTGAAAATCAATCAAATCCTGAGTAAGAAATACAAGCTATTAAAACAAGACATTGTAAAAGTAAATAAAAGCGGCTTGTTCGTTACATTGGATCGTAGCCAGTCAGCAAGCATGGTTTATGAAAACCCAGCGAACAAGGAGCAGTTTACTCTTTATTACAATGCGCTGCCGTCTGAAGACAGAAGAAAAGTACCTACTTTATCACAGCGACCAGATAATGTATTAACTCTGAAAAAAAGCGACTCTCAACAAGAATTCAAGTATGTCTTTGATGCAAAATACAGACTCAACCCGGCTTACGAAGGAACAAGCTACCATCAGAAATATAAACTTCCAGGTCCCGAGGAAGACGATATTAATACCATGCATCGTTATCGTGATGTGATCGTCTATTTAGATGGCACGACACAAGAATATGAGCGAAGCATGTATGGGGCCTATGTACTTTTCCCTTATCCAAATGAAGAACAGTTTCGTCAGCATCAGTTCTATAAAAGTATTGAACTAATCAATATCGGTGCTTTCCCATTCTTGCCAGGGGCTACGTCTCTTTTCGAACAATTCTTAGATGAGCTCATTTTAGATAGCCCTGAAAAAGCGTACGAACGGTCTACTCGACCACGTGGTACGGATCGCTACTATCAGGATAAACTGGGAAGCAAGAATGTATTGGTTGGGTCTCTGCGAACAGGGCAGTTGGATTTGGCCCTAAAGCACAAATTTTACCATGTTCCTTTAAAAAACCTAAAAGATCATAAAGTATTGACACAGATTGAGTATGTTGCATTGTGCCAGTCCAGAAAACAGTACGGGGAAAATGGAGGTATCCATTGGTACGGCTCCATAACTGACTGGAAAGTAGTGCGCAGAAAAGAGATTTCAGAAAGAATGCCACGTACTGGAACAGAAGAAGAATTGTACGTACGATTCGAAGTCAACGAATGGCTAAAAAGAGAAAAACCAATCCATTTCGGTGGACAAGGAATCTATACCCTCCTTCTGACGACCAAGTACATGTTTGATCGTGCAGATGAAATTAGTGAGCTGCGGCTAGACGATGAAGAGCAGCTAAAACTATGGCGCGAGAAACGTCGTAGTGGGAAAGTAAAAGTTGTCCTAGATCATGAGTATATCGATTTGGCCAAGAAGGTTCGTGTGGAAGAGGTACCGGAGAATCATAAGTAGGGGCGTTTCCTGAAACAGCGCTCCTACTTCCGTTCATGTAGTGATTAATTGGAAAGGATTATGCCATGCTATCTAAAATATTTAATATCTTTAAAAATACTAAAAAACCGATAGAGCAACATGCAATCGAAAAGACGCCAAGTAAGAAGATGGATAACCAAAAATCAATACGAAAAGGAGAGCTAGGAGAGTATAAGGTTACGATTCAGTTAGACCAAATGCCAAAGGAGTATAGGCATTTATCGGACTTACTTCTCCCCAATCCAAAAGCTAAGTCAGGGTATTCACAAATTGATCATATCCTCGTTACCCCGTACGCTATTTTCATCATCGAGACGAAAAACTATTCGGGCGAAATTAAGGGTGGAAGAGAGGATAAGCATTGGACGGTAAATAAGCGATTTAAAATGTTAAATCCCTTTTATCAAAATTATGGTCATATCGAATCTATCCGAAGCATTATCCAGGTAGAGAAAGAGCATTTTGTTTCACTCGTGTCATTTACCAGACGCTGCACATTCAGTGTTGATCCAGAGCTTAGGAAAATTGGCTCAAATGATTTAATCGTATACGATATTGAGCTAACAGAATTTATTCAACGGAAAATCAACCGCTTAAGGGAATTGAACAAAGAACATAGGTTTACCGCGGAACAAATAGAGAGCATGTATGAATTATTAAAGCGTGAAAATATTACAGATTCAAAAGCTAGGGCTTCTCATGTTGAAGGGCTTAAAAGTGGTGGTAAGCTCACGGATAAAAACCATGCAGTTACTGAACATACATGCGTAGACTGCGGGAAAACAGTCACTGAAAAAATCGCCAAGTTTTGTTTGGCAAATCAGTCAAGATTTCAAGGGAAAGTGTATTGTTACGAGCATCAGAAGACCCATTAACGGTTGAATAGGAGAAGATTATGGACGAACGTACAACGATAAGCGACCTTAAATTACGAGTTCAAAAGTTTTGTGAGGATAGAGATTGGGATCAATTTCACAATGCGAAAGATCTAGCGATCGGAATTATTACGGAATCATCTGAGCTACTCGAGCATTTTCGCTTTAAATCCAAAGAGGAAATGGAAGGTTATTTTGTAGACGGCCATAAAAGAGAGGAAATCTCTGAGGAATTGGCTGATGTATTGTTTTTTGTCCTAAGGTTTGCTCAAATGTTTAACATCGACATTACGCAAGAACTCATAAAAAAAATTGAAAAAAATAATCAGCGTTACCCTGTAGAAAAATGTAAAGGCGCGAATAAAAAATATTCAGAGCTGTAGTGTGTGTACATGCAATCTGTGTGGGGTGCGTAAAATAGACAGCTTTCGATGTGGCAGTATTCGCTTAAATACGCAGCTTTCGAACAGCGCGAACAATCTGTAACCCAATCGCCTCTTAACTTGTCAGGATATTCGAGCAATTGATGCGAACGTATTTTCTTAATATCGACAAAATAAGACCTGCCTACTGCTGCTTTTTCAGTTGAAATGCAGTATAATGGATTTATATTTTTTAACGGGGTGAGTGTAATGATTTTCAGAAAAGGTGAGTTCTTTAACGGCCCCGGCGGTCTTGCATTAGGAGCAAAGATGGTTAGGGTTGTTGATAAAAACGGCGTTGAATACAGAGTTGAGCACGAATGGGCTAACGACATAGATGAATCGGCATGTCGTACATTTATTCATAATATTTGTCCTGACCGCCCTAACTCAGTTATCAATAAGGATGTTCGTGAACTAGATATTGAATCACTTGGAGAAATTGACGCGTTTACTTTTGGTTTTCCATGCAATGATTATAGCATTGTCGGAGAGAAAAAAGGATTGGATGGCAATTATGGCCCATTATATACTTATGGAGTCAAAGTTCTAAGGAAATTTCAACCCAAATGGTTTGTAGCTGAAAATGTGTCTGGCCTTCAAAGTGCAAATGAGGGACAGGCATTCAATATGATAATGAGAGACTTAATGGAATCAGGCTACAAAATAACACCACATTTATACAAATTCCAAGATTATGGCATTCCTCAAACCAGACACAGAATAATTATTGTCGGTATCAGAGATGATATAAACAAAGAGTTCAGAGTGCCTGCACCAACACACGGTGAAGGCAGATTACCTTATAAAACTGCAAAACAAGCCCTAACTGATCCACCTATTCCTGCTGATGCACCGAATAATGAACTTACTCGACATACTTCTAAAGTGATTGAATTCCTGAATCATATTCCTCCTGGTCAAAATGCGTGGTTCGAAGAAATTCCTGAACATTTGAGATTAAACGTCAAGGGTGCAAAAATGAGCCAAATATATCGTCGTTTACACCCCGACCAACCGTCTTATACCGTGACAGGCAGCGGCGGCGGCGGTACACATATGTACCATTGGAGTGAACCTCGTGCGTTGACAAACAGGGAACGTGCGCGAATACAAACCTTCCCAGATAATTTTGTTTTTCTCGGCGGTAAGGAAAAAGTCAGACAACAAATAGGAATGGCCGTTCCGCCAGAAGGTGCAAGAATCATTATTGAAGCTATACTGAAAACTTTCGCAGGAATCGAATATGACAGTATTGAAGCAAAATGGAATGCAAATGAATTTGTATTCGAACCCGAACTCGAATTGATTTCTGTATAAAACAAAGGGGTGACTTATTCACAAGTCGCCCCTTTTATTACTAAAACACATTATAAGGATTTGGATATCCTGAAGTATCAAATGGCGGGTTATTTGTTATCCAATGTATAACTTTGTTCCAATCATGTTCTAGATTGTCAAAATGAATTCCGAAATTATCAGCTTGCAATCTAGTATTAGTCTTTGGAATACAACTACCCTTTCGCAAAATTAAAGTATTTTTAACACCATGTACGAGCCTATCAAGTGACGCGCAACCGACTATATCAACTTTGCCGGTTGGTAAATCTTTCACCCTGTCCCAGTTGACAGAAGACATAACGTATAAATGAGAAAGAATTCCTTCCTTTTGGCGGAAATTTAACTTACTCCATTCAATAAGCATCCATCGGCCGCCTTGTCGAGTTCCTTTAACATCAATTCTCCATCCGTTGATAATTGCATCCTGTTTATCCCATACGCCGCGAGGGTAATATTCGAAATCAAGTGCAATCATAATGCCAAAATATTTATCCATCATCTTTGAGAATGCTACTTCTGCGATCTTTCCTATCAAATTGTCACGACCAATCTCGATATGGCTACGAGGAATTGTGTCTGATTGTCCGAATTCAATTTCCTGTTGATTCTTCGCACACTTATAAGAAAACTCAATACACCTATCTAGCTCCTGTGTAGTTAATTCAATAATCACTATGCTTAATTCCTTTCCACTTGATTGGTTGCTACGCGTAAAAATTCACCGACAGTTGAATATCCACGGTTTTGTATTGCGTTCAAAAATAACTGAACCCGTTCATGCTTTGGCAAATCGTTATCAATACAGTAGTCCAAGAAGCCAAGTAAAACATTTGCACTTAGCATAATTCCTTTGATATCTCGGTCGGGAATGGCCCGTTTGGTAAGGGTGCTGATTTTCTCAAGGTTTTTTTCACCACTCCAATCCGCCGCGGTAACGTATCCGAAGAAAGAAACTTGGCGTCCATCATAGCCGTCATAGTTCGGGAGATATTCGGATGCCATATGTGAAGCCAAATGCGCCGACAAAGGAAATTTTGTGCGGTAATTCTTCGCGTCAATAATCCCCATAAGCGAACCTTCGTATTTAAGCAATATCTCGATTTCAGTTTCAACGTTTGCAAGCGATTTGGGACGCATTTCAACTTCGAATCCGATTGCCTTGAAGACTTCGCCCGTTTTATCTTCAAACACAAGATTATCTTGCTCATTCAGATATCCTTCAACAAAGTCATTATTGAGTGCTTGATGCGTGATTTGTTTAAGGTCGTGGGCGTGTTTTTCGGCTTCCTTCGGCGGAAATTCGTTCATAAGAATTTCTTTCAAGTCGTCGTGAGTCAACTCGTCCAAATCGGGATAATCTGATAGTAATTCACGAATCTTATTCGCGGTCTTCGATTTGTTCGTTGCAGGTTTAACGTCTCCGTAACTGCTTGCCTTGTAGCTTTCGATATCCAAACCGTTATTTTCCGCCATGCGTTGAAGCGAAATAAGGTAACGAGAGTTGAACGGATATCGGTAATCGTACATTTCGATTTCTTCGGAAACCTTCTTCGAGTTAGATGGGTCAACACGAAGGGCTTCACCACGAATGTATTCGACAAGACCGGTGTAGTCGCAAATCAACATGAACGTATGTGCCACGTCACCATGCGCGATCTCAAAATCTCTTGCGCCTTTATCTGAACGTTCGCGATGGTCGAAGTTTTCAGCGATTTCTCGCTTCATTTGCGCTTTGTCCGCTGGGCTTGCGCTTCTAAAGGTAAGAATCTTATCCGTTACGGGAGCCAACTGGTTGTCGTTCTGTGCCGTTAAAACGAAATAGGTGATTTCTTCTTTGGTCACGTAGTAGTTTAGTCGGGCTTGATTTGTCAGTTTGATAAGGAACCGTGCTGGACGAATTCGGAAAGTCGATTCAAATTGCGGTCGGAAACCCGATTCAAGAAAGTAAGCATTTGGGATTTGAAGGGTCAGGATTTGTTTTGTTACGTTATCCCGAACCCGTTCACCTTCAAGAATCTTCTTGCCAGCTTTGGTCAGTACCAAGAACCCTTCTTCATCCGTATAGACGTAAGCAAATGTTTTTAACATAGCCGCCCAGGTCCGCCCGCCCGAACCATCATTACTGATGTTTTCGCGTTTTACTCCACGGGCATTCAATGCGCGTTCGTAGTTAAGGTGGGCTTGACGATTGCCCGACCATTGAACGGTAAAACCATTCGTTGCATCCCATAAAGCGAGAAGTGCGTCACGATGGAATTTAGGGTCACGTTCAGGACGTGTGATAAACCAAATTTTGCGTTCTGCCATTTTATCAATTCCCTTCGGCTTTTATTCGATTCATTATTCCTTCGTAGGCTTGAATTTCTTCGTCCGATATAACATCGTGAAGTGTTTTCAGAGCATCAACGTAGAATTTTATATCGACAAAGAACTTGCGTATATCTGGGTCATTTTGCAGTAAATGCCCAACGTCGTTGTTTATGGACAAATCTATAGACACAGAAGCGACTTTGAATAATTCTTCATCGAGGACAGCACGGACTTCGACGGGTTTGAATTTTTCGTTTCCGCTAATAATCTTATTTATGGCGGATATCGACTTTATAAACGTAGATATTCTCATGTCTTCCAGTTCGTTGAATGTTCGATTGAACCAATTGCCGCTTCGCCCTGTACTGCCGCTTAATTGCGAGTGACTGATCTTACGTTCATTCAGTTCTTTGTCTAAGTTGCGGGTGAATCGGTAAAGTAAAACCTTACTGAGCAGTCCTTGCAACAATGCACTTTCATTCGGTACAATTTCAGACATAGCGTACACCTCCCAATCAATTCCAGTATCGTCCGCTGGTTCTAATAGTAAACGAAGTTCTGTCGTCCATAATCAGCTTATGAGGTGATATTTTCGTACAGAAACAATTTTGTTGGGGGTGAGTATATGACTGACATGTTTACAAAAGAGCAACGCTCAAAAAATATGAAGGCTATACGTTCAACGGGGTCAGCGTTGGAGAACAAAGTCACAAAGGAATTATGGAGAAGAGGGTTCAGATTTAGAAAAAACGTCAGAAAACTAATGGGTAATCCTGATATAGCAATCCAGAAGCACAAAATTGTTATTTTTCTTGATTCATGTTTTTGGCATTCGTGTCCAATTCATGGGAATATGCCGACTACAAATGTTGGGTATTGGGAAAAAAAGCTGAAGAGGAACATGGATAGGGATATTGAAGTAAAAGAATATTATTCGAATAAAGGGTGGAAGATTTTACGAATTTGGGAGCATGAAGTGAAGAATGATTTTGAGGGTACATTGGAAAAAATATCGAATTTCATACTCCAGTCCAAGCAATATTAAAAAGGCGCAAAAAAAAACTACGACTGACCAATTAACATACAGTAAGCATTTTCGGCCTGTTCCAGGTACACACTTGGATTCGTTCGGAATCGTCTGCGTTTGGTAGCTTCACTCAAACGAGCAGACCAACGCAGGCGTTCATTTTTAAAATCAAGGTAGTTTACAGACTGAAGTCTACTTAACACATTACTCTGGTGAAGTGCGTCATCGACAAATACGACCATTTCACCACTTCGGAGGATATATTCGTTCCAACTTCTCAGACCCGTCATCCGTCGATGCCGGGTCTTCGTCTGGCGGAAGAAACGCTCATGGTCGTTGTTCGTTCGTGGGACATGCGGATGGTCGTAACACGTAAACAGGCCTTTCCAAAACCCTCGGGAGTAGCTTTTCAGATTTGCAACCATTGGCAAGTCGTCTTTGCTGGTGTACGTCTGTTCAACCCAATCTAACAGATGCTGCATATGAAATCGAACCGTTTCACTTCGTTTATCTATGCTTGGATTCAAGATCCCGGCAACGTGGTGAATCGGTTTGGACCAGCGCATCACGGTAGCATATTGCTCTTCAAAATCATCCAATTTATCGAAAATTCTGATTAGGTTTTTGAGCAGAGAGGGCCCCTTTTTTACTCAGGCATCGTTCGAGGGAAGCCTGAATGGCTCTAGCATTTTCATAAACACGTATGCCCGGTAGATCGAGTGGGGGATTGCCGTCTTCGAGGAGCACAGAACGAATGGCCGCCACGTAATCTTTTGCCACCTCTGCTTCTGTAGAGGCATCGTTTTCGATTCGCTTCTCGACTTCGCGAATACCACGGAGGCTCTTCTTGATTCCTGTCTTGAGCTTGCGGTCTAAATCGACAACAGGCTTTGCAATGTCCTTTAGATAGTGGTATTGGCAGTATTGGTACGGCACGTCCGGCAGTAACGATTCCATGGCCATTCGGATGGATTGTTGACCATCCGTAACGATCCCGATGATGGGAAATCCCAGTTCGATAACAGGCAGGATGAGTTTCTTAAGTTCTTCTGCGGAGCTACTCTTTAGATTTTGTGCAGACAGGATCGTTCCGCTGAATACTTCTCGTATGACATAGAGCGTCTCATTGCCTTTCTCGGGCTGAACACCGTCCATGGAAATCATGATACCGCCACGGTCCTGAACAACTTGCTTGAGTGCTTGCTTGACGTGATCCGTCACGCTAGCGCGGAGCAAGGTAAGATAACGTTCGTACAACCGCTGAGAATTGCGTTCTGACGTGGTTACCCCGCGCTGATTCAACGTTTCCGTAATTTCGCCGATTGTCATATGTTGCTTAAACCGAAGCTGACCAACCAACGCTAGCACGTCAAAACCGTAGGAAGTGTGTTTCATGCTGAGAAGCTCAGCTTCAGCGGATTTGTAATAGGTTCTGGGGTATGAGCAATCTGCGTTGCTGCAAGCATAAGCCATACTCCAAGCTTGGATAACACCGGCAAGTGTGATGACATTCTTTTTCCATGCGGTATGATGTCGCCTGAGTTTCGTGCCACAGTGCGGGCAATGCTGTATCTCTGGCCGAAAGTATATTTTCTTTTCAGGAATGACACGATTCTTGGGTAAAGGCATGAGAAGACCTCCGTCAAATAGGCTAATGACTAACTTCGACAGAGGTCTTGGAAATCCTTGTTAGTTAATTGGTCAGTCGTAGAAAAAAAAGAACAGGCATTATCCTGTAACAGTTTACGAATGGTACTATCGATCAAATAAAATATTTCAAAGTATGATAAGAGTGGGGCTGAAAATCGCCGAATGAACAGTTATAGAAACAATAAATCGCAAATTACTGTTTTTTGCGATGCTTCATGCGATGCTTCAAATAACTCGATTGGTTTGGGCGTGATTGTCGTAGGTATGAGCAAGCATATCGCTGTTTCCGAACTAAAACAGGTAGCCGCTTCTGATCCTTTATTCGGTGAATTGTTGGCAATTGAGTTTAGTATTAAGAGCCTGTCAGAACTTCTCGAATCCAATACTTTTGCTGTAGATAACTTGGAAAGGGCTATAATTTATTCCGACTGCGACATAATAAAACGTTTGCTTTCCAAAACCTTATTATCCAAATCCGTGTACACAGAGTTAATCGATGAAATTATCAATCTACTTCAAAAATTAACTTCTACTTATAAGAACACTGCCTTTAGCGTGAAATACATTGGGGCTAGGAGAAAATTTGCATACTATAAAGCCGCCCATGCCGCGGCGAGGAAGGTACTTGGGAAGGAATAGAGTAAGTTAGCTATTTGGACAGCAATTGCCAATAAATAAATTGCCATCAAAAATAAAAAGGCACAAAAAAACGCTGCTACGGCAAATGAACTGCACCCCATTTGTTAGACATATCTAACATTTGGAGGTGCAGTTTTTCTATGGCCAAATTTACAGCTGACGATAAATTGTCGGCGGCTCTACGCTATTTAGATGGTACAGAGAGTTATGAATCGATTGCTACGACCCTGGGTACAACAGAAAGCGTCGTTCGAAATTGGGTGAAGCAATACGAGCACAATGGTGTAGAAGCATTTAGAAAATCCTATACAAGCTACTCCGCCCAATTTAAACTAGACGTACTCAATTATATGAATCATTTTGGGACGTCTCCGAATGAAACTGCTGCCATTTTCCAAATCACCTCTCCTGCTTTAATCCGGAAATGGAGAATACAATTTCATTCACTCGGAATAGACGCCCTACAATCGAAGAAAAAGGGGCGTCCAACCATGAAAAAAGAAACTAAAAAGGGGATACCTGTTGAGGGCTCAGTCGAGGCATTACGGGAAGAAGTAGAGCGTTTACGCATGGAGAATGCTTACCTAAAAAAGTTGAATGCCTTAGTTCAAAGCAAGGAAAAATTACAAAGCAAGACAAAGCGCAAGTAGTATTTGAGCTAAGGACAGAATTCCCTGTAAAAGCTTTACTGAAATTCGCTGGCATTCCACGCAGTACCTACTATTACTATGTGAAAATGAACAATCGTCCAGATAAACATGCTGAATTAAAAGCAGTGATTCAGGTCATTTACCATGAACATAAAGGGCGCTACGGGTACCGCCGTATTACGCATGAACTGAGGATTCTGGGGTATCTGGTAAATCATAAAAAAGTTCAGAGATTAATGAACAAGTTAGGTTTAAAAAGCATAGTTCGGATGAAAAAATATCGCTCGTATAAAGGGAAAGTTGGCAAGACAGCACCGAATCTATTGAACCGAGATTTCCATGCAGAAAAGCCAAACGAGAAGTGGGTAACAGATATAACTGAGTTTAAGTTATTTGGTGAAAAGCTCTATTTATCACCAATGTTAGATTTGTATAACGGAGAAATTATCGCTTATACCGTTGATACAAGACCAAGATATTCTCTTGTGTCTAAAATGTTGGAACAAGCATGTCGACGATTAACCGCTACAGACAGATTGATGATTCACTCGGATCAAGGTTGGCATTACCAGATGAACCAATACCGACAGGTATTGAAAGACAATAACATCACCCAGAGCATGTCGCGAAAAGGAAACTGTTATGACAACGCTGTGATGGAGAGTTTCTTTGGAACTTTAAAATCGGAATTCTTATATACGCAAGAGTTTGAAAGTGTGGAACAATTTAAACGAGAGTTAGCAAAATACATCGATTACTATAACAACAAGCGAATCAAGACAAAATTAAAAGGTCTGAGTCCAGTGCAATACCGAACTCAAACCTTGCGCACTGCTTAATAAAAACTGTCTAACTTTTTGGGGTCACTTCACAAAACGCACAGCGTTTTTGTCATTATTTCAAGTGGTCAAGAGGCATATAGCCTTTTTCTCCGCTGGATGTTCCTGACGTTACTTTGACCATTGCCCGCCCATTAAGGAAATTCGTTTCAAGCACGAGAACTGTGGTTCCTTCCTGTATCGGAATGACTTCTCCAGACGACATAAATCGTTTCAGAGCGTCAACGTCGAATCTAGCCATAATTTTCATTCCTGCTTCATATGCCTGTTCTGACGGCGCTACATAACTTAGGCTTTTTGTTTCCCTCTCATCCTCAAGTAGGATTGCCGTTGGACTTGATGTCTTTTGTCGTTTCGGAAGAAAGTTATTGCCTGTTTTGTTTATCATGTTGATTTACTATTTCTGCATCTTCCTGCATTTTAGCGACAAAAGAGGGATTTTCTTTCGTAAATTTACTGTTCTGGCTACTTAGCCATTCATAATACTCCTTGAGTTGCTTATCGTTCATGATTTCATCGTATTGTTCCTGCTCCATTTGTTTTTCGATGGTTCTGTCCTTTTCGTTATCCATCGGATCAAGTACAATATACCAATTGCCTTTTACCCTTTTCAAACCATAGGGCGATTTGATGTAAAACTCCCCTTTAGCTTCCGAAAAAGTAAGTTTTGCGGCAACACCCACGACAGCAACGCTTCCAGTTATTTTTGTTCCAAATATTTTTTCTACAGAGACTGATGCTGGATTATGATATATCAGCTTTAAATCGTCTACGGAAGTGGTTTTTTTAGAAATATCAAACAAAAGGGAATGAGCATTTTCATATTGGCGTAGGTTTATAAAATTGAAGTACTTCCTTATGACTTCTTCCGGCGGTTCAATAGCTGGTATTGAATCGTCTTCAACGTTAGCTTGTTCCGCCGCGACATTTATGGGGTTTTTATCAGTCTCGAAACTTTTGTTGATTGAAGTCATTATGCCTACGGCGATTAAAACGCAGAAACAGATAACAACGACTTTTTGAATCCTTCCATACAATGTAACCACTCCTCGGATATAAACTAACCTTATAGATATATCGGAAGTTGCCAATCTTCGTTTGATATTTAAAAATACAATTTTAACTAAAAACTGTATTCAACGCCTGATGTCTCGTGTTCGATTCATTGCCTACACTTTTTCTTAAAGAGGTGGGGTAATGGACGAAATTGCTAAACAGGTTGGTTTACGGATTCGCGAACTAAGAAAGGCAAGAGGTCTTTCGCAAGAAGCGCTAGGGGAAAAGGGGGGGTTTCACTATTCCTACATCGGTCAAATTGAGCGCGGCGAGAAAAACATATCTCTTCAAAATATAGCTAAGATTGCCGAAGCCTTAGAGGTCGGCATACATCAGTTGTTCAGCTTCTCTTATCAACTTGAATCGTTAACCGAATCGGAGCAGACAATTAAAGAAATATTGACGATTCTTAAAAAAATAAAACCGGATCAGCTTGTTAAGGTTCGGAATGTCTTGATCGAAATCTTCGATGATTCGAACTGAGTTCGTGCGTACATGCCATTTCAGAAAATTTGGTACGGAGTAAACAAGGGATACGCTTGTGCAGAACTTTATTTGATGTTCATTCGGCACTGGGTGGGGCCTCTGGAAAATAAAATAGTGCTACATTGGTTAGCAGCACTATTACTATCGCTATATTAATCTATCCAGTCTTTCATTCAACTCATTTATCGTTGGTTCATGGGTGGAGTTTGTCGTATTCGTTTTGCCGCGCTTTATCTCAGCACCATCAAGCAGTATGGATGCATCATAATGTTTATGAAAATCGCTTGGTTGAATGTTATCGTTTTTTAGAATTGAAACTAATTCAGTAAGTATTTGACTGTGACTGTTTAACACCGTTTCAATTCGGTCAAGCTGTTTTTTGATTTTTTTACCCATGCTTTCTATCCGCCCTCCGTAATGTAGTTGACTTGCTTTTACTGATAGTTGCAGAAAAACATATCTTCTCGAATTAAAATACCGGAGATCACTTTTCTTACAGGAATAATGATTGATCTAATCGTTTATGTTTTGTTCTCGAAAATTTAATCTAAATAAGCACAGGCATAATCTCACATGTTGTTCAATGCTTTCAGTTGTTCGGCATGGGAAGGGTCGATGTAAATGGCTGTAGTTTGGATGCTCTCATGTCGCGCCAATCTTCTGATGACTTCAATCGTAGCCCCGCCGTTTGCCAGGTTCTTACAGAAGCTATGTCGAAAACGGTGAGGAGTAATGTCCTTCATATTCGCCAAGTCAGCATATTTATCGAGCATCACCTGTATCCCTCTTGCTCCAAACTTCCCTGATCGTTCAGATACAAACAGGTACGGGGAAGCTGAGTACTTTTCATCGATTAAGCCATGTCGAAGTTTCAACCACTGACGGAGGTTCTTGGAATGTTTGTTCAGCATGGTAACGGCGGCATACTTCCCTTGCTTCCCTTCCCTAACTGTAATCGTAATGTCGCCGTTTACCTTAATATCCTCTAGCTTCAATTCCTCTACTTCTGCCACCCTTAAACCGCAATAGAGCATTAAGTCAATCAGAGCCAAGTTGCGAAGTCGCTTAAAATCGTTGTTTTCTAATTCTACGTAGCTTATGAACCGCTCCTGTTCGGCTTTCGTCAGCCATTTGACTACACTTTTTTCTCCAAGTTTCTCTGTCGCTTGTACTTTTTGAATCTTAATTCGTGACATTGGGTTATCTTTGGTTACGCCTTGCTCCGCAAGATAGGCAAAAAAAGTTTTGAGGGCGGCCGTTGTCTTATTGATAGTTGCCTGTTTCCGATTCAAATTATGTTTCATGAATGATATGTACTCTTTAATCTCGATTGGTTTAACATTACCTAAATTGGCGTGTCCTGTGGTTCCTTCGTACCACTCAATAAATTGCCGCACCGCTGTCCTGTAAGCCTTGACGGTTTTTTCGTCTTTACCTTCATCGTATAACCAATCTAGGAACTGTTCTATCTGATTCATGTTCATGCCCCCATTTTGGAGTGTTCTACGAAGTAAATAATTGAACCTCTATAGTATTCTACGAATAGTTTATCACGCAATCAAGAGTTTTTCAACACAGAATAATAATTCTACGAATAATATACTTGCTAAAAAATGTTGCTTAATCACTTCCATTAGAGGCTGTTGACTTGCCCCCAACTCTCGGTAATACAGTGGTCAAGGTAGTACTGTCTGACATTTTCTTTAATACGAATGCAAAACTTCAATCGCACGAACTTGAAATCGGCATAAAAAATGTAATAGTCAATCCACTAACCAATTCGAGCATTAAAACAATATTTTACGTGCATTGTGACTTAGTTATAAAAATAATCAAGTGACTTATTTCGTGGCAATACAGGCATTGTCCGTTTATTTGCTCCGTAAATTGTTGTAGTTTGCTCCCCGAAAGGCTACCACTAAAAGCCTTATTTTCGAGCAATCGTTGATTTATAAAAACAGTCATCCGCTAGGCGGAGTCAACACCTGAACCCCTCCTATGACAGCCGCCTGTTAGGGGTTTAGAAGCCCTTGAGGGTGGCACAGAGACTGTCAACAATGAAATCCTGACACAAAATAACACTTTAAGTAAAGACCGTCTATACGAGCGTTATCGTTGCCAAGCGGCGGAGCCTCCTATAACAAAGTCCTATAAACCTTTTTTCAAAGAACTGAGCGAAGCTAACTCTCGTCGCCTACAGGCGGCGAGTTTTTATAGATGTACATAATATCTTTTCTCTAAGTGTCTTTAATGTCTTTATAAGTGTAAATAATAGTGGGGAACTTTTTTCCGCCGAGGTCATAAATATAGGGGAATTGTTTTCCTCTATTGAAAACGTCAGCGGAAATGTTTACCGCTTTGATCGGTAAAATTTGCCCCCTTTAGAAGGGGAAATGTTTTCCCCTACACGGCTTCAGACAGCAGCCCTAACTTAGAAGCCTTCTTCATTACGTCGTTGTTAATGAGTTCAAGTAGTTCATTTGTAAAGCTAATAGCGATATTTTCGTAGTCATCGGGAGTATCGGTCAGTCTCAGTAGGTACGGCTTGTAGAACTCCTCTTTCTTGGCTTCTTTCGCCAAAGTATCCACTACTGCTTCTCTCCAAAGACGAACCCCCTCGTCTCCTACAGCCTTGACCCATTCTTTGTCTTGGAGTAGTCCTGCTTTGTAGTAGTAATTTTGAATAAATTCATGGACGAACTCGGAGAGAACAAGATAGGGGTTGTCCTTCAAAGCATCGAATGTGTAGATATTCGACCTGCCTTGCTTGCTTACCTGAACAAACTTCTTTTTCACAAGTTCCTTGACGCACGTTCTAACCGTCCTCTCCGAGATACCAAGTTTCAAAGATACCAAGTCCATTGCTACTTGGCACTTCCCGTCGTCTTTAGCCCACGAATACAGTTCAAATAGAACTAGCTTTTCGTTTGCATCAAGGTAATAGCATCGCTTGACGCTTTCGGGTACAGTAAGATATTTTTCGAGATTCGGCACGATACTACTACTAGCGATAACGGTCCGACCATCACTGCATTGCTTAAACTCGGTTTCAACCATGCGTGCCCCATCGTAAACGATGTTTGCAATGAATTTTTTCATTACTTCCGCCCCCTACGTTTTATATAACCTTCTAATGCTGTGCGGTTTATGATATAAGACGATGTTTTGCCTTCACCGATTTTCTCAGCGGCAAGTTGTTTGGAAGCAATCGCACGTATTATTGTCCTTTGGCTGACCCCTACTATTCTTGCGGCTTCTTTACAGTTAAGCACTTCTTTCATTGAAACCCCTCCACAATTTGTCTTAATTATGACATCGAAGGATAAAAAAATATCCTTCTCACCGTCTCTATCGTTCCATCTGCTCAAATAGTTGCAGAATAATCTGCCCCTGCTACAAAGCCAGCAGGGGCATCCTAGCATCTATTGGCATTTGGTAGCTAATCAGCTTTATCACAAAACAGGGAAATGTCATACCCCATGCTTTGCAAAACGGCTTGCAATTGGGTTTCCTCAACCCAATAAGGGTATTTTCCCCAGTCAACAACATTATCAGGCACTCGTTCGGCTTTCAGAATTCCTTGCTTAACCCATTTCCACACCGTGTCTTCCGTCACGAATTGGGTTTTATTCGAGGCTGAAAGTTTCCGAGAGATTGTAGATAGCGTGTAGTATCTCTCCATGCCTAACGTCTCCCTTCCTCAATGGACTGCTCAATAAATGCTCTTAAATCCGCTTCTCTGACACGCCATAGGGTATTAGCCAATTTCATGGCTTTAATTCGCCCCTCTCGAAGCCACTTGTAACATGTGACCATTTCAATGTTCAACAGGGTTGCGACATCTTCGGCAGAATATAAGCGGCCCAAGAACTTTTCCATGTCATCCATTTTTTTGACCTCCCTTCGTGTTTTCCAGTATGAATTTTCTTAGACTCTCTTGCGGTATGCGGATTGAACCGCCTACCTTGACGCTGGAGAGAGTACCGTTGGCACACATTCCGTAAACGGTTGTATACGAAAGTTGCAAAATCTCCATAACTTCTCGAATGGTGTAAAAGCGTTCCATCGAGCACCGCCCCTTCGGTTTGAATTGGTTGCAATCTCAATATAAGAAAAGGCTCGGCAATATTAACAAAGCGTTGTATAAACACAACATTTTTTCTAACGAAAAATAATCCACGAAGCGGTTACTTTAACTGAGAGGGCGGCAGAACGAAGGCTACCTTTTTTTAAGGTTTCTCAGGATAAAATGTAATCTTATGTATGGAAAATTGCCCGATTTCATCTAGAAAAAATGAACTTCTTTCCTGATTGTTACAGCCATTAGATGGGTTATACTTTTGCACTCCCTTTTTGGAAATCAAAATTAAGCAGTCCATCGCAATTATTTAGACACCTGCCGCGATAGAGAAGGCGAGAAAACCTACGGAGGGAAATCATGAAAGTATCTCGGAATTTCTCTAGCGACAATAATCTGCAAACCTTAATGCTTGAATTACTGAAAGCACGTATTGACACGCTGATCGAGCAGTCATACGATAATGGACAAGCGAATACTGTCACATCTCAAAAACATGCTTCCAGAGGGGGAGAATGCGCATGAGATGTGCTATTTATGCAAGGGTTAGCACTAGCCTCGACAGCCAGAAGGATAGTCTGGAAAGTCAGGTATCGTACTTTGAAAACCACATAAAAGAAAAAGGCTGGGAACTTGTAGACGTTTATGCAGATGAAGGCATTACCGGGACAAGCACAGCCCGCCGCGAAAGCCTAAAAAGGTTGTTGCGGGATGCAGAACGAGGATTGTTCGATGTCGTTCTTATTAAAGCCTTATCGAGATTGTCGAGAGACACGGCAGACACTCTGCATATCGTCCGAACCCTTCACAGCCATAATGTAACCTTGTTTTCATCGAGAGAAGGGGAAATAAACGACGAAATGGTGTTGGCCGTCATTTCTGCGGTCAATCAACGACAGAGCGAGGATACATCATACAACGTCAGTTGGGGCATTGCCGTGAAATCGCGAGAAGGAAAATTTCACGGTACGCCTCCCTTCGGTTACGACAAAGTAAAACCTGGCAAATTAGTTCCGAATCCTGTTCACGCCCCGACCGTTCAGTTGATTTTCAATTTGTATCTGAACGAAGGAATGGGCGTTCAGGCAATCGCCAATTATCTGAATGATAAAGGCATTCTTCCTTCCAGAAAGAACGGAACCAAGTGGCACGACTCCTCGCTTCGGCTAATTCTTACCAATCGCCATTATACGGGCGACTTGGTGCAAGGACGTTCGAAAGTAGACAGCAATGATAAAATCCATCTTCAAAAGAAGGGCTACAAGAAAAGGCATATGATCGATGAGAATGATTGGATTGTCGTTCCTAACACCCATGAACCTATCATTTCTCGCGAGCAGTTTGAAGCCGTACAGGAGAAAATGAAGGAGAAGGCTAAACGAGTGTTCAGGGGAAGAGGTCGAAAATCGTTGTTTGCGAGAGTCGCGTACTGTGCAGACTGCGGCGCGGGGATGAACTTTAAGAACGACCGTCAATCCTATGTATGTTCTACATACCAGAAAAACGGCTCGAAAAAATGTTCATCTCACATCATCAAGCATAACGTCCTGAAACAAGTTGTACTAGACAACCTGAAAGAACTGATTGATAACTCGCTTAACATGCAATCTCTAGTTGACGTAACCATTCAACGAGCAGGAGTGAGAAAAAATAACGCAGTTAAGGAACTCGAAAAAGTTCAACGAGAAATCGGCAAGTTAGATAAAGAAATCGTTCAGCTTACGAGGAAATGGACAAGCGGCGAGATCGATAAGGAGTTGTTCAATGCTTGCTGCGGGGCAATTAATAACGAACGCCAAGCATTAGAAGAACGAATTGCTCGACTTCAAACTGAAATTGCCAACGAAAACGATACGGAATCGCGAGTATCGGCGTTTAAGGCTGAGCTGATGAAATTTGCGGCTCTTGATGTAAACAACGAGGAAATTCTTCGAGACATGATTCACAAGATGATTAACCGTATTGACATTCACGACGACGGTTCAATCGAAATTACTTACAACTTTCAAAACCCACTAAAACAGGGGGCGTAGCCTATTTAGGCTCGCCCCTCCATTCCATCAATATTACGCACTCCACATGTTTGGAATAAGTAGGCTATCTATCTAAGAAAATTCTGAGATTAATAAAATAAGGTGAACAAAATGATTGTTTATGAAGCAACAAAAAACGAATTTCTTGAGGATGTTTTTCATGACAAGCTTGTACAGAACATAAGTAGGAATTACCAAGCCAAGATTGGTCGTATCAATCAGAGTGAGATTCGGGCCTGGAACAATTCTATGCAGTACATGTATAAGGTACTAAATGATAATGAGATACCCGCGGATGCTGGGGTAGCTATTGAGTATAAAGTTCCTTATACATCTAGAAGGGTAGATTTTCTATTATCTGGTTCAGATCGTGACCACCAAGGGTCGGTTGTTATTATTGAATTGAAGCAATGGGAAAGCATTGAAAAAGTGGAGGGGAAAGATGGTGTTGTGAAAACAGCTATGAACCGTAAAGTTGTTGAAACACCACATCCTGCTTATCAGGCTTGGTCCTATGCTGCCTTAATTAAGGACTATAATGAAAACATTCAAAATGATGATATTGAGTTGTATCCATGCGCTTACTTACATAACTATTTAGATGCTGGTGAAGATGATCCGCTCACAGATAAAATGTACCAAGCTTACATAGACCAAGCCCCTTTATTTATAAAAGGAGATGCTGGTAAATTAAGAGCTTTTATCAAACGTTATATTAAGTATGGAGATAACAAAGAAAACCTCTATAAAATTGAAAATGGACGACTGCGACCATCTAAATCGCTACAAGAATCATTGACAAATATGTTAAAAGGCAATCAAGAGTTCATAATGATTGACGATCAAGAAATTGTCTATGAAACAGCGCTTCAATTGGCGAATGAATCAATAAGAAGGAATCAGAAAAACGTGTTGAT
The DNA here is from genome assembly GCF_023746555.1 of Brevibacillus ruminantium. NCBI lineage: Bacteria > Bacillati > Bacillota > Bacilli > Caryophanales > Paenibacillaceae > Brevibacillus > Brevibacillus ruminantium. Next base: position 1,815,379 of record NZ_CP098755.1, read on the forward strand.
CGTGGAAGGCGGACCTGGGACTGGAAAATCAGTGCTGGCCATCAATTTACTTGTTGAATTAACCAAACGCAATTTAGTTTGCCAGTACGCTACGAAAAATGCTGCTCCTAGAAATATCTACGCAAGCAAATTAAAACAAGATTATCGTAAAAGTCATATTGATAATCTCTTCAAGGGATCCGGGAGTTACATTCAATCGGAGTGTGATGAGTTTGATGTCTTGATTGTGGACGAAGCGCATCGTCTTAATGAAAAGTCTGGAATGTTTCAGAACCTTGGCGACAATCAAATTAAAGAAATCATTTATGCCTCAAAACTTGCAATATTTTTCATAGATGAACGACAACGTGTAACCTTAAAAGATATTGGCAGTATTGACGCGATAGAGAAGTTTTCCATCGCAAATGAGGCTGTTGTAACAAAGGTACGGTTAGAATCTCAGTTTCGTTGCAATGGTTCAGATGGATACTTAGCATGGATTGATGACGTATTACAAATTCGCGAAACAGCAAATTCCGATTATTTTGGAAGTAACTATGAGTTTCGTGTTTTTTCAGATCCTAATTTGTTGCGTAGAGAAATTGAAAAGCGAAATCAAGTGAATAATCGATCTCGATTAGTTGCTGGCTACTGTTGGGACTGGAAAAAAGAGGGTAAAAACAATCCGAATATCCATGATATCGAACTAGCTGAATATGATTTTGGGATGAGTTGGAACCTGGCTAATTCTGATACGTGGGCCATTAATGAGAATTCTATACGTGAGGTTGGATGTATTCATACAAGTCAAGGCCTAGAATTTGATTATGTTGGAGTGATTATTGGGGAAGATCTGATTTTTCGAGACGGACAAGTACAAACTGATTATACAAAAAGAGCTAAGACAGACAGTTCACTCAAGGGTTTAAAAAAAATGCTGCAGAGTAGCCCGGATGAAGCCATGCGACTTGCAGATGAAATCATTCGAAATACCTACAGAACATTGATGACGCGCGGACAAAAAGGTTGTTTTATTTTTTGTGTAGACAAAGAATTAGAAAATTATTTCATGAGGAGATGGGAGAAAACTAACCACTCGTACACACCGAATGAGTTTTTTACCCCACTTTTAAAAGTAGCTGAGGAGAAAGAAGAATATTGAGGGGATCGCTGGCTCAAAACCAGTCCAGATCACCATGACAGATAACTCGAAAGCCTTGGTAATCAAGGCTTTTTTCTTGTTACAGACAGCAAGTTTATTACTATAATAAGTACTATCCATCTGAGATGGTGGGAAAGTGGTGAATGCGCGGATTTCCAGTCCGCTTCCGCTGGTCGTTCATACTCATCATTAAAAAAGAAAAAATAAGAACTCCTTGAGCGCAGCATATCTACTGAAATTTACCATTACAGACCAATCGGAGAACCAAACCGTAAGTACCGAAGGAGATATGCAAATACATAATGAACCAATTGATATTTGACATCGCTAATAAATTATAGCAATATATTTCGTGTGCGAAATACGAGTTGATCTTTTTGTCACCATACATAAACGGAAGATGGACGCTATCTGAAACACCAAAGAGAGCATGAAAAGAATCGTTAAAGCTATCGGCAAGTAAATCGAACTTGTTGTTTAAAAGATTGGCTCGTAAGGTTCTATGGCCACATTGAAAGAGTTGCGATTACCGAAAGCTCTAAAAAGTAGTCCGTGACGGGGGTGATTACGCCTTAGAAAATACCATAAGCAATGAGCAGGTGGCTCCAGTGGTATACAAGTATACAAGTATACAAAAAGCCACTGAGCTTATTGCACTGGCAACGTAGAGAATGGGAGATACTACAAGCTGAAGCAATCCTGCAAATTACAACAAAAAGCTGCTACGATAAAACGAAATGAGGTTGTTAGATGAAGACAGAACAAAAAAAACCAGCCATATTGAAAAAAATTTTACGAGGACTAGCTGTGATCATCGGCGCATTTATTACCGCCTATGGACTCGAAGCCGTATTAATTCCGAACAGCGTATCCGACGGCGGCGTGACTGGTTTAAGCATCGTTGGATCAGAGCTGATCGGATTGCCGCTGGGACTCTTAATCGCGGTTCTTAATATTCCGTTTATATTTTTAGGATACAAGCAAATCGGAAAAAGCTTTGCGATTTATTCCGTCATCGGCATTGCCTCACTGGCCGTCGGCACTGCAGTCATGCATCACATCACGCCCATCATCGAAGGCGATACGCTGCTGGTAACCGTTGTCGGCGGAATTATTATCGGCTTTGGAATGGGTCTGGCCTTACGGAATGGTGGAGCATTGGACGGTATTGATATGTTGGCTGTTTTGCTTTCCCGAAAATTGCCTTTCGGTACAAGCGATCTTATCTTATTCCTGAACACGTTCGTGTTTATCGTCGTCTCGAGCGTATTCGGCCTTCAGGGGGCTATTTTGTCCGGGATTGCTTATTTTATCGCCTCAAAAGTGATACATATCGTTGAAGAAGGTTTAAGCGGAGCAAAAACGTTTAAAATTATTACCAGACATCCCGAAGACATGGTAGAGACCATTCGTGTCCGCTTGGGGCGCAGTGCTACATATAATCTCGTACAAGGCGGATATTCCAACGAGCAGTTCAAAGAAATTACTTGCGTGATCAACCGATTGGAAGAAAGCAAAATGAAAGAAATCATCCAGGGCATTGACCCGAGTGCCTTTGTTATGGTGTACGATGTAGCAGAAGTGAGAGGCGGAAACTTCAAAAAGCACGATATCCATTAGAAGCGAGGGCGGCCTCACATGGCTCTGACCGTTTTTCGGCAGAGTGTCGGAGAAAAGCCAGACAAAAAAGCTAGCCAAATAATCTAGCCAAATAATCTAGCCAAATAATCACCCTGCGCTGTATGGTGAACTGTGACCCACAAGAGGGACTTTTGAAAAAGTAACCTCATATGGGTCCTTTCTGTTTTTGACGATTTTCCTGAATGTAGCTGTGATTGTAGCTGGTACCGATAATGTAGCTTGTACCTGTAAAGGAGAAGAACTTGGAAAAAATACGTTGACATGATTTTGAGTACCAGCTAGTATAATTGTTAACAGAAAAGAATGAATTGATTGAATATTTAAATCCGCATAACGACGCAACAAGCGCTTTATTTTTTAGTGAAATATCAGAACCTGGTTTTATAATGTAAAACAAGAGTGTTGAGTTGTATCAAATCCTGCCTTTTTTCATGAATTGACAACGCTTTCAGTTCAACAGGAGAAGGCTTTTTTTAAAGTAAACTTTTTTTAAAGCAAAACTTCAAAACTGTGTTTTATATTGTAAAACAAACAATGCATGATCTTTTCTCTTCTCACACATGAATTCTCATTTGCGTCTATATGCGGCCGTTGTCGTGTTTTTCATTCCGTTTATGCATGAAATCATGACAAACTATGTTATTTAATTATCGTCAAAAATCCAATCGAGGAAGCAAATCGTTAATACGACATTCCGGGAGGCCTGCCATGAAACCGAAAGTCTATCTCGCCACCACGGTACCTGCGGAGGTGGAGGCGTACATCGCGGCGCATTGCGCCTATGGAAAATGGGACCAAAGGGAGCCGATTCCCCGCGAACGGCTGCTGGAGGAAATCTCCGATGCCGAAGGGTTGTTGACGGTGGGCGGACGCATCGATGGCGAGCTGCTCGAACTTGCTCCCAGACTGAAGGTGGTCAGCAATGTGTCGGTCGGATACAACAACATGGACCTCGCAGCGATGAAGAAGCGGGGCGTCATGGGGACGAACACGCCGCACGTTCTGGACGAGACGGTAGCGGATCTGGCTTTCGCGTTGATTTTGTCCACAGCCAGAAGGGTTCCCGAGCTGGATCGGCACGTAAAGGAAGGGAAATGGGAGAGGACCAGCGATGAGAGATTGTTTGGAGTGGATGTGCACCATAAGACGCTGGGCATCATCGGTATGGGAAGAATCGGCGAAGCAATCGCCAGGCGGGGGAAACTCGGTTTTGGCATGGAGGTGCTTTATTACAACCGGAGACGCAAACCGGAAGCGGAGGAAAAGCTGGGTGTCGCCTACCGGCAGCTCGCGGACCTTTTAAGGGAATCCGATTTTGTCGTCTTGATGGTCCCGCTCCAGAAAGAAACGACGCACCTCATGGGCAGCGAGCAATTCGCCCTGATGAAGGAAACGGCGATCTTCATCAACACATCGCGGGGAAAAACGGTGGACGAGGCGGCTTTGATCGAAGCGCTGCGGGAAAAACAGATCTGGGGGGCGGGTCTGGACGTTTTTGACGAGGAACCCGTCTCCCCGGCCAACCCCTTGCTCGCCATGCCCAATGTGGTGACGCTTCCCCACATCGGATCGGCGACGCGTCAGACGAGGTTTGCCATGGCGATGGCCGCGGCGAAAAACCTGGTCGCAGCCGTGCAAGGACAGGTGCCTCCCGATCTGATCCCCGAGCTAAGGGCCGGAGTGGAGGAACCGCAATGATCCATACAAATTGGAGGGATGAATCATGAAAAAAAGGTGGGGAATCTTCCCGGGGCTCTTTCTGTCCACAGCCGTTATCCTTTCGGGGTGCGGGGGACAGTCGTCGCCAGCCAGCGTGACACCAAGCGAAGGAGGAACCCAAGCGGCCAAGGCGCACATCTTGAAGGTCGCCAACTACTTCGCCACGGACCACCCGCAAAACGTCGCCCTGCGGGAAAAGTTTCAAAAGATTGTGGAAGCGAAGTCCGATGGTACACTGCAGGTGCAAATTTACGACAACAGCAAGCTGGGTGCGGAAAAGGAATTATACGACGGTGTGCGCAACGGGACGATCGAAATGGGCATTCCAGGTCTGATCATGCAGGCCGACATCCCCAAGATGGCAGTGGGCGAATGGCCGTTTCTGTTCAAAGATTTCGCCCATGCCAAGAAAGTGTTTCAGGGACCGATCGGCAAAGAGATGACCGAGGAACTGGAAAGCAAACACGGTGTTCACCCGCTTGCCTGGAGCGCCAATGGCTTCCGGATGTTTTCCAGCAACAGAACGATTGCCAGCCTGGACGATTTCAAAGGGCTGCGTGTGAGAATGCCCAACATACCGAACTACATCACATTGGGCAAACTGCTGGGTACCAATGTCACTCCGATGCCGATCTCCGAGGTGTTCACGGCACTCGAGCAAAAAGTGGTGGACGGCCAGGACAACCCGATTGCCACGTTGAGGGCTTCCGGCTGGTATGAAGTCCAGTCGGATGTGCTGGAATCCCGCCACATGTTCAGTCCCAATCTGTATATCATCAACGCCAAACTGTGGAACCAGCTCACTCCCGACCAGCAAACGATCATCGAGGAAGCGGCGAAGGCATCCGCCGACTACGAATGGGAGCTGCTGGAAAAGAGCTACGAGGACGACAAGAAGTTCCTGCAGGAAAAGGGGATCAAATTCACGGAGCCGGACGATTCGTTCAGACGGGCGATGGAGTCAGCGGCAGGGCCGCTCTATGACGACATCTATTAAAAGCATCCATGGGCGAAGGAAATCGTGGAGAAAATCAAAGCGGAGGCAAAGTGATGAAAAAGGAGGGAAATCCGGTGCAGAAAGCTTCGAAAATCCTGAAGGTACTGCTGAATGGCACGATTGCGTTATCGTTGGCATTCATGGCTATTCTTGTTTTCGGAAACGTCGTATTGCGGTATTTATTCAATTCCGGAATTACGTGGTCGGAAGAGATGTCGCGCTTTCTGTTCGTCTGGCTGATCTTTCTGGGAGCCATCGGCGCATTGAAAGACAATGAGCACCTGTCCGTCGACATGCTCGTCAAGAGACTCTCGCCTAGGATGAAAAAACTGGTGTTTGTGATCACCAACGGACTGCTTCTCTACGTGCTTTGGCTCGTACTTGACGGCAGCTGGAAAATGACGCTGATCAACCTGAACAGCTCCGCCCCGGCAACCGGGTTGCCGCTCGGGTACGTGTACGGGATCGGGATCGTGATGAGCGTGTGTATGGCCATCGTCATCATCTCCAATCTGTACCGGGTGTTGTTTGGACACCGGTCTGTCGAGGAATTTGTCCGGGGGCGGGAATCCGAAGAAGAACTGCTGGCGTCCAGCCAACAAGTCGTGCAGGAGGGCGGGAGATAGATGACGCTGGGTATATTTCTTGGGTCCCTGCTGGCAGTGATGGCACTGGGTATGCCGATTGCCTTCGCCTTGCTCTTCAGCGGTGTCGCCCTGATGGTGTACATGGATATTTTCGACAGCCAAATTATCGCGCAGAACCTCATAAATGGCGCGGACAACTTTCCGCTGATGGCGATTCCGTTTTTTATCCTCGCGGGAGAGCTGATGAACGCGGGCGGCATTTCCAAACGGATCATCGCGTTTGCCTTGGCGCTGGTCGGCCACATCCGCGGCGGATTGGGCTACGTGGCGATCATGGGGAGCATCTTGTTTGCGGGGCTGTCCGGCTCTGCTGTGGCCGACACCGCAGCACTGGGGGCCATTTTGATCCCGATGATGGTAAAGGCGGGGTATGACCGAAACCGTTCAACCGGACTGATCGCCGCGGGCGGCATCATCGCTCCCATCATCCCTCCGAGCATTCCGATGATTATCTTTGGCGTGACCAGCGGGGTCTCGATCACTAAGCTGTTCATGGCCGGAATTGTCCCGGGTCTCATGATCGGCATCGGTTTGATGGTCACCTGGAAACTGGTGGTCAGAAAGGGACAATTCGACGTGTATCCTCGCAAATCGCGGAGAGAGATCCTGGACGCGACGAAGGGAGCAGTCTGGGCGCTGATTCTCCCCGTCATTATCGTCGGCGGTCTTCGCGGCGGCGTGTTCACTCCCACTGAAGCTGCGGTCGTTGCCGCTTTTTACGCGCTGTTTGTCGGCGTGGTTGTATATCGGGAGTTGAAAATAGAGAAGCTTTACTCCATTTTGGTCGCTTCCGCCAAGACAACGAGCGTTGTGATGTTTCTTGCCGCGGCGGCGATGGTCTCAGCCTGGTTGATCACGGTGGCGAACATTCCGGTGCTGCTGACTGATATGTTGGGGCCTTTGATCGAAAGTCCGCTGCTGTTGTTGATCGTGATCAACGTGATCGTCTTGATGGTGGGCACCGCGATGGATTTGACACCGACCATATTGATCCTGACGCCAGTCCTGATGCCGATCATCATCAAGGCGGGCATCGATCCGATCTACTTTGGCGTTCTGTTTATCCTGAACAACTGCATCGGTTTGTTGACACCGCCGGTCGGGACTGTACTCAACGTCGCCTGTGGGGTAGGGAAGATCGGCATGGAAGACATCATGAAGGGAATTTGGCCGTTTTTGCTGGTGGAGATCCTGATTCTCTTTTTGCTGATCCTGTTCCCGTCGCTTGTGACGGTGCCACTACAATGGTTTATCTAAGGGGGAGACATGCATGCGCAAATGGAAAGTCGTCGTGACGGATTGGGAGTACGCCGATCTGCGGTATGAAGAGCAGGTGCTTAGCAGCGAACAGATCGAGCTCGTAGCAGTGCAATGCCGGACGGAGGAAGAGGTGATCGCCGCCTGTCGTGACGCAGACGCCTTGATCAACCAATACGCCCCGATCAGCCGCAAAGTCATTGAGAATCTGTCGAATTGCAAAGTGATCACCCGCTACGGAGTAGGAGTAAACACGATCGATCTGGGGGCAGCCACGGAAAAAGGGATCTGTGTGGCCAACGTGCCGGATTACTGCATGGATGAAGTCGCGGATCACGCGCTTGCCTTGATCCTCGCCTGGACGCGCAAGGTTGTCGTCGCCAATCAAGCCGTGAAAAACGGCGTCTGGGACTTCAAGGTGACGCAGCCGATCGCGAGACTGCGCGGCAAGACACTCGGGCTGGTCGGATTCGGGAAGATTCCGCAGGCATTGGCCGAGAAAGTGAAACCGCTCGGACTTCGCGTCATCGCGTTTGACCCGTATGTGCCGGAAGCGGTGGCAGCTTCATACGGAGTGCAGATCGTGACACTCGATCAGCTTTGTGCGGACGCGGATATCGTGTCCGTCCATGCTCCGCTGACGGAAGCGACAGAAGGGCTGATGGGAGCTGGGCAGTTCGCTGCCATGAAGGAATCCGCGATTGTCATCAACACGTCGCGCGGACCTGTGATTGACGAGCAGGCGCTGATCCATGCGCTGAGGACGGGGAAAATCGCTGGTGCGGCTCTGGATGTGGTCGAGCGTGAGCCGATCGACACGGACAATCCGCTGCTTTCGATGGATAACGTCATCCTCACGCCGCATGTCGCCTGGTACTCGGAAGAAGCAGCCGCAGAAATGAGGGCCAAAGCGGCGATGGGCGTGGTTGATGTCCTGCTTCACGGCGAGTATCCGAAATATTTGGTCAACCATGAAGTGAAAGCAAGCGTTCCTCTGCAGGAGTGCTGTCCAGAAGCTCGCTATGCGGCCCTGGTGTAAACGGGTGTGAAAGTCAAACGTTGGGGGGATTTTTGTGAAAAAGTGGTTGAGAAACATGGTTATCGGCTGTACTGTTCCCGCACTGCTTTTGCTGGCAGGCTGCGGCGGATCGGGAGGAAGCGCAGCGACGTCTTCTCCGCAGACTCCTGCCACAGGGATACAAGAGCGGTCGATCAAAGCGGGGATCGGGTTGAATGAGGATCACCCGGAGGGGCAGGGACTGAAAAAATTCGCGGAGCTAGTCGACCAAAAGAGCGGAGGAAAGCTGAAGGTGCAGCCGTACTACGCCGCCCAGCTTGGGGATGACAAAAAAATGACGGAAGCCCTGCAAGCCGGTCTGCAGGAGATCACAATTCCCTCCACTTCGCCGTTGGTTGGTGACATCAAGGAATACGCGGTTTTTGACTTCCCCTTCATTTTCAATGAAGAGAAGGAAGCGCATGCCGTGCTGGACGGTCCAGTGGGCCAGAAGCTGCTTGAGAAACTGCCAGCCCATAACCTGATCGGGCTCGGATATTGGGAAAACGGGTTCCGCAACCTGACGAACAGCAAGCATCCGGTGGCAAAAGCGGAAGACTTCAAAGGACTGAGAATCCGCACCATGCAGAATCAGGTCCATCTCGCAGCGTTCCAGGCATTGGGGGCCAATCCGTCGCCGATGGCGTTCTCCGAAGTGTTCAGCGCGCTGGAAAGCCGCACCGTTGATGGGCAGGAGAATCCGCTCGCTACGATCAAATCGAACAAATACAACGAAGTGCAGGGCTATTTGAGCTTGACGAAGCACGTCTATACTCCGTTCGTGTTCCTTGTCAGCAAAAAGTTCCGGGATAAGCTCTCCGAAGAGGAGCGGCAAATTTTGCGCGATTCGGCTGTCGAGGCGGGAAAATACCAGCGGGAGTTGAACTTCAGCGAGAATCAAAAGGCGCTCGAAGATTTAAAGGCGGCAGGCATGAAGGCCAATGAGGTATTGGCGGAAGAAATGGCGCGCATGCAGGAGGTCATCAAGCCCGTGATCGATAAATTCGCCAAAGAGATCGGTGAGGAGCTCGTCAAGGAGATGTACGACGAGGTCGCCAAGGTTCGGAAGTAAAGGAGGATCGGCACATGCAGGTTATCGAAGAGCTGCTTCGGGATATCCCTCTCCCCCGGATGGCCAAGGTGAGGCAACATTTCCATGCTCCCGAGCTGCCGGATGTGGCGCTAAAGGTTCGTGAGGCGCTCAGAAGCTCCGGCGTGTTGTCGCGCATAGCGCCGGCGGACCGGGTGGCGATTGCGGTCGGGAGCCGTGGCGTCACCGAGATTGCCACGATTGCGCGGGAAGTGGTGACGGCGGTCAAAGAGGCGGGAGGAGATCCGTTCATCGTCCCGGCGATGGGCAGCCACGGCGGAGCGACGGCTGCAGGACAGAAGGAAGTGCTGGAATCACTGGGGGTCACCGAATCGTTTGTCCAGGCGCCGATCCACTCCAGTATGGAGGTCGCCCAGGTGGCCAGTCTGCCAAATGGTTTGCCCATCTACATCGACAAAAACGCTTATCAGGCGGACAAGATCATCGTAATCAACCGGATCAAGCCCCATACCGCATTCCGCGGGCCGGTGGAGAGCGGATTGATAAAAATGATCACGATCGGCCTTGGCAAACAAAGGGGAGCAGAGGCTGCCCACGCATACAGCTTCAAGTACATGGCAGAGCACGTTAGGGAAATGGCCCAGGTGATGATCGCCAAAACGCCCATCATTTTTGGCGTAGGGACGATCGAAAATGCGTTTGACCGGCCCGCCAAGGTAGTCGTGATTCCTGCCGAAAGACTTGACGAGGAAGAGCCAAAGCTGTTGGTCGAGGCAAAAACGCTGATGCCCAAGATTCTGTTCGACCCGCTCGATGTGCTGGTGATTGACGAAATCGGCAAAGACATCTCAGGTGACGGCATGGACCCCAATATTACCGGACGTTTTGCCACGCCCTACGCGAGCGGAGGGGTGGAAGCTGTGCGGACAGTGGTGCTCGGCTTGACCGAAAAAACACATGGAAACGCCAACGGAATCGGATTGGCCGACATCACGACGAGGCGGGTGTTCGAAGAGATCGACTGGGTGAAAGGGTACGCGAACGCTTTGACCAGCACGGTGGTCGGCACGGTCAAGCTGCCGATGTTTCTCAACACAGGAGAGCTGGCCGTGAAGGCGGCGATCAAGACATGCAACGCCTTCGATCTGAACTGTGTACGGCTTGTCCGCATCGAAAATACGCTGCAGGTACGGGACATCTGGATTTCCGAAAGCCTGTTGCCCGAGGCAAGGGAGAGGATGGACATCGAGGTGCTGTCGGAACCGGTAGTCATGGACTTTTCCCATACAGGCAAGTAAAGCAGGTGAGAGGATGAAGAAAACGGCCTTCAAGCTGTATCAGGTGAAGCCCGTGTGGGGCTATGAAGACGGCAGTGTGACACAAGTGATGGCCGATTCGAAGCAAAACTGTTAAGTCAGAAGGAGGTGCGAACCATGTCCAAACCATTTCCGCCGATCCACAGCTGGATCAATCCATATCGGGACAACGTCCAGGGTAAAGCGAACGAACCGATATGCGTAGCTGGTTTGCTGGATCGTTCAAAGCAAATCCTCGGCTCCTCCTATGAGGGACCGGCGCCTGATTGGACATTGGAGGAAATTTACAACCGGCTGGAGGAAAATGCGCCCCGCATCGCCATCATCGGCGGTTCCCCGGACCATCCTGCCCATATCATGGATTTTCAGACATCCAGCCGGGCGGCGATCCGCATCTGGCAAAATGGCGGAGTCCCGTTCTATTTTTCTACTCCGGTCATGTGCGACGGGACGGCGCAGAGCAACCAGGGCATGAGCTATTCGCTGCAAAGCCGCAACGCGGTCGCGCAAATGGTGGTGAACCAGATCGAGGCGCACAGCTACCACGGCGCATTTGTCATCCAGGGCTGTGACAAGCAACCGCTCGGCGTGGTCAGCGCGCTGGCCCATCTGGATCGGATTCGCCGGTATCGGGGAGAAGTACCATTTTTTGCCACATTTGCCCCCGCGCACGTACTGCAAGGAGGGACCATTCCTGCTGATCTGTTTTCCGAATTGGAGCGGGTCGCGAAGAAGGCGGAAGAGACAGGCGCGAGGGACATTGCCGACGATTTGCGGGATGCGCTGGCGTACATTTTGCAATGTTCGTCCAACACCGCTTTCCAAGGCGTGCTGGAGCGGGCGGTAGACAGAGGGATCATCAGCAAAACACAGCATAAAGAGTACGAGCAGCGTCTGGCCGTCGCCACGTGTGACGGAAAAGGGGGAATTTGCGCTTTCAACGGAACGGGGAACAGCTCCCGCCATCTCGTCGCCGGTCTGGGACTGGTTCATCCAGCTGTCGAGCTGTTGACCGCACCGCCGACCCAGGATCAGGTGAACCAGGCCGTTGACAGCCTGGCGGCGATGATCAACCAGCCGGCATTCGGCACGGCCCATGTGATGGCGGCCAACATCAGAAATGCGGTCCGCATCCACAGCTCGTCAGGCGGATCGACGAACCTGATGATGCATCTCGTGGCGGCCATGCTGTACGGCGGCTACCGATTCGACCTCGGGGAATTGGATCGGATCCACCATGAGCATCCCGTGCCAGACCTGTTCGACTACAGCTTGACCCAGGGGCGCGATATCTTCGCACTGGCGATGCAGTGCTGCGGAGGCAGCAGCAGAGGGATGGAGACCTTGTTTTACGAGCTGATGCAAAACGGCGTGCCGATGGATGTTGATGCGCCTACGGTTACAGGTACGTCCTGGCGGGAGCGTTTGGCGGGCCAGGCCCGCTTGTCTGCAGCGCATGTGAAAGAAAACCCGATCATCCTTTCCGCACCGCGCCGTCCGTTCAGCGGAGTAGATGTGTTGACTGGCAATTTTTTTGAAAGTGCGGTTGTGAAAATCAGCGGAATGACGACAAGTCAGCTGGACGAGTTTGACCGGAAGGCGGCATTCGTCCTCTATTACGAGAACGAAGAGGAAGCCAACCGCAGCCTGTTGGATTCGCAGTTGCTGGAAAAGGTGAAACGAGCAAGGAACTTCACACGGGAAAGTTTGGTAGCCGTGCTCAGGCACAATGCTCCCCAGCATGTGGAAGACTGGCTTACTCTCTCCTACGAGCTGCTGTTTGACCGAATGGTGGACCACGGTGTGCTGAAGATCTGCGTCGTCATTTCCGGCCAAGGGCCGGTAGCCTTCGGAATGCCCGAGATGTTTACCCCGATGCAGCATATCAATGCCAACCGCAACCTGAAGCGGCTGGCGACGCTGATTAGTGACGGACGGTACTCCGGGGTGACGTATGGGGCCGCGATCGGGCATATGACCCCGGAAGCATCCGAGGGTGGAGGGATTTTGTATTTGCAGACGGGAGATCTCTTGTACCTGAATCTGCGAGAGCGGCAAATCCATTTCCTCGAGGAAGAGGCGTTTTGCGGCGGCAGACTGGACTTTTCCTTCGGGCACATCAAGGCGCAGAGAGCCCTGGTAGCAGAGCAGCGGCTTTCCGCCATCCGCACGCGTCAAAGGCAGGTGGCTGCCGCCAATCGGATGACAGGACATACGGATGCGGCCAATGGCGTCGTGCCGCTGAGCATTTGGGAGGAAGCGGTGCTGGACTATCGGGCGGAGGTCTCATTCATGCAGCAGGCTGAGGAGAGGGGGAGCGGACTATGAAACATACTCGCGAGATGATGGAGAGATTGGGATTTCCACCGGGTGATTGCCACGATTTGCCCAGTTCCGCCAAAACGTTTCCGGACGGGGCGCAGTACCGAGTGGAAATACCGAGTGTCGAAGGGCCTGCCTCGTTTGAAGCGGTGGTAGGCGCGTGCGAAACGTACGGTGTGACGATCCACCGGGTATCGCAGGGGAGCGGGATCATGCTTTTGACTGACGAAGAGCTGGAACAGATGGCGCATATCGGGCGACGGGAGAATCTCGAGGTAAGCTTATTTGTCGGGCCAAGAGGGACGTGGGATATCACGCCGATGACCTGGGCCAGCGCCGGGAAGATCGCCGGACTTCGCTCCCAGGGGATGGATCAGCTTGTCTACGCCATAGAAGACATCAAACGGGCATGCAGGATGGGAATCCGCAGTATACTGGTCGCGGATGAGGGGCTGCTGTGGCTGGTCAACGAGTTCAGGAAAACGGGAGAGCTGCCCGGAGATCTCGTCGTGAAGGTTTCCGTCCAGATGGCGCAGGCAAACCCCGTGTCGATTCGCCTGGTCGAACAAATCGGGGCCGGTACGTACAATGTTCCCACCGACCTGACACTGGCTCGTCTGGCCGCGATCCGGCAAGCCGGCGACATCCCGATCGACATTTATGTGGAAGCGCCGGACGACATCGGCGGGTTCATCCGTCACTATGAAATACCAGAGATCATCCGGGTGGCCGCTCCCGTCTACATCAAATTCGGACTGCGCAATTCACCCAACATCTATCCGTCCGGCACCCATCTGGAAAAAACGTCGATCGATTTGTGCAGAGAAAGGGTCCGCCGCGCCCGAATCGGTCTCGACATGATTCGGCGGTACGCACCGGACTTGAAAACCTCGCAAAAAGGAGCCCCCGGCTTGGCGGTCCCGGCGGTGCCTGTCACAGGAGATCGCGTATGGACGTAGTCACCTTCGGAGAGACAATGGTGTTGTTCAACCCGCTTTCGGCCGGACCCCTCCGCTTTGCCGACCGTTTCGAGAAGACGATCGGAGGAGCGGAATCGAATGTGGCGATCGGCCTCGCACGGCTTGGCCATCAAGTAAGCTGGGTCAGCCGGCTGGGGAGCGACGAGTTTGGGCTGTACATCCGCAACTTTATCCGCGGGGAAGGAGTGGACACGTCACAGGTGGTGTTTGACGATCGCCACCCGACGGCTGTTTTTTTCAAAGAACGGCGGGCCGCTGGGGAGCCGAAAGTCTACTATTACCGCAAAGGTTCGGCTGCCAGCTACCTGGAACCGGGGGACGTTGACGAGGAGCTGATCGCCAAGGCCAAGTTCCTGCATCTGACGGGAATTACCCCGGCGCTTAGCCTGTCTTGCAGGGAAGCTGTGTACCATGCCATCGAAAAAGCGAGAAAACATCGGGTGACCATCGTGTTCGACCCCAATATCCGCTTGAAGCTGTGGAAGCGGGAAGAGGCAAGGGAGGTGCTGATGGATCTCGCGGGCAGAAGCGATATCGTGCTCCCCGGATGGGAGGAGGGAGAGATCCTTACCGGTGAAAGTGAAACGGAGCGAATGGCTGAACGCTTCCTGCAAAATGGCGCCCGGGCCGTCGTCATCAAACTGGGGGAACGCGGAGCTTACCTTGCGACGCCGAATGAACTGGAGTATGTAGCCGGATTCCCGGTCGCCCACGTGATTGACCCGATCGGGGCAGGGGACGGTTTTGCCGCCGGCTTCCTGTCAGGGCTGCTCCGGGGCTGGCCGTACCGGGATGCGGTCCGCTTGGGTAATCGAGTGGGGGCCTGCGCCCTGACGGTAGCCGGAGATGTCGAGGGGTACCCGTACTGGTCGGAGCTCGCGGGGGAGCAGGAACGAATCCTGCGGTGAGAAACGTCACCTCGTCCCTTCGTCGGGCGACGCCGCTGTTGGCATTGGCGGCAAAAGATGATTCAACAGTCCCGATTATATGGTAAGATTACTCCAAATAACTCTGTAATCACTATGTAAAAGGATGGATAGCATGCCGATTATTCAAGCTGTGGAACGCGCGCTGAAAATTCTTGATCTGTTTGACGAGCAGGAGATGGAATTGAAGATCACGGAAATCAGCGAGCGCATGCAGTTGCACAAAAGCACGGTTCATTCCCTGTTGAAAACGCTGCAGGTGCAGGGGTACATCGACCAAAACCCAGAGAACGGTAAATACAGGCTGGGAATGAAGCTATTTGAACGAGGGAACTTCGTCATCCATGGATTGGATATTCGCAAAGTCGCCAAACGGTATCTTGTAGACCTGTCCACGAAAACAGGGCAAACCACCCATCTCGTCATTTTAGACGACAAAGAGGGGGTCTATATCGACAAAGTGGAAGGTCCCATGGCTACAATCCTGTACTCCCGCATCGGCAGGAGGATTCCCGTCCACTCCAGCGGCGTGGGCAAATCGCTTGTCGCCTGGAAAAGTGAAAAAGAACTGCGGCAGATTTTGAATGGCTATCAATACGTCCCACAGACCCCCAAGACGATTACAAATGAACAGGACTTCCTCAGCGAACTGGAGAGGGTGCGACGGCAGGGCTATGCCATAGACAACCAAGAGAACGAGGCGGGAGTTCGATGCATTGCCGCGCCAATCCGGAATCACAGCGGGCAGGTTGTTGCCGCAGTGAGCATATCCACCCTCGTGTCCCGTGTGGATGACCAGGAGCTCGAGCGTTTCGTGCAATTGCTGAAAACCGCTGCTGACGAGATGTCCGGGCAAATGGGCTACGGGATTGGCTTGCAAAATCCGTGACCCGGCCTTTCGGGCATGTCTATATCAGAACGCAATTCTATAATATAAAACAATTTGGAGGTTGACCAATGAGGATCATACGTTTTTTGCGGGATGGCTCTTTCCCGACATTAGCGGCAGTAACTGATGAATCTTTCGTTTACGTGTTGCCACAAAGCGATTTTATGGAGTTAGTCAGGGAGGCGGATGAGCGGAACAGTACCCCGCTGGCTTTGGTCCTGAAAACGATAGCTGACTCACAGCCCATCAAGGGTAAGCTCGAGGAGCTGGAGCTATTGGTGCCATTGGAAGCGGCCGAGGTGTGGGCCTGCGGCGTTACCTATGAAAGAAGCAAGGAAGCCCGAAACTACGAGGCGACGGGCGGGAAGCTGGACAGCACGACCTTTTACGACAAGGTATACGAGGCAAAAAGGCCGGAAATCTTCTTCAAGTCGACCGCTGCCCGTACCGTAGGCCCCAATCAGGATGTATACTTGCGCAGCGATTCGAACTGGCAGATTCCGGAGCCTGAGCTCGGCCTGGTCCTGTCAAGAGATGGAAGGATTGTCGGCTATACCGCGGGCAATGACATGAGCTGCCGGGATATCGAAGGAGAAAATCCGCTTTATCTGCCGCAGGCTAAAATGTGGAGAGGCTCCTGCTCAATTGGTCCTGCCATCCGCTTGGCCGAAACGGTTGACGATCCCTACGCTTTCCGAATCGTTTGCCGCATTTACCGGTCCGGGGAAAAAGTGGTGGAAGGCACGGCGAGCACGGCGCAACTGAAGCGGAAATTCGACGAAATGGTATCCTATCTTTTGCAGGATAACACCATTTTTGACGGCACCGTGCTTTTGACGGGAACGTGCATCGTCCCACCTGATGAGTTTACCTTGGCGGAAGGTGACCGAATCGAGATCGAGATCGAGGGCATCGGTGTATTGGCCAACCCGGTTAAAAGCCAGGCGGCCGGGAGTCTTCCCGTATGAGAAACCTGCAAGGGAAAGTCGCCGTCGTCACCGGGGCTGCTTCAGGGATCGGCGAAGCCATCGCAAAAAGGCTCGGCCGGGACGGGGCGCTCGTCGTGGTGTGCGACCTGGATGAGCGTGGCGGAAGCAGAGTGGTCGCAGATTTGGAGCAGGATGGCGGTCAGGGAGCTTTTTTTCGATTGGATGTCAGCCAGGAGGATCAGGTCGAGGTCGTTTTGCAGGAAATTGCCAATCGATATCAGAAAATTGACATTATGGTGAATAATGCGGGAATCGGCAAGGCGGGAACGGTGCTGGAGCAGACAGAAGCCGAATGGGACGCGATGATGAGTGTCAATGCCAAAGGAGCTTTTTTCGGCTGCAAATACGCCGTGAAGCACATGTTGGCACAAGAAGGCCGAGGCTGCATCGTCAACATCGCGTCGGTGGCCGGTATGGTCGGCGTCTTGAACCGGGCCGGGTATTGCGCGTCAAAAGCGGCGATCATTGGATTGACCAAATCCGTCGCCTCCGACTTTGCCGAACACGGTATCCGCGTAAATGCCGTCTCGCCGGGCACGGTTGATTCTCCCTGGATTCAAAAAATCCTGGATGGACAGCCCGAACCGGAAAAGGCCAGGCTTCAAATGCAGCAAAGGCAACCAATCGGAAGGATGGGAACCCCGCAGGAGATCGCCAATCTGGTTTCTTTTCTGGCGAGCGAGGAGGCTGCCTTCATCACCGGCAGCAATTTCGTGGCGGATGGCGGACTCACAGCCAGATGACGGAAAAGGAGGAGAGGAGCATGGAGAAAAGGTACAAAACAGTGATGATGAAGCCGCAGGACAAAGTGGCGGTCGCCTTGGAGCCTTTGGCCGCGGGAGCGGAGGTTGCTGTCTCTTGTGAGGGCCTTGCCTTCCAAATCACAGTGAGAGATCCGATCGAGTTTGGCCATAAATTTGCCGTCGTCGGAATCGGGAAGGGAGAGGACATTCTCAAGTATGGAGAAGTGATCGGTGTAGCCACCAGGGAGATCCAGGCAGGAGAGCATGTCCACGTCCACAACCTGGAAGGAAAACGAGGGAGGGGGGATCGCAATGGCTATGCAGGATAGCGGAAAGTTCTGGGGGTATCGGAGGGCGGACGGACGAGTCGGCGTACGCAACCATGTACTGATTTTGCCGACGATCACCTGCGCAACACAGGCTGCCAAACAAATCACTGAGCTGGTGAAAGGGACGGTGTCGTTCATTCATCAGCACGGCTGCGCGCAGGTAGGAGTCGATTACGAGCAGACCTTTCGCACATACGTGGGGATGGGAACAAACCCCAACGTGTATGGAGTCGTCGTGCTCGGCCTGGGCTGCGAGACCCACCAGGCAAGAAGCGTGGCGGGAGAGATCGCCAAGACGGGCAAACCGGTGGAGGTTGTCTCGATTCAGGATCACGGAGGAACGCTGTTCACCATCGCCCAAGGGGCAAAAATCGCGGCAAAAATGGTCCAGGACGCCTCGGCGCAAATGCGGGAATTATGCGATTTCAGCGAGTTGATCATCGGGACGGAGTGCGGCGGCTCCGACGCCTGCTCGGGCCTGTCGGCCAATCCGGCGGTCGGTGTCGTGAGCGATATGATTGTCGATCGCGGAGGCACTTCCATTTTGGCGGAAACAACGGAGCTGATTGGCGCGGAGCATTTGCTGGCCGAACGTGCCGTCGACGATCAGGTGGCAAAACGAGTGTATGACGTGATCAAAGCGATGGAGAATCGCGCTTTCATGATGGGAGTGGACATCCGCACAGGCAATCCCAGTCCGGGAAACATCAAGGGAGGTCTAAGCTCTCTCGAGGAAAAGTCGCTCGGAGCAGCCAACAAAGCGGGCAGCAGGCCGCTGCAGGAGCTGATCGATTACGCGCAGGCGCCGAGCAAAAAAGGGTTGGTCTGGATGGATACGCCCGGACATGACATCGAGCAGCTTACAGGCATGGTAGCTGGCGGTGCCCAGGTGGTCCTGTTTACGACCGGAAGGGGCACCCCCACCGGATCGCCGATCGCGCCGGTCATCAAGATTGCGACCAATTCCGCGATTTTTGAAAAAATGGCCGATAACATTGATATCAATGCGGGTACGATCATCGATGGCACCGAAACGATTGTTTCGGTCGGCCAGCGGATCTTCGATGAAGTCGCTCTGGTCGCGACCGGCAAGCTGACCAAGGCGGAGATCCTGGGGCAGCATGACTTTGGCATTTGGCGTATCGGTCCTACGTTCTAAGCGGAGAGAAGAGAGGAGATGGACAAATGACTGTGAAAACGGAAGTAAAAACGTATTTGAATTTCGTCAATGGCGCATGGGTCCCGGCTTTGAACAGACAGGTCGATCCCAGCATCAATCCTGCGAACAAGCAGGAAATCGTAGGGTACGTGCAAAAATCCGGCAGGGAAGACCTCGATCAGGCAGCAGCTGCTGCAAAGCGGGCGCAGCAGGAATGGCGCAGAATGTCCGCGCCGGCGCGGGGCGAGTACCTGTACAAAGTGGCTAACATCCTGGAGAAGCGGCTGGACGAGATTGCCGAGACCATGACCAGGGAGATGGGCAAAACCTTCGCGGAAGCCAAAGGCGAAACGGCTCGAGGAGTCGCCATTCTCCGCTATTACGCGGGAGAAGGGATGCGGAAGGTGGGCGACGTGATTCCCTCGACCGACAGCGAGGGGTTCATGTTCACCACCCGCGCGCCTCTTGGTGTTGTCGGGGTGATCACGCCATGGAATTTTCCGGTTGCAATCCCCATCTGGAAAATGGCTCCCGCCCTCGTCTACGGGAATGCCGTGGTGTTCAAGCCGGCACAAGAGACGGCTGTCACAGCGGCCAAAGTGATCGAGTGCTTTGCTGAAGCGGGTCTGCCGCCCGGCGTGGTCAACTTGGTGACCGGGCCCGGCTCGGTCATCGGCCAGGGTATTATCGAGCACCCCGACATCAGCGGAATCACCTTTACGGGTTCGGACGAAGTGGGCAAACGGGTAGGGCTGGGCGCTTTGGTGCGCGGAGCGAAATACCAGCTGGAGATGGGGGGCAAGAATCCAGTTATCGTTGCAGACGATGCCGATCTGGATCTCGCGGTGGAAGCGACAATCAGCGGCGGTCTTCGCTCGACGGGACAAAAGTGCACGGCGACCAGCCGGGTGATTGTGCAGAACGGAATCTACGACGCGTTCAAAGAAAAATTGTTGGCAAGAGTATCGGCGCTGCAGATTGGAGATGGCATGCGGGAGACGACCTGGATGGGGCCGTGCGCAAGCGAAAGCCAACTGAACACGGTGCTGTCCTACGTCGAAAAAGGGATTGTGGAAGGGGCAACGCTCGTATACGGCGGCCGCAGACTGGTGGAGAACGGCATGGACCAGGGCTTTTTCGTGGAGCCGGCGATCTTTGAAAACGTCACGACCGGCATGAGCATTGCCCAGGAGGAAATCTTCGGTCCCGTACTTGCCCTGATCAGGGTCGACACGCTGGAACAGGCGATCGAGCTGGCCAACGACGTCAAATTCGGACTCAGCGCCTCCATTTTCACGCAGAACATCGGCAACATTCTCTCTTTCATCAACGAAATCGAAGCAGGCCTCGTCCGGATCAACGCGGAGTCCGCCGGAGTGGAGCTTCAGGCTCCGTTTGGCGGCATGAAGCAGTCCAGCTCCCATTCACGCGAGCAGGGTCAAGCGGCCATCGAATTTTTCACCTCGATAAAAACAGTCTTTGTAAAACCATAATCAACAGGAGGAATCGTACATGATAACCGTCGCGTTTCGAAAAGAAAACGGGCTCGCGCTGGGAGTGAAAACGGAAAAAGGCATCCTCGATGTGCAAGCGGCAGTGGAGCAGCACCCGGAATGGAGCGGCGTGCCTGTCAGCGTCTCGGATTTGATTTCAGGAGGAGAAGAAAGCAAACAGGCATTGTCCAGACTGGCTGACGCCGTTTACCACGAAGACGGCTTTTTCCACCAGGAAAACGGGTTGTCATTTGGTCCTTGTGTGCCTGAACCTTCCAAGATTATTTGCGTCGGCCTCAACTATAAAAAGCATGCCGACGAGTGCAACATGGCGCATCCCACCTCGCCGATTCTGTTCAGCAAGTTCAGCAACGCGCTTGCCGGACACGGCGAAGCCGTGCCGCTGCCACCAGCTTCCGAACAAGTCGACTACGAGGCGGAGCTGGCGATTGTGATCGGCAAGCAGGCGAGCCGGGTCACGCGGGAAGAAGCGTTATCGGTTGTGTACGGATATTGCAACGCCAACGATGTATCCGCCCGGGACCTGCAGTTTGCTACTTCGCAGTGGCTGCTCGGCAAAACGTGCGACAAGTTTTGCCCAATCGGACCGTATCTCGTCAGCGCCGATGAAGTGGGAGACCCGGACAATCTGCGCATCCGCGCATTCGTCAACGGAGAAATGCGCCAGAACTCCAGCACGTCGGACATGATCTTCCCTTGCCAGGAAATCATCAGCTACATCTCCCACCACATGACGCTGTATCCGGGAGACGTGATTTTGACAGGAACGCCGGAGGGAGTCATTACCGGATACCCGGTTGAAAAGCGGGTGTGGCTGAAAGAGGGAGACGAGGTGACCGTCGAAATCGAAAAGCTGGGACGATTAACCAATACGTTCGTGCGTTATTGAGTGATGACATAACCGATAAACCGAACTCATTAAGGTGAGATGAACCAAAACACCTTCAAGAAAATGTAACCATGTCATTAAGATGTGGGGACAACTTTGGAGGTGTTTTTTTTATTTCAACGAAAATAGCTTCCCGAATAAAGTGATGTTAAATCCTGTCCAGAAAAATTCCAATCAGATTTTATTTTTATCTACGAGAATCATTCCCACGATATTAGTGATAAATTCAAAAACATAGAATAGAGCATAAAAAATATATTCCAAGGTACCGTACCTCCACTGTTTATTAATAAGTACTACGAAAGGGAGAGAAAAAAGTTCCAGGAATGTGACGTTTTGGGTTCCAAGGTCAGAACTGCTCGTGTTGATAAAATCAATTCTTGTGCTTTGGCCCGGCAATCTCGTAACACTTCTTTCGGAATGTACTTCAATGCCAACCAAATCCCAAGAGGAACGAGAATAATATCGTCTAAATATCCCAGTATCGGGATAAAGTCAGGGATCAAATCGATTGGACTAAAGGCATATGCAACCACGCAAATTGCAAAAAGCTTCGCATACCAAGCCACCCGATGATCTTTGTATGCGAAATAAAGTACAAATGCATCCCGTTTTAATAATCGGGCTTTATCTTTAAAAACTATCGTCAAGTCAAAAGCTCTCGTATAAATCCAATCATCAACACAAAAAACAACACAGCAGAAACAATGCGAATCATATCAATGTGAAATTCTGAAGGCTCAGGATCTCCACTATACCAAAGAGCCAGGGGCTTGAAGAACATAAAAGCCAAGAGTGCTAGCAAGAATAGATAAAAAATAAAATCAGCGATTGACAAAAAAGTCCCCTCCATGATCTGTATAGTACGGCTTCGTTGGGGAGTGGTTCCACAGTCCGCAGTCCACCGGACCATCGATCCAAACAGCCGATTGGTGAATGAAGAAAACGAGAACAATAGCCAGCTAATGTTTTAGCAGAAGGGGATTGGCTGCTAATAAAGCAGGGAGGGGATTGTGCTGCAAACGGCTGATTTTACCGCTGACGGCGCATGAACGCTGATGGCCAAAAAACGCCAAAAAGAGCTGTCTATTCTTCCATGGGGTTTAGTGGGGAAATCATGATATAGTCATAGAGAATCCGGTTCTTTTGGTCCGTGTTGCTAAACATGAAGGAATACTTCTCTAACTTGTAGATGATTTGATGATACGTTTTACTATCCGCATAGGGGGCATCTCCAAAAATAGCAAAGATTTGTTCCTTTGTTAACGGTTCAAAGAAAGCTTGAATGACGAGAAGATATTCCCCGCGGGTGCCTCCTTCTTTGGTTATATACATAAGGAAATATCGATACCCGTCTCTGTCGAAATAGCTGATATTATGTTTGGGTTTGATGATCTCTTCATCCTTGAGGGAAAATTTCGTCTGGAGTTCTTCCAATTCCGAAAACAACTCGTTGAACGAGGTTCATTTCATCGCCCCTTTTTGTAATGGAGATGCTCCAAAAAGGAAGTGTATGGGTTATTTTACCATATTGAGCCTCAGTGAGTTAATAAAATATTTTGCTGGTGGATGATATGGATGTAATGATTAGGTACCCCATATGAAAAGCACTTTGTTAAAATGTATGGGGTGGGTTCATGGCATATGAGCAAACCGCTAAAAGTAAAAGGTACCCTCCAAACGAAAGCAAGGGTACCGTACCACCTATTCAAATATGCGATCAGAACTCTTT
Organism: Brevibacillus ruminantium; assembly: GCF_023746555.1. NCBI lineage: Bacteria > Bacillati > Bacillota > Bacilli > Caryophanales > Paenibacillaceae > Brevibacillus > Brevibacillus ruminantium. The sequence continues at coordinate 1,838,677 of NZ_CP098755.1, forward strand.
ACCGCAATATGATTGCTCGCGGTACCAAAAACGCTAAGTAGAGCATTATGATGGGCAATAATTTGTTCAGCTTTGAGCACCGAATTATTAAATGTTGAATGACAATCACTCACCAGAGTAACATCATATCCTAATGAAATGGCTCTCCGGCTCGTTGTATCGATACAATACTCTGTTTGCCAGCCTACGATGACCAGATGATTGATTTGTCTGAACTCAAGCTCGTTCTGTAATGTTGTATCGAGAAAGGAATCACAAGCGAATTTGCGAATGACAGGCTCATGCGCAAAGGGGGTGATAGCGGAATGGATCTGCCAGGTTGGCGTCCCGATCTCAAACTCACCTTCATTTTCACAATGCTGAATGTAAATGACGGGGATCTGTAAATCACGGGCGCGGGTTATTAATTTCTGAATACGCTCCAGTACCGCATGGCCTTGATAAGTCTGCTCGATAAGGCATACCTGGGCATCAACAACCAGTAGTGCAGTATTCCTCATAGAAAAACCGCCTTCCTCTTTATATAGAAATGCCTTGCCTACACCAAATATCTGGATACAATCCCTATCTTTCAAGTGAAAAATGCCAATATAGACGATTTACAGGATTACCAAGTCTGATCTAAATGGTTACGGTAATAGCGGATAGCCCGGCTATACGCCTGAATATGCTGACAAGTTGATGTTTCAAAAGGCAAGTCTAATGCAGCGCAGAAAAATGTAGAACAAAATCAGTTGGAAGAAAGAACTGCAGCAATAGTCCGGGAAATCCACCCATTATCTTTCCAGCGAATAAAAACAGTCGCTCACCATCTTGCCATTGATCTGCGTGTTATCAGGAACGATCTTATCCAGATGCATTCCGGCCTTCTCTAGTACCCGGCGTGACGCCGCATGCTCTTCGGAACAAATCGCAGTAAATGTTTCGAACCCAAAAGCTTCCGTGGCAAAATCGATGACGAGTTTGATTGCTTCGGTAGCGTAGCCTTTGCCTTTGTATGCTTCGAGCAAGATAAAGCCTATTTCCGCTGTCAGTTTTTCTCGGTTGCGGGTACAGATGCTTATTAAGCCAGCAGCGTTGCCGGAGGCAGTCTCGCGGATGATCCAGGTTAGCCAATGGGTGGATGCAAGGCTCCAGGGAGCGAGCTCCTTTTCAAAGTTAGTCCGGATTTCTTCCTCTTGCATCGGCGCTCCAATGTGTTTCATAAGTTCCGGATCGGAATAGATGGAACGGATTAGTTCCCAATCATCTAATGCCAGTTTCGTGAGAGTCAGCCGGGTGCTATGGATCGGACTATTCATGTTATTCTCCTTTGTAGGGGCCGAGTGAAGTAAACTGAGCGATCATCATCGACTCTGGAAGGCTACCTTTAATCCGAGCCCGATATAGATTGCACCCACGATCTTGCCGGACCAACGGTTAAGCCACGAAATTCGCTTTACCAGACGTCCCAGATAGCGGACGCTAATGGCAATAAAAGAAGTATAAAGCACGCTGAGAACCACAAAAATCAGGCCAAGAATCAAAAACTGGAAAAATGTCGCCCCGTGTTCCTGATGGACGAATTGTGGCAGAAACGCTAAGAAGAAAAGAGCGGTTTTCGGGTTGAGAATCTCAACCAGGACGGCTTGACTATAGGTGCGCAAAGGTGTCAACTGGGCAACGTTTGGCAGTTCGGGGTCCGTGGGTTTTTCCAAAATCGCCCGGATTCCGAGGTAAAGCAGGTAAGCAGCTCCTGCATACTTGACGATATTGAAGGCGAGTGCAGATGTCATCAAGATGGCGGAAAGTCCTGCTGCTGCAAATAACGTATGGACAAAATCTCCGGTTGCGATGCCAAGACCCGCCATAATACCCGCCCTTCGACCGCCCTGGACGGTACGGGCTACTGTAAGAAGAACAGCCGGACCCGGTATCAAAAACAAACCGAGTACTATTAAGACGAAAGCACTTAAAGTAGAAAGTGTGAACATCCTGCTCCCCCCATTTGATTTTTCGTCATTGTAGCAGGATACTCCGTATCTGGTAAATACATATATTTGTAGGAAAAAACACTACTTCTTGTTCCAGGTAAGCAGGATAAACAGGAGCCCTAAAATAAGGGCAAATAATTGAACTTCCCTCGAATTGAACGCTCCCACCACTTAGCTTTTACTCGCGTTCGCTTGAAGTGGGGGATTCTTGGGTAATGACTTCTACCGAAGCCAAATGTACCAAGCGATCCCTGTGCGACCCACAGTTAAGTTAGGATGATCCCTAACAATCGAAGTCCTTCTTGCTCAATATTCTTACTTGCATTAATATCGCGATCATGGACGGTTCCACACGATGGACATTCCCATTCACGTAGATTGAGATTCTTTACCTCTTTATGTCGATATCCACAAGAGGAATGGGAACATAGCTGACTGGATGGGAACCGTTTGTCTACGATGCTGATGATTCTACCGTACCATTTCGCCTTGTATTCAACCATGGTACGAAAAGCAGCCCATGATGCATCTGCGATTGTTTTTGCCAGCTTGTGATTTTTGGCCATGTTTTCCACCTGCAAGTCCTCCATACAGATCACTTGGTTTTCGCGAATCAGTCTGGCAGAGAGCTTGTGGAGAAAGTCGTTGCGTGTGTTGGATATTTTTTCATGTAAGTGAGCAACTTTGATCCGTGCTTTTTCCCGGTTTTTCCCTCCTTTCTTTCTACGAGAAAGGATTCGTTGCCATCTGGCTAGTTGCTTCTCATACTTTCGATCGTTCTTTGGATTCGCTATTTTTTCTCCAGTGGAAAGCGTAGCAAAATCCTTGATCCCAAGATCAACGCCTACCGTTTGTTCTCCTTGTTCGAATGGTTTGATGGCCACTTCACAGAGAATGGAAACAAAGTACTTCCCGGATGGTTTGCGTCTGATAGTAGCAGACAAGATCCGTCCCTCTATTTCTCTTGACTTGACACATTTCACAAGTCCCAGTTTCGGAAGTTTCACATGATGACCGACCATTCCTATATTTCCATTGGTGTACTTCGTTGTGTAGGATTGCACAAGATTCTTCTTACTTTTGAATCTGGGCCGATCATTTTGTCCCTTGAAAAACCGCGCGAAGCTGTCTCCCAAATTCTTTACAGTCGTTTGAATGGCAATGGAATCTGCTTCTTTTAGCCATCCATACATGGTTTTGAGAGCCGGAAGTTGTGAGGAGCAACGACGATACGTTAGTCCTTTCCCTGTTTCCTGATACGATTGATTCCACTTGTCGAGGAAATGATTGAACACAAACCGGCAGCATCCAATCGTTTTGTTGATGAGCGTGGCCTGTTCTGGTGTTGGATATAGACGGAATTGAAACGCTTTGTATTGTTCCATGGAGTTTCACCCCCTTTAAGAACACTTGTTCTTAGTCTAGTTTACCATGTAATTCCAAAGAAGTCGACCATTCATCTCCCACTTATAGAAGGTAGGAGTCTTCTGGTCAAATAATGATAAATTTTAACACCCAGAAAGATGCAGCAACGGTAGCCAAGGTCAGATGGTTGATCATTTCATTTCTTTCCCACTTATGACGATTCAAAAAAACATGAAGATATCCGAGCGGAGGTGTAAGTAAGCATAGAATAAATACGAACTTGGAGTTTAAATACCATTTTTTCAAAAATACCACCTCACCGATCTCACCGAATTTCCTGGAAAAACCTGTTGCTAGTAGTACGGATGAGAACGAAGAAAATTACATTCTCCTCAGGAACGAGCCTTTTCGTAATTGCCGTTCGAAAGAGGGAAGAAGTTTTGTTAAAGAAAAAGCCAGGCACAAGTATGCCTGGTTACGTTCTTGTATGGGACGGTTCCGTTTCAAGCAGATCCAACAGGAGGGTCGCAGCTCTTTGAGAAGCCAGGCCAATGTTCTGTTGAAAGCTCTTCTGTCCTGCTCTGCCTGGATGATCAGAGATAGAGCGAATGATGAGAAAAGGTACCTTCGCCATCGAGCATACATGTCCAATGGACGCCGCTTCCATTTCCGCTGCAACTGCATGCGGAAATCTGTTTGTAATCGAGCGAACCGTTTCTTCGTCATCAAAATAGTGATCGCCGGATACGATCAAACCGACATGAATAGGGTGAGCTGCGAGTTGATGTGCCTTTTGTACAAGCCGTGAGTCAGTCTGAAAGCCAGCAGGCATTTGGGGAACCTGTCCATGTTCATATCCGAACAGCGTTACATTTACATCATGATGACGAACTTCACTGGCCAAAACGATGTCCCCTACCTGAATCTCATCAGCAAACGCGCCAGCCACGCCTACATTTATGACACAGTCAGGCGTAAAATGATTGATTAATAGTGAAGTTCCCACAGCAGCATTTACTTTTCCAATCCCGCTTTCCACAAGCACAATGCCAATGTTATTCCACTCTCCGATTTCAAATGTCAGACCAAACCATGACTTTTTTTCTGTAACACAGCATTTCGTTCTCAAAAATTCCAGCTCTTCACCCATTGCGCCGATAATCCCAACTCTCATAGATCGTTGTCCCTCCACATTTCGTTATAGACCCAATGTAGGGTCTCACGTAACGGGAAGGTCAAGAAACATAAACCTTTTTCGTGATGCCTCAGACAAGACCGTCCGTCCATCACTTGTTCAAGCAAAGTTCCGCCTGATATCCTCCAAAAAGGTTTGAACGGCCGGGGCCAAATAACGATGTTTCATATAGGTTAAATAAATAGTCCTTTCCAATGCAGGAGAATCAATCGGCTTCCGCACAATCGAGGCATCCGTTGGTTCAGATACATAATTTTCGGGGATAATGGTAATTCCCAGATTTTCTCTTACCAAAGTTAGAGCAGTTTCAAAGCGCTCGATTTCAAATTTGATATGAGGGACCACTTGTTCGAGGGAAAAGGCTGTTAAAATGTCTTCTCTTGTCTGAAAGCCCTCCGTACTAATGATAAATGGTTCTCTGACCAGCTCTCGCAAATGAACGGTTTCCTGCTTGGCCAGAGGGTGATCCCTGTGCAGCACCAGAACCAACCTCTCATCGTATAAAGGAACCGATTCGATATCCTCTTCATCGATTGACTGATTTGTAATCAGCAGATGCGTATGATACTTCCGTAGTGACTCCTTCACATCATTTCCACTCAATACTTCGATCAGCTTGATATTGAGAGACGGAAATCGCTTCTGATACTCACGGATAACTTTGGGTATCCAATGCTTTACGGACTCAATGATGCCGATAATGAGCTCGCCGCTGCCGGTCAGTTTCACTTCTTCCATTTCTTTTTTGAGCATGTTCATTTGGGAGAGGAGATGGACTGATTTTTTGTATAAAATTTTACCAGCGTCGGTCAGTTCCATTTTTCTCGTATTTCTCTCAAGCAGAGGAGAGCCGACTTCCTGTTCCAAATTTTTAATCGCGTTGCTTAGCGATGGCTGCGAGATATGCAGTTTTTGAGCGGCTTTGGAGTAGCTTAGCTGATCGGAAACCGTCACAAAATAAAATAATTGCTTTATGTCCAAAGTAATTACCACCCTTATTTATAACTTCAAACTATAAATTTATTTAAATTATATATTAGAAATAATAAGTCTGTCATTATATAATCAAAAAACAAAAAGCACTTCAGAAGGTTCAGAAAGGGTGATTCGTTTGCCAATAAATGTTTCAGCGGATATTTGGACCGGCCGGATCGATCATACGGAACGAAGGAGCAGCTTTCGTTACCATCAAATTGTGGAACTGATGGACCTGGAAAAATTGCTGACTGCTCAAAAAAATACCTGTGCCATTATCGGGTTTGAATGTGACGAAGGAGTCAGGCGCAATCAGGGCCGCGTAGGTGCAGCGAAAGCGCCGAACGCAATTCGGCAAGCGCTTTCAAGTCTTCCGTGGAAACGGGCGGAGGGGGATCATCTTGTCGATGTAGGGAATGTTCGCTGTCAAAACGAAATGCTTGAAGAGGCCCAGGTGGAGCTGGGGGAGGCTGTATCTGCTCTTCTGTCCAAATCCGCGAAGCCGATTATTTTGGGCGGCGGACATGAAACGCTGTATGGACATTATCTGGGTGTTCGAAAACATATCGGAAAAGATGCTTCCCTGGGAATCATCAATATTGACGCTCATTTCGATTTGCGTTCCTATGAACAGCAGCCTTCATCCGGCACGATGTTTCGGCAAATCCTGGAGAACGATCCGAATAGCCATTACTTTGTTCTGGGAATACAGCGCTTTGGAAATACGCAAGAATTGTTTGACAAAGCAGACGAACTGGGTGTCCGGTACGTGTATGAAGAGGATATGACGGGTGAACGGATGCATGGTATTCTTTCCGCCCTAAATGAATTTATCGAAAACCACGATCATGTCATGCTCACACTTTGTACCGATGTGTTAAATGCGGCATTTGCCCCGGGCGTCAGTGCGCCATCACCGTTTGGCTTGACACCCATGGTTGTCAGAACCCTGATCCGCACCGTTGCCGCTCAAAAGAAAACGCTTTCCTTTGATATTTGTGAAGTCAATCCAGTCTTGGACGAAAACGGAAGAACAGCAAAACTAGGTGCTTATTTGACAAACGAGGCTATCATGGCATTCTTAGGGGGAGACAGCATTGACGTTAGCACTTAATCAAGTAAACACGATTTTTCTTGCAGTAGCACTTCTCGTACTGGGAACTTTTTTGGTAAAAAAAGCGGGGTTTCTGCAAAAGTTTTGCATCCCGGCGCCCGTCGTTGGCGGGTTATTGTTTGCCATCGTGGCAACAGCGCTGAAAGCGACGGGAATTCTGGAAATTACTTTGGACACTTCCCTGCAAAGCCTGTTCATGCTGACGTTCTTTACGACAGTAGGGCTGGGAGCCAGCTTTAAACTGATTAAATTAGGCGGGAAGCTGCTTGTCATTTACTGGATCGCCTGCGGTTTTCTGGCGTTGGCACAAAACGTGATCGGTGTTTCTTTGGCTTCGTTGTTCGGCATTCACCCGCTGATCGGGATGATGGCTGGTGCCGTTTCCATGGAAGGCGGTCACGGAGCGGCTGGCGCATTTGGACAAACCCTCGAAAGTATGGGAATTCAGTCAGCGCTGGCCATCGGGATCGCCGCAGCTACCTTTGGTCTTGTAGCAGGGGGACTGGTTGGCGGACCGACGGTAAAATATCTGGTGACGAAATACAACCTCAAACCGACGGAAACCGAAGAAACCACAGCGACTGTAGAAGAAAACGTGCAACCGATTACGACCAACACCTTCTTTATCCAAGTCCTTCTTATCACCTTCTGTATGGCGTTAGGAACCTATTTGGGAGAGCTGTTCTCGACAGCAACAGGCTTTGTTCTGCCTGGCTACGTAGGAGCCATGTTTGTGGCTGTGATTGTGCGTAACATCGTTGACAGATTTAAACCGGAAGCGATTGACATGAAAAGCATCAACCTCATCGGTGATGTCACACTGGGCATCTTCCTGTCTATGGCACTTATGAGTATTAAATTATGGGAAGTAGCGGATCTTGCGCTTCCAATGCTGGTTATCGTATTTGTACAAGTCGTCTTTATCGTTCTGTTTGGTGCGCTTGTATTGTTCCGACTGCTCGGCAAAAACTATGACGCCGCCGTGATGGTAGCTGGTTTTACGGGCCACGGCCTTGGCGCTACACCTAACGCCATGGCAAACATGGCGGCAGTTACTGCCCGTTTTGGGCCGTCGCGCAAGGCGTATCTGGTTGTACCCATTGTAGGCGCCTTCCTGATTGATGTGTTCGGCATGCCGATCATTATTACGACGATCAATTTGTTTAAATAAAAGCGAAAAAGGCATCCCTTCAAGCCGGAAATCAACTGGCTGAAGGGATGTTTTTGTTCAAGAGTCAGGGAGATTGCACGTGGATTTCCGAAGATGGTGGGAATAATACCCACAGGAGGTGAGCTTGATGCCGTTCGGAAATGAAGAGAAAAGCAAGCAACTGGAAATGGGGCACGACGGGAGTAATATGCATGGCTATTCCATTTCCAAAAAAACACATACCTTGGCCGAGACAGCAAGTGCCGGGACGGTTGAACCGGAGAAGCAAGGGGAGAAGGTAAATGAATTAGACTAAACAAAGATAGAGTAGGGAAAAAAGAGTGCATCCTTTTCATAGCAGATGCACTCTCTTTCTTTACTCAATCCTCGGCCTCGTCGGATAACAGTCAGGCGATTTCACATCCGAAACCTCGGAAAGCTTCATCAAATAGTAACATTCTTCCCGGGACATATGGTCGGCCATGAGCGGGGACAACACCCCTAACAACTCATTCTCCAATCGCAGCTCCTCGATTTCATGAAGAAAGACCTGGAACAGTTCAATCTCCATTTCTGCCTGATGATTGAAGCGGTGCAGCGCCGGGAAGCTTTCCAAATTCGTCCGGAGGTATCCGGACAGTTCAACCGCTTTTAGATAAAAATGTTGAAATTGCTTGGTAAACTGATTGCTTTTTTTCTGGTAGTCATGTTCTACCATGTCAAGGTTCGAAGTGATCGTGGCCGCATGACCGACAGCATCCGATAACCACAGCAGATGATGATGAAGAGGATGAAAACAGGGAATTTCGTTCATAGACAGAATCCCATCTAAGATTCGTTGATATTCTTCCAATTCGTTTACCATGTGGTTTAAAAAAGTGGGGGGCAGGCTGATGGATATTTTACCGATCAGATGGCGCTCCAGGAGATGAAGTTTGAATGTCCGCAGGCTTTCCGTCAAGCTGCTTGCCTGCTGCGTAAGCGTGTGAGTGTCCTCGACAGAAAGATTCATACGCGCATGATCAAGCAAACGGTCAAAAGAGTGGATAAAGTGGTTTGCTTGCTCGATCTCCATAACCTCTTTGGGAGCAAGTGATTGTTGAATAAACCGGGCGTGATCACCGAGAATTTGCAGCCAAAATCTATGTTCAAACAAAATAGCCTCTCGTGAATCGTGAGTCATCTTCATCTCATTCCCTCCCTTATATCACTTTCAAAATATGTGCGATTGCCCAGAAGTGTGTATGAGGGATTCGATTCGACCACGCGTCGCTAAAGTGAGTCATTTCTCCCGAAAACTCATAGGTTCCCCGGACCACTCCGTTTCAAGTACCCGTTCAAACGCATTACCTTTCCATTCATAAACGCGTTTCATGTATTTTCCGACTGAATTATCATAGAAAACGGTTTGAAAGGAAGCGGGACCAGTCTTCGCAAATAAGACCGAATAGTCTCGCTCGGAACTGATGATGTCTCGGTCAGATTTGATCGGAAGCTCTTTGATTTTGTCGTCCTGGATGGTAAACAACCGATAATGGTAAAGGTTGCTGGAAGCATACTGCCCAATAGCAAAATCGGGATGCCCATCATGGTTATAATCCGCAAACTGAATGGAAAAGGGACGTTGAAACAATAGCTCATCAAATGCTTCATTCAATCGGGCGGTTGCAATGATCTGCTGATGCTGATCCAGCAATTGGAGCTCAAATGTTCCTGTCCACTGGGGACCGGTAAACGGGCCGGGTTCCTGTTCCACTGTATATTTCCCATCGATCATGGCCAGGAGCATGCGCTTGGCTTTGGAATGATCGGACGGAGAATCGAGCAACGTGTCAGCTAGGATTGCAGGTTGCTGACCGGCTTCAAACTGTTTACCGATCAGCGTAGGAGTGGCTGCGATATTCCAATCATTCGTTGCAGCATGCAGCAAGGCAGTCAAAATCATTGTGCAGATTTGCACTCGTATCATTCCATGTTCCTCCAGCGAAATAGGTGTTTCTCGATATGACGCGAGGAGAAACAAATTGGTTTCATGTCGTCACTTGTCTTAATATGTTTGCAAGTTCCACTATTCCTTTTATATAATGAGAACGAACGTTCGAGATAGGTGTTCAGTGTGAGCGGAATGAAAGGGTACTACAAAAAAAGAGTGAACAGCAGGAAAGGTGTTTGTATGAGAAACCAGAAAAACATGTGGCAGCTCGTGACATTGCTCCTCTACATGATTATGGGCATGGCCATCATGACAGCATGCACGAGTAAGACGACAGACAGCAAAATTGAGTGGGCGTTTACGAAAGCCGATCAGCACCCGGAGGCTCTGCTGATCAATACGATCAACTCAGCCCAAACATCACTGGATATCGCGATTTACAGCTTGACACATCCAGACATTGTACAAGCCATCAAGGATGCAAAGGCACGTGGCGTCGCTGTCCGTGTGATTACAGACAAACAACAGTCCGGTGGACAATCGCAAACAGAGGCATTGAAGATTTTAGGGAGCGCGGGGATCCCTACAAAAATAAATACGCACAGCGGACTGCAGCATCTAAAAGTGACGATTGCAGACAAGAAAGTAGCGACGACCGGCTCCTTCAATTACTCAAAGGCAGCGAGTACCGTAAACGACGAAGTACTGGTTGTACTTTATGATGAAAACGTAGCAAAGGCGTTCTCTGAGCAATTCGAACGGATGTGGAAGGACACGAAAGGATTTGAAGCAATCGAATACCGAATCGCCCAACCAGCGAAGGTCGCCAATGCAACAGCCTCCGCCGAGCAACCAACTGGAGAAAAAAACACTCCCGCGCCGACCGATACAGCTGCCTGTGAAAAGCCCCTGATTAAAGGAAATGTGAATAGTAAAATCTATCACGTTCCTGGCGGTCAGGCTTATGACAAGACCACGGCAAATGTAGAAATGTTCTGCACAGAAGAGGAGGCGCAGGCTGCGGGGTACCGGAAGTCACAAAAATAATGGAGTTCCCCGCCTCGATGTCAACCGGGGCGGGGTATGAAAATGTCTTATAACCACTATGACAGATTTTTATTGGCGATGAGATTTATAAAAAAGTACAATTACTCTACAAATGATCAGAAAAATCAGATAAAATAAACACTTACATATACTGTGTGAGGGGATGGTTCGCATGTCCAACAGTCTCAACAATGCCTGGGATCATTTGCATAGGATCATCTCGGAGGTCGAACAGACAGGTGCCTCGATCGGCGTCTTGGTCAAATCGCTCGATCGTGCTGTTGATCAATCGATCCTGTTTTCCCATGATGCGGACAGATTATTTACGCCTGCTTCCAATACGAAGATTTTGACGGTTTTGACCGCACTGCTTCAAATGGGAGGAGAGTTTCGTTATCAAACAGAGATTTCCTACACCGGAGATTTTCGTGATGGCGTATTGATCGGAGATTTGTACATAAAGGGACTCGGAGATCCGTCGCTCCATACAGGCCCTCCGCTTCAAGCACATGAAGGCGTTTCGATAGAGCAAATGGTGCAGGCAATAAAACAAGAGGGCTTGAGGGAAATCTGCGGCAACATCGTGGCAGATGCTTCTTACTTTGATGACCAGCGCTTTGGAGTCAGCTGGGCGTGGGATTATGAATCAGAGTACTATAGTGCACAGATCAGCGCACTTTCCCTGAATCGAGGGACGGTGCATGTGGAGTCTCGTCCCGGAGACAATGTCGGAGATGATGTGCAGATTCAAATCTCGCCTGAGACAAGCTACGTCCAGATTGTTTCCCAAGCAAAAACGGTGTCGGCCGAAGAAGCGAATACCATTCACATTCGCAGAAAACGTGAAGCGAATGTCATCTATGTTACCGGAAATTTACCCATGACGGTAACGGACAGTCAGTTTATCACCGTAAATGATCCAGCTATGTATGCAGGTACCGTTTTGAAAGAAACCATGATCAATGCGGGAATCGCGTTTGTGGAGGGAAGCAAAGTCGTGGCTGGCAGCGCCCCGAAAGAGGCGAAAAAGCTGGCATCCTGTGAATCAGCTCCTCTGAAGGAAATCGTGAAGCATTTGAATAAGGTAAGCGATAATCAATATGCGGAGATGCTGCTCAAGACGATGGGCGCACTCTTGAAGGGAGAAGGCAGTGCAACGGCTGGCATCCAGGTCGTTCGTGAAACGCTGGAGGAGTTGGGCGTGACCGGTCTGTATGTATTACAGGATGGCTCGGGGTTAAGTCCAGACAACCTGGTATCCCCAAGGCAGCTTGTGCAGGTGCTGGAGTCGATGATGACGCAAGCGGAGTACGAAAACCTGCTTCTGTCGTTTCCGATCGGCGGAGTAGATGGCACCTTGGAGTCCCGTATGAAAGAAGAACCGCTCTTTCGCAGGGTGCGGGCCAAAACAGGTTCGCTGAACGCGGTCAGCAGTATCTCCGGATATATGACGTTGCTATCAGGGGAAAACGTCATTTTCTCCATCATGGGCAATCACTATCCGGGTGATAACGATTACCTGAAGGAGCAGGAGGATAAGATCCTGCTCGCCCTTGCTGAGATATCTGACCAAAATACGAAATGATGGAATGTGGGTGTAAGGGCCCACAATAATCCCTCTATTTAACTGAAAATTTAGAAAAGGTTTACCACTTTATCTCGCTATTGTTCAAAAGGAAAGGAGTGAAAGTATGGGGCGTTACATTGTTAAGCGGATCATCGCCGGACTAATCACGATGTTTGTTTTGACGACTGTCACCTTTTTCTTGATGCATGCGATACCTGGAGGCCCTTTCAGCCCTGCCGAAGAACGAAAAACGCCCAAGGCTGTTCTGGAGAAGATCGAAGCGAAATACGGGTTGAACGATCCGCTTCCCGTTCAATATGTGAACTATTTAAAAAATCTGGCTCAAGGCGATTTTGGCATTTCCTTTAAACAAACGAATGTAACGGTCAATGAATTGATCAAGCAAGGGTTCCCGGTTTCTGCCAAGGTCGGAATGATTGCCATTATCATAGCCTTGCTGGTCGGCATACCCCTGGGAATTACCTCTGCCATCAAAAGAGGGAAATGGGCAGACTGGCTGGCGATGATTATAGCGACGGTAGGGATATCGATCCCCAACTTTGTCTTGTCCGTCCTCATGTTATTCCTGTTTGCGGTCGTGCTGAAGGTTTTGCCTACTTTTGGCTTGTCGACCTGGAAGCACTACATTCTTCCGGTGGCAGGACTCTCTTTTAGCCCGATCGCTTACATCGCCAGGCTGATGAGGTCCAGTATGCTGGAAGTGATGAGAAACGACTATATCCGTACAGCGCGGGCCAAAGGTGTCCACGAATGGCAGGTCATCTGCAAGCATGCCTTGAAAAACGCCATTATTCCGATTGTTACCTACCTGGGTCCACTGGTTGCCGTCCTGTTGACTGGCAGCTTTGTAATCGAACGGATTTTTTCCATTCCCGGGATCGGCAGAGATTTCGTGACGGGGATTAGCGACAGAGACTACTCGGTGATTTTGGGAATGACGGTCTTTTTTGGAGCATTCATCGTCGTAGCCAATCTCATCGTCGATATCCTCTATGCCGTGATCGATCGCCGAGTAAAAATGGATGAGTAGGTGACGAGATGATCCATTCCATTTCTGAAAAAGAAAGCAATGAGGGCAAATTTTCTCTGAAAAACATACATGAGCTTCCGGATGAGCTGTTCACAAAACTGGATGGGGACGACAGGCAAAAAAATGAAGAAGGAAAGCGCCCGAGCAAATCATACTGGCAGGATGCGTGGTCCCGCTTTAAAAAAGACCGTTTGGCGATGATCGGGCTATGCTTTTTGATCATCATGACAACAGCAGCCATTTTTGGGCCAATATTTTCAGAATATACATACGAGAGGCAAAACCTGGCAAACGGGAATCAACCGCCGTCCGCTGAACACTGGTTTGGGACCGACAAATTTGGCCGGGATATTTTCATACGGACGTTGTATGGCGCGAGAATCAGTTTGCTGATCGGTTTTGTGGCCGCCTCCATCAACATGGTGATTGGCATTATTTATGGGGGTGTATCCGGCTACTTTGGCGGCAGAGTCGACATGGTACTGATGCGGATCGTGGATATCATGATCGGTGTTCCCGACCTGCTTTACATCATTCTCGTCATGATGTTTTTAGGCAACAGCATACAAAGCATTCTGATCGCCCTGTGTATCACATCCTGGATCGGTACGGCACGCATCGTCCGCTCACAGGTGGTCACGCTGAAGCATCAGGAATACGCGCTGGCTGCTCGCTCCATCGGTTCCTCCAATCTGCGTATTCTGTTTAAACACCTGATACCAAACAGTATCGGTCCCATTATCGTGACGGTGACCTTCCTCGTTCCTTCCGCGATCTTTTCCGAAGCGTTTCTCAGCTTTCTCGGCATCGGCATTCAGGTGCCGATTGCCAGTTGGGGTACGCTCGTAAACGACGCCATTCCTACCCTGTTTACTCAACCTTATCAAATGCTGTTTCCCGCCCTGGCGATCAGCTTCACGATGTTTGCGCTGAACTTTATTGGCGACGGGCTTCGGGATGCGCTTGATCCACGTCTCAAGAAATAAAGGAGGAAGCCTGTGAAACTGCTGCAAATTGAAAATTTAAGAACGACCTTTCAGATTGAAGCGGGGCAAGTACAAGCTGTTCGCGGGATATCCTTTCATGTGAATAAAGGAGAGTCCGTCGGGATTGTCGGAGAGTCCGGATCGGGAAAAAGCGTGTCCATGCTGTCAATCATGCGCTTGTTGCCGGAAAACGCCAAAATTGAAGCGGAGCGCCTGACGTTTGATGGTATGGAAGTGATGGAGATGGATCACAAACAGATGCGAAGGCTGCATGGAAATGATATCGGGATGATTTTTCAAGACCCCATGACTTCGCTCAATCCCCTGTTTACCATTGGGGACCAGATCATGGAGCCGATTCGCATCCACCTGAAGCTGTCCAAGCAGGAAGCGAGGAAAAAGGCCATCGAAGTGCTGAGAATGGTGGAAATCCCCAGCCCAGAGAGCCGTCTCCATCAATATCCGCATGAATTTTCCGGCGGGATGAGACAGCGAGTGATGATTGCGATCGCGATTTCCTGCAATCCCAAGCTGTTGATTGCCGATGAGCCAACGACGGCTCTGGACGTGACGATTCAAGCACAGATCCTCGATCTGATGAGAGATTTGAAAAAGAAGAGCAATACCTCGATTGTGCTGATCACGCATGATTTGGGTGTGGTAGCCAGTATGTGTTCCCGCCTGATGGTTATGTACGGAGGCGAGATTGTCGAGGAGGGCACGACCCGGGAGGTCTTTTACAGTCCCCAGCATCCCTACACATGGGGCTTGATTCGCTCGATGCCTAAAGTGTCGGAGGGGGAGAAGAAAAAGCTGATTCCCATACCGGGCAGCCCGCCTGATCTGTTGTCGCCGCCGAAGGGTTGTGCATTTGCCGCGCGCTGTGAGCATGCCATGAAGATTTGTGTCCAGTTTTCACCTCCGCCGGTGTCTTTGAGCGACAGCCATCGGGTAGCTTGCTGGTTGATGCACCCGAAAGCCGCAAAAGTAGAAAGGAGGTGAGGGCGCATGGGGAATCAGCACGAGAATCTGGTCGAAGTGAGAAGTCTGAAGAAATACTTTGATGTAAAGAAGGGGCTGTTTCGACGTAGCGATCGCCTGCTCAAGGCTGTCGACGATATCAGCTTTTCCATCAAAAAGGGAGAAACGCTCGGCCTCGTCGGAGAATCGGGGTGCGGAAAGACGACGGCTGGCCGTACGCTGTTGAAGCTGTATGAGCCTACCTCCGGTCAGATATTGTTTCAGGGCAGGCCGATTGAAACATTGAAGCATAAAGAAATGCTGCCGATTCGCAAGAAAATGCAGATGATTTTCCAGGACCCATACGCTTCCCTTGATCCACGCATGACCGTGGGAGAAATCATCGGCGATCCTCTGGATGTACATAACATTTGCAAAGGGAAGGAACGGGAGGATCGGATCAAGGAATTGATTGAACTGGTCGGGTTGAAACGGGATCACATCAATCGCTACCCCCATGAATTCTCTGGCGGACAGAGGCAGCGGATCGGGATTGCCCGGGCTCTGGCCGTAGAGCCTGAATTTATCGTCTGTGACGAGCCCATCTCGGCACTGGATGTTTCGATTCAGGCACAGGTGGTCAATATGCTGGAAGATTTGCAAGAGAGATTCGGACTCACTTACCTGTTTATCTCCCATGACCTGTCGATGGTCCGGCACATTTCCCATCAGGTGGGCGTGATGTATCTCGGCAGCTTGGTAGAAATCGCCGAGGCCAACGAATTGTACACCAATATGCAGCATCCGTACACAAAAGCGCTGCTCTCCGCACTGCCGATTCCCGACCCGGATTTGGCCGAGAAAAGTGAAAGGATTCAGCTCAAAGGAGATGTGCCAAGCCCACTCGACCCGCCGCCGGGATGCGCCTTTCAAACGCGATGTGCCCATGCCGTCGCTATTTGCAGAGAAATAAAGCCGGAACTAAAGGAGATTGGAGCGGGACACCAGGTAGCTTGCCATATCGTTACCTGAGACCAAACGGGCCTGGGATGATCATCCATGATGAAAGCTGTCAAAACGGCAGATTTTCATAAATTGCAGGAAAGAGGGGGAAGAAATGAAAAAGCTGGCTAGCCTCGTTTTCAAATTATCCGTGGTTGTCGCACTCATCTCAGGTTGCAGCTCCAGCAGTACGTCAACACCAAACAGCAATGACAGCAATACCACCACGCCAAACACATCTGAGAACAAAACTGAAAAGCCGCAGAGAGAGAAAAAGATCGTCTATGCGCTGCCTTCCGAACCGGAAACACTCGATCCCACGTTAAACAACTATTCGCGCTCTTCGATTGTGCTGCAAAATCTGTTCCGCGGACTTTACAAAATTGACCAAAGCGGGCTCCCTGTCCCTGCTTTGGCCAAAGAAACGATCATAGATGAGACCGGAACCAAATACACCTTCAAGATTGATCCAAACGCGAAATGGAGCGATGGCAAACCTGTCACGGCGCATGATTTTGAATACGCCTGGAAACGCGTGCTGAACAAAGATGTCGCCTCAAGAGCCGCTGCTGACCTGTACTATGTGAAAAACGGCCTCGCGTACAATGAAGGAAAAGCGAGCGCTGATGATGTCGGGGTGAAAGCCGTAGACGATCAGACGCTGGAGGTTGTGCTGGAGAATCCGACCACCTATTTCCTGAATCTGCTCTGCGCGACTTCCTATCATCCCGTGAGAAAAGATGTGGTGGAAGGGAACGAGGGATGGACCAAATCTCCCGACACCTACCTGTCCACTGGGCCTTTCATGCTGGCCGAGATTCATCCGAAACAAAAGTATGTACTGAAGAAAAACCCCAACTATCTACTGGCTGACAAGGTGCAGATTGATACGCTGGAGATCGTGTTCATCGAAACAGCGGAAGGGGAGCTGGCCGCCTATACCAATAATGAAATCGACGTCTCCGATAACATCAATAATGAATCCATGCAAAAGTACAAGGATACCCCGGAATATTTCGCCGCCGCACGGATTGGCACCTATTATTTTGACTTCAATACCTCCAAAAAACCGTTTGACGATCCACGCGTGAGAAAAGCGCTTGCGATTTCCATCAATCGGGAGCAGATCGTGAGAAATGTCATGCAGTCCACAGAGAAGGTGGCGTTCGGCTTTGTTCCTTATGGAATGCCGCACCTTGTGGAAACCAACAAGGAATATCGCGATGTGGTTGGCGACCTGTTCAAGGAAGACGTGGCGGAGGCGAAGCGCTTGCTGGCTGAAGCGGGCTATCCGGATGGAAAAGGCTTTCCGCAGGTTGATTTCATGACCTTGTCAGGCCAGACGGACAAGGATATCGCCCAAGCGCTTCACAGCATGTGGAAAGAAAACCTGGGGGTTGAGATCTCCATTCGGACACTGGAGTCAAAAATCTACTGGGACGAAATGGAACAAGGCAATTTTGAGATCGGTCGGGATGGCTGGACAGGTGACTATCTAGACCCGATGACCAACCTCCATTTGTTCGAAACGGTCAATGCAGCGGATGGAAGCCGCTGGAGCAACAAAGAATACGATGCGTTGCTCAAAGAAAACCGGGAAATTCAGGATCAAGCAAAACGTTCAGCCAACTACGCCAAAGCTGAACAAATCCTGATGGATGAAATGCCGATCTTCCCGCTCTATTTCTATGAGGATTCGTATCTGGTGAAACCGCATATCAAAGGTGTGATGAAAAACTTTATCGGACATACGATCTTTGAATATGCATCTGTCGAATAATCAATTGATCAGCCTGGTCCTGCCTGAGTCAAACGAGAAAGACAAGAACGCCTTTCGAAGCACTTTCTGATGTAAAAAACCCCTGCAAGCCTTTCGTGTAAGAGCCTCCTTTACGGAGAATATTACACGCAGCTTACAGGGGATTTTCGTGTCATAGGCCTAGCGAGGCTATTGCCGCGAAGCCCAAAGCATGATGGACAAGGAAATATTTACTTTTCACGCGCAAGAGAGTTATGTGACAATGAACAAAAGCGGCAACGTGAAAAGGAGTGTGTCTCTTGTCTATCAAAGCGATTCTCTTTGATCTGGATGGTACCTTGCTGGATCGTGACTCCTCTCTGCTCTCGTTTGTGAGGGATCAATACAAACGCTATCCCGAATTCCAGGTAGTAGAAGAAGAAGTGTTTGTCCAGCGCTTTATCGAACTGGATCAACACGGTTATGTATGGAAGGACAAAGTGTATCAGCAGCTGATCGAAGAGTTTTCCATTCAAAACCTGGATTGGGCTTCGCTATTGGATGATTACATGCGTCATTTCCAAAGGCATTGTATCGGTTTTCCCAACCTGCTGAGCGTGCTGACTGCCTGTAAGCAGCAGGGAATCAAGATAGCGTTGATCTCAAATGGGGTTGGGCAGTTCCAGTATGACAATTTCAAAGCGCTGCACATTGAGCATCTCTTCGATGAGGTGCTGATCTCGGAATGGGAAGGGCTGCGGAAACCGGACCCGGCCATATTTACACGAGCTTTGCGCAAACTGGGTGTATCTGCGCAGCAGGCTGTTTTCGTGGGAGACCATCCTGACACCGATGTTCGCGCCAGCCGCGATGTTGGCATGAAGGCCGTCTGGAAACGAAATCCGCATTGGGAAAGGGCGAAATGGGCTGATGCGGTCATCGACGATTTGTCGGAATTACTTTCGCTTGCATTGCCTGATCCAGCGCGGCAACATTAATCCGGAAAATCAGCGAGAGGCTGCATGAGAAAGTATATTGATCAGCTTGCCAAACGGATCGCGGACATAGAAGCGGCGAACACCCCATGGCTCATAGGCAGGACCGTATTCGACCGGAAACCCTGCACTTTTCACTCGCTCATAGGCCTCATCCACATTATCCACTTCAATCGAGAGATCAGGAACAAGCGTTTGGGAGCCTCCCTGCGAGGCGAAACTGATTTGAATGCTCATTTCTTCGGATGAGCCGTACGTAGCAATCCAGCCGTGATCCATCAACAGGTCAAGGCCCAGCACGTCCTGGTAAAAGCTTTTGGCTGCGACGATCTCTTGTGTATGGATATTGGCAACAATTCGTTTGACCTTCATAGATATCCCCCCATGCTAAAAATCCTTCCAGGTAATGTCAATACTGAGGTGGCCAATCGGTTTTTCCTTGAAGGCTACTTTTTCCTTTGTGGCCAACTCCGGTTTGCGGAAACAGACAAGTTCTTTGTGATAGCCAAATGCGCGGCAAATTTCTGGACGAACGGCATGAATGCCGCAGCGATCATGATGAATATCGTAGAAGATGCATGTTCCGAAAAGTCTGGGCTGGTTTTCGAGCTCCTCACGAATCTTTCTCGGCATCGTTTTTATCTTTTTTTGGATTTTTTTGAGTTCTTTCTCCGTGATTGGAACGGGGCCGCAACATAATCCTTTGCAACCTTGACAAGGCAACGTTTCCATACGCTGTACAACCTTTCTCCTGTCCTTTAGCAGACGTTCTTTTACAGGACATTATGCTAGGAGTGTCCTGTTTTGTAAAGTAGTTAAATATTTTACATTAACACAAATAAAAATTTTTGTCAAGAATATATTTTCGGTCAAGAGTACCCTCGAAGAAGGTTCATTCGAGGTATGGAGGCAGTCAAGACCTTTATCGGCACGGGGCCATTCCAACTGGAAGAATGGAAGCAGGACCAATACGTGCATTTGAAAAAAATATTCGGACTATTCGCCCCGTACGGAACCGAGCGATGGACTCGGCGGCAAAAAAGAAGCGCTGGTGGATGATCTGTACTTCCACTATGTCACGGATGAATCGACGCGCGTAGTGGGAATCACGACAGGGGAGTACGCTATCGCCTTCAGCATTCCGTTTGAAAACGCTGAGCAAATCGAGAACACACCCGGTGCGAGCAGTTTTGTCAGCGAGGGCGGAATGACGACGTTCGTGTTCAATAAGAAATCGGGACTCTGCAGCAATGTAAAAGCGCGTCAGGCAGTCAACGCGGCATTGGACATCGAAGAAATCCTCATCCCCGCTTATCGTGAATCGCGCTATTGCACCCTCGATTCCGGAGTGGTGCTACCGAATTAAATCGATTGGCACAGCGAGGCAGGAAAAGAAGAATACAATCAGCACATAAGCGAAGCAATACGTGTTAACTAATCGGACAGTTGTGAAAGCTTCAATTAAAAAATGTATGTATTTGTTGAAATGAAGAGGTATTTGTAAAATTATGCTGAATAGGGAAAATGAGTCTTTTTACCCTGGTGAATCGAGAGTGATCATTTGATAAAAGGAGCTTGGAACTATGGGATTTATTGCTCATATCCGCCAAAAGGACGGATGTATTCAGACTGTGAACGAACATTTGCGGGAAGTTCAAACGGAGTGTGAACGTTATGGTATGAAAATCGGTGTCCGACATCTCGCGGGTTTGGCAGGCTTGTTGCACGACCTTGGGAAAAATACAACCGGTTTTAAGACGTATATTAATGAAGCGGCAGCGAATCCTGATGCTCCTCCACGCAGAGGATCTGTAGATCATTCGACAGCAGGGGGTAGATTGCTTTATCAGCGTTATCATCAGAAAGCCGTAACAGTTGAAGACAAGCTGGCTGCGGAATGGATCGCTAATTGCATAATTTCCCATCACCAAGGATTAAGAGATTTTCTCGATCCGCAACTGCTTTCGCCATTTTTAGAACGTGTAGCGGTGAAAGAGTTGGAGGAATACGAACAGGCGGTGGCAGCTTTTTTTGAAAATTATTCAGAAAGAGAGTTGGATCACTATTTTGCAGGGGCAAAAGCGGAGATTCAGCATGTATTGAATGTGATCAAAAAACAAAGCCTGCCATCGATTACCGCTTCCCTACTTATCAAGTACATATTCAGTTGTTTGATTGATGCAGATCGAACAAATACGCGGGAGTTTGAAGAGGGGGAGGTTACAGAAGAAAAGATTGACAGTCTTGCATTCTTTGGCAAAAGCTACCGGAAGTTAATGGATACTTTAATGGAGTTTGAACAAGCTGAAGACGCTGACCATCCAATTAACCGTTTAAGAAGCGAGATGTCACGTCAATGCGAAGCGTTTGCCCTGCGACCATCAGGTATATTTACGCTATCAATCCCCACTGGAGGAGGAAAGACGATAGCCAGTTTGCGCTATGCGCTTAAACACGCGATTACCTGGAACAAGGAACGAATCATTTACATCGTTCCCTATACGACAATTATCGAGCAAAATGCCAAGGAGATCAGGGAGATTTTAAAAGAGAATGACATGATCCTTGAGCATCACTCAAATGTAATCGAGGAAAGCGATGTTGAGGATGAAAGCGATTATATCCGCAGGAAGAAAATCAGGCTTGCCAAAGATAACTGGGACCGACCCATTATTTTTACCACGATGGTACAGTTTTTAAATACGTTTTATGCCAAAGGTACACGTAATATACGAAGGATGCACCAGATGGCTAATGCTGTTCTGATCTTTGACGAGGTTCAATCTGTTCCAACCAAATGTGTCTCGTTATTTAACGCAGCTCTAAACTTTCTGCATGTTTTTGGACGTTCAAGTATGGTTTTATGCACAGCTACACAACCTGCGCTGGATTTTGTCAAACATAAACTGCTTTTGTCCGACCAGGCTGAAATGATTGAGAATCTGGATGACGTGGGAAAAAGCTTTAAGCGAGTGGAACTGATCGACTATACGACTCCTTTAGGTTGGAAAACGGAGGAGTTGGCAGCGTTTATACAGGAGAGGCTGGATGAAGTCGCTAGTGTTCTCGTTATTTTAAATACGAAGACGGCTGCACGTAAATTGTTTGTTCAACTAGAAGAGAACAAACGGAGTGGTAATCGTCCGGTGAGGTTGTTTCACTTGAGTACGAATATGTGTGCGGCTCATCGAAAGGAAGTGTTAGCGAAGGTAAAGCAGGCGCTCTCAGCTAAGGAGCGAGTCATCTGTGTCAGTACGCAGTTGATCGAAGCGGGAGTAGATATCAGCTTTGATTGCGTCATTCGCTCCTTGGCAGGGCTTGACTCGATTGCACAGGCTGCAGGCAGATGCAACCGACATGGGAAAGATGAGGTACGACATGTTTATATTATCAAATCTGCTGAGGAAATGTTGACTCGGCTACCGGAAATTCGTATCGGGGCAGAGAAAACACAACGTATTCTGTTTGAATTTCAGCAAGAGCCGGAACGTTTTGGTCATGATTTGCTTTCGGCATCAGCACTCAATGCCTATTTCCAATACTATTACGATCATATGAAGGATGGGCTTCACTATCCGATTCGAGAGCTGGAAAAAAATCTGTTTGATTTGCTCGGTACCAATAAGGATTATTTTGAGGGTTACAAAAATAAGCACGGGAAAAGCCCTGAATTTCTTACTCGCTCATCATTTGCGACGGCGGAAAAACACTTTGAGGTGATTAGCGATACTGCTACATCGGTACTCGTCCCTTACAACCAAGAGGCGGAGAGTGTGATCTTGGCATTAAACGGAGAGCTTGATACCCGAAGTCTGGGGGAGCTGCTGCAAAAATCTCAACAATATGTGGTCAATATATACAGTCATGAATTAAAAAAGCTGGAGAAAAATGGGGATATTTATCCTCTGCTGCACGGTCATGTCCTGGCATTACGAGAAGTTGCTTATTCGGATCGTTTCGGGGTTGAAGCGGAGGGAGAAGGCGAATGGGCGATGGCGATGTTATAAGGGAAAAACCCGCTTTTGAGCGGGTCTTTTCCACAAATGATGATGTACAAGTTTCAATCCACGCTTCTCAGCGATAGAAAGAGTGTAGCACAGAAGAGTGAATTAAGGCAATTTTTCCAATTGATATTGCGTTCACCTAGATAATAGGATAATATACCATTAGATCCCAAAAATACAAATGATTATATACAAGAAGGTGGTGAAACGATGAGGAATCAACTAGAGTTTGAGGTTTATGGAAATTATGCGCTTTTTACCGACCCTGTGACAAAACTTGGAGGCGAGAAGTTTTCTTATCACGTCCCTAGCTATCAGGCACTGAAAGGGATAGTTGAATCAATATACTGGAAGCCCTCCATCATTTGGCATATCGACGAAGTGCGTATCATAAACGCGATCCAGACAGAATCCAAAGGAGTCCGTCCGATTGAGTATAACGGCGGAAATACTCTGGCTTATTACACTTATCTCAGGAACCCACGGTACCAGGTACGCTGTCACTTTGAATTCAACCCTTATCGCCAAGACCTGAATCATGACCACAACGAGGGAAAGCACTTTAACATTGCAAAGCGGGCATTAAAGGCGGGAGGCCGCCGGGATATTTTTCTCGGAGCGCGAGAATGCCAGGGTTATGTGGAACCATGTGTTTTCGGCGAGGGAAAAGGCTTTTATGATGAGGTTCCCGAAGTTGATTTCGGCATCATGGTTCATGGCATCAGCTACCCGGATGAAACAGGCAGGAAGGAACGGGAAACGCGTTTGTGGCGAGTCAAGATGGAATATGGCGTCATCCGCTTTATCCGCCCGGAGGAGTGCGCGCTGATTCGCAAGACGGGCGAAGGTTCAGCCAAGCCGTTTGGCCCCGTCAATATGCAGTCTGTAGACAACTTGTATGAGGAACTGCTTCCGAGAGGAGGAGGGAGTGAATGACTTGGCTCGCTACTCTAAAGAAGACATATGAGAATCACGCGGATGTGATTGGCCAGTTTGAAAAAAAGCGTAATGATCGAGAGTACGCACTGCTGCCGATTTCGCACACTACCCAAAGTGCGCATATCGAGGTGAACCTGGATGGGCAGGGAAATTTTATCTCGGCAAAAGTGGTAGACAAAAATGAGGCAAGCACAATTATCCCCTGCACCGAAGCCTCTGCTAGCAGAACGAGCGCCCCGGTTCCCCATCCTCTCTTTGACAAACTGGTTTATCTGGCAGGCGACTTTACACGCTATTGTGGCGATGTTAAAGAAAATCCTCACGAAAAATATTTGGAGCAACTGCTCTCGTGGTGTGAATCTCCTGCCTCCCACCCCAAGGTGAAGAGCGTGTACACGTACCTTTGTAAAGGAACACTGATGGCTGACCTGATTCGGGAGAAAGTACTATGGGTAGATGAGCAGGGCAAGCTGCTGGATAAGTGGACAACGGTGATGGAAGAAAAGTATGGAGAAAAGCCGGAGATTTTCAAAGTGATTGCCTCCGACCAAAGTGCCGCTTTTGTCCGCTTTGCCGTACATGTGCCTGGTGAAGCGGAGTCGCGACTGTGGCGAGATCAGTCTGTGCAGCAGTCCTTCATTCAATACTATGACAGAGAGTTGACAGATACAGACTTGTGCTATGTCAGCGGTGATCATCTTCCGTATGCGGACAAGCATGCGTCGCGTATACGCAATTCTGCTGACAAGTCGAAATTGATTTCGGCCAATGATACGAGCGGCTTTACGTTTCGCGGGAGATTCCGCAGCAGCCGGGAAGCAGCGTCGGTAAGCTACGAGGTCTCACAGAAAGCGCACAACGCTTTGAAATGGTTGATTGAACGCCAAGGCTTTACCATAGATGGCAAGGTGTTTCTGGTATGGGGAACGGAAAAACTGGCTGTACCTGACCCTTTCAGCGATACATTCAGTTTGTACCAAGATGAAGAGGCATTAGGCGGGGATTTGGCGAATAAGGAGTTTGCCAATCAGATCCGACTGGCAATCGGCGGCTATCGGTACGATGGTGATTACAAATCCAAAGTCATCATCATGGTGCTGGATGCGGCCACTCCCGGACGGATGGCAATTGTTTACTATCGTGATTTAAACCAAGAGCTCTTTCTCAATCGCTTGGAGAACTGGCACATAACCTGTTCTTGGCTGCACCGTTACAAAAAGGACGGGGAGAATCGGATTCGTTCGTTTATTGGAGCTCCCGCAACACGAGATATCGCATTCGCCGCCTACGGTCCGCGAGCCAATGACAAGGTCGTCAAGGGAATGATTGAAAGAATGCTTCCACCTATTATTGACGGAGCTAAGATTCCGCTTGATATTGTTCGCAGCGCCATCACTCGCGCTTCCAATCCGGTAGGAATGGATGAGTGGGAGTGGGAAAAAACACTCAGTATCACATGTGCATTAGTGAAAAAGACTTACGAGAAGGAGGGTTTTACGGTGGGCTTAGATACCGGGAACACGGATCGGAGTTATCTGTTCGGCAGAATGCTGGCTATTGCCGATGTACTGGAAAGAAGGGCATTAGGCCGTGAAGAAAAACGGGCTACCAATGCAGTGCGTTATATGAATGCCTTTGCACAACGACCAGGAAGAACTTGGACCATTATTCAGTCGAATCTGCAGCCTTATCAGGCAAGGATGGGTACCGAAGCAACTTATTATAACCAATTGCTAGATGAGGTCGGCGCCCAACTAAAAGCGGAACATTTTACTGATCGGCCGCTAAGTGGTTTGTACCTGCTTGGATTTTACAGTCAACGCCACGAGTTATACAAGAGCAAGAAAGAGAAAGAAGAAGAAACAGGGCAAGATTCTACGAATCATTAAGATGGGAGAGATGTTGGAATGAGTACACTCGATCACAAAATTGATTTTGCTGTTGTTCTGTCAGTTCGCAATGCAAACCCGAATGGCGATCCGTTAAATGGCAATCGCCCTCGTCAAAATTACGATGGACGCGGTGAGATCTCGGATGTTTGCATTAAAAGAAAAATTCGCAATAGACTGCAAGATATGGGCGAACCTATTCTAGTCCAGTCCG
This sequence comes from Brevibacillus ruminantium, assembly GCF_023746555.1. Classification (NCBI taxonomy): domain Bacteria; kingdom Bacillati; phylum Bacillota; class Bacilli; order Caryophanales; family Paenibacillaceae; genus Brevibacillus; species Brevibacillus ruminantium. Next base: position 1,864,774 of record NZ_CP098755.1, read on the forward strand.
ACGAACGGCGCTCAGATGCATATCGCAGCATTAAAGACCGCGTGGATGCCAATGCAGAACTCCAAGAGTTTGCCAAAGGGAAAAAGCAGAACAACGATCTGTACGCGCAAGTAGCTTGCAACACATGGATTGATGTACGCAGCTTTGGACAAGTCTTTGCTTTTAGTGGTTCGGATGTATCGATCGGCATTCGCGGTCCGGTCTCTATTCATCCGGCTGTCAGCATCGACCCAATTGATATTTCCAGCATTCAGATTACCAAAAGCGTAAATGCGGTCACGCCAAAAGATCCGAACAAGAAAAGCTCTGATACGATGGGGATGAAACACAGAGTCGATTTTGGCGTGTATGTTTTCTATGGCAGCATCAATACCCAGTTGGCTGAAAAGACCGGATTCACAAATGAAGATGCTGATAAAATTAAGCAGGCTTTGCTCACATTATTCGAAAATGACGCATCTTCCGCCCGGCCGGATGGAAGTATGGAGGTATACCGTCTGTACTGGTGGGAGCATCAGTCCAAATTAGGGCAATACTCTTCCGCCAAGGTGCATCGTTCCTTACAGATTCAGCTAAGGGAAGGAATTGGCGAAGCGAAGTCGGCTGAAGACTATGTCTGCACCATACAACCTCTCGAAGGTCTGGAAGTTCAAGAGTATGATGGATTATAACGAAGAGGATTTCTTGCTGCTTTCAGGCATTCAGCATTTTAATTTTTGCAGAAGACAGTGGGCGCTCATTCATATTGAACAGCAATGGGAGGAAAATGTCCGAACGCTTGAGGGAGCATATGTACACAGAGTAGCGGATCAACCTCTGCTTCGTGAAAAAAGAGGGGAGAAGCTGATCGTTCGTGCATTGCCTGTTCACTCAAAGCAGCTAGGGGTCGCAGGAATTTGTGATGTTGTTGAGTTTGTCCGTGATCCTGAAGGGATATCGCTTGCAGGGGAGGAAGGTCTGTACCTTCCTTTCCCTGTTGAATACAAGCGGGGAAAACCCAAAAAAGATGATTCAGACCGTTCGCAGTTAATTGCCCAGATGTTGTGTCTGGAAGAAATGCTGGTTTGCGAACTCTCAGTTGGATATCTCTATTACGATGAGATCAAACAACGAGTAGAAGTGCCTGTTACTCCCTCGGATAAGGAGCAGGTACGTAAAATCTTTCGAGAAATGCACCATTATTTTCAAAAGAATCACACCCCGAAGGCGAAAGCAGGTCCGCACTGCCAAAGCTGCTCTTTAAACCAAGTTTGCTTGCCTGAGATGATGAATAGAAAAAAGGTTTCAAGTTTCATTGAAAGCAGGTTGAACGAATGAGAAAGCTGCTGAATACGTTGTTCGTTACCACGCAGGACGCATATTTATCATTAGATGGTGAAAATATCGTAGTCAAAAATGAAGAGGAAACGTTAGGGCGCTACCCCCTGCACAATTTAGAGGCGGTGTGTACGTTTGGTTATGCAGGCGCAAGTCCAGCTTTAATGGGGGCGTGTGCTGCACGTAATATTTCACTGACTTTTCTAACCCGAAATGGGCGTTTTTTGGCCAGGGTGATTGGAGAAGACAGAGGAAATGTGGTACTCAGAAAGGAACAGTATCGGATCTCCGACAATGAAAGAAGAAGTGCCCTGGTGGCCCGAAATATAATAGTAGGGAAACTGTACAACAGCAAATGGATTTTGGAGCGTGCGACACGTGACTACCCGCTCCGAATCGATGTCGACAGAATGAAGCGGGTGACGGCCTCGTTGTCCGAGACGATGAAACTAGTCCGTAATGTAGAAGACCTAGGGATTTTGCGAGGCCTGGAAGGGACTGCTGCGGTTCAGTACAACTCTGTGTTCGATGATCTAATCTTGCAGCAAAAAGAGCATTTTTCTTTTCGCGGCCGCAGCAAACGGCCGCCGCTTGATAATGTCAACGCTTTGTTATCCTTCGCTTATACCTTGCTTGCCAATGATATGAAGGCGGCTTTGGAGGCGGTGGGACTGGATGCCTACGTTGGCTTTTTGCACAGGGATCGACCGGGGCGGGCTTCGCTGGCGCTTGATCTGATGGAAGAACTCAGAGGGGTTTATGCAGATCGACTGGTGCTGTCCCTGATTAATAAAAGGATCATAAACAGCAAGGGCTTCCATAAGAAAGAAAATGGCGCGGTCATTATGGACGAAGATACAAGAAAACAAGTATTAAAAGCCTGGCAAGAAAGAAAACAAGAAAAGATTATTCATCCGTATCTGCATGAAAAAATCTCTTGGGGACTGGTCCCTTATGCGCAAGCGTTGCTATTAGCCAGGTTTATTAGAGGGGATTTGGATGAATATCCTCCATTCTTGTGGAAGTAGGTGTTGTCATGTTAATCCTCATTACCTATGATGTAAGTACATCAAGCGCGGAAGGCAGAAGAAGACTGACCCGAGTATCTAAAAAGTGCTTGGACTATGGTCAAAGAGTACAGAATTCTGTTTTTGAATGCATACTTGATACGACCCAGTTTCGCCGTCTCAAATATGAATTGGAGGAATTGATAGACACGGAAAAGGATAGTTTGCGTTTCTATAATCTCGGTGACAAATACAAGACTAAAGTAGAACATCTTGGAATAAAGCATTCCTATGACATGGAAGGCCCGTTGATTCTTTAAGCTTTAAGGTGCGAATGTAAGGCTCCCATGAATTTCCCGAGTCCTTCGCACCTCGATTTTTGTCGAAAATCATAAAAATAAGTAATCAGTGGTAAATGTCAATAAGGGATACTTAGTTAATTAATGATTTTTTTAGCTAAATGCATGAAATTGATTCATTCATCGTATTAATTTCATACATTTTCGCTGTCGCACTTCGTATGGAGTGCGTGGATTGAAATTACTGCCTTATCCAAAGCAACAATTGGATACATACGTCGCACTTCGTATGGAGTGCGTGGATTGAAATACCAGCCGCACTGGCACCGGATACAACACCGAACGTCGCACTTCGTATGGAGTGCGTGGATTGAAATTGTTTATCGGTGCAGAACAGGTAAACTACACGAACAAAGTCGCACTTCGTATGGAGTGCGTGGATTGAAATCAGAAGAAACAGCATCGAGAAAAGTGGCTATCACTTGTCGCACTTCGTATGGAGTGCGTGGATTGAAATAGACAATTTGAAAGAAGGTGTGCTTTTGGCTTATCGGGTCGCACTTCGTATGGAGTGCGTGGATTGAAATCAAAGAGTGAGTTACAAGAGGTTTGGAGCAATGGCTGGGTCGCACTTCGTATGGAGTGCGTGGATTGAAATCGGCACCACGCGAGGCAAGGGGAAATCCCAAGCTACGTCGCACTTCGTATGGAGTGCGTGGATTGAAATAGAAAAAAGGCAATCGCCCTCTCGTCCTCCAAGTAGTCGCACTTCGTATGGAGTGCGTGGATTGAAATGATTTCGGCTCGTGGCAGGACCTGTAAATCCCCTTGTCGCACTTCGTATGGAGTGCGTGGATTGAAATTTTGTCTGTGGCCGAAAGTATGTATCCAATTGTTGTCGCACTTCGTATGGAGTGCGTGGATTGAAATAACTACGACACAAAAACCAAGGACATAAACCTCGTCGCACTTCGTATGGAGTGCGTGGATTGAAATCGAAGTTCCGTTTTCATCTTGAGTTCAGTACCTTTGTCGCACTTCGTATGGAGTGCGTGGATTGAAATGCTATGTTGTGGCCGCATGTGCGCGATTATACCGTCGCACTTCGTATGGAGTGCGTGGATTGAAATAAACTTAATGCTTGTCATCACTGTGACAGCTTTACGTCGCACTTCGTATGGAGTGCGTGGATTGAAATGTTTGGCGGCACGCTGGATGGTGTCGTTTTTGGGTCGCACTTCGTATGGAGTGCGTGGATTGAAATCCCATCTGATTGTACAAAACCCATGTTAGCTTCAGGTCGCACTTCGTATGGAGTGCGTGGATTGAAATCCTGTCCATTTTTCTAACTCCCGGCGCAGCTCTTCGTCGCACTTCGTATGGAGTGCGTGGATTGAAATATCAGGGTCTTGGCGTGGTCGAGGAACGAATCGACGTCGCACTTCGTATGGAGTGCGTGGATTGAAATTCCCCACAGATCGTTTGTATCCTTGAGTCGATCACGTCGCACTTCGTATGGAGTGCGTGGATTGAAATTGCTGTTGTGCGAAGAAAGGAAACGCCCAGCGTCGTCGCACTTCGTATGGAGTGCGTGGATTGAAATATATCCTCCTTAGATATCGTTTGCGATTGACTTGGTCGCACTTCGTATGGAGTGCGTGGATTGAAATCTTTTTGGAGCTGCTGCGGACGCTGCAATCAATAGTCGCACTTCGTATGGAGTGCGTGGATTGAAATCTCCTTGGTGTCCAGCACCGCCACAAACGGATACGTCGCACTTCGTATGGAGTGCGTGGATTGAAATTGAGTTTTCGGATGAGCAGGCTGCTGACATCCTCGTCGCACTTCGTATGGAGTGCGTGGATTGAAATCCCCTTGCTCGTAATTGTTGAGAGTAGACTTGCGGTCGCACTTCGTATGGAGTGCGTGGATTGAAATCAAACGGATTCCCAGACGGTGTGACAAACTTTTGATTGTCGCACTTCGTATGGAGTGCGTGGATTGAAATGTGTTCCTGCTCGTCAATAACAGGCAGGCCACGGTGTCGCACTTCGTATGGAGTGCGTGGATTGAAATCCCGGACAGGGCATCCTTGGCATTGTCCGTAAATTGTCGCACTTCGTATGGAGTGCGTGGATTGAAATCCACTCGCAAATCACCACGGTGCAAAACGCCTCGCGTCGCACTTCGTATGGAGTGCGTGGATTGAAATCGGCAATCGAGTTGGAGCCGATGGTATCGATAATCGTCGCACTTCGTATGGAGTGCGTGGATTGAAATCCTTGCTCACGGGTGATCACCTGATAGGGCTTAGCAGTCGCACTTCGTATGGAGTGCGTGGATTGAAATCTCCCTGAGAAGTAGGGGGTATGGATGAACTAATTGGTCGCACTTCGTATGGAGTGCGTGGATTGAAATCCATCCACGCTATCAATCGCCTGTTCGTTACTCCGTCGCACTTCGTATGGAGTGCGTGGATTGAAATCCTGCCCATTTTTCTAATTCTCGGCGCAGCTCATCGTCGCACTTCGTATGGAGTGCGTGGATTGAAATCCTTTGACGCGCCTGTTACGATATTTGCACCCGTGTCGCACTTCGTATGGAGTGCGTGGATTGAAATCTAAGTTATAGGTATTGTTCCGTACTTTAATCTCGTCGCACTTCGTATGGAGTGCGTGGATTGAAATAGTTGTTCGCGCAGCTCACGCACATTGATCAATGTCGCACTTCGTATGGAGTGCGTGGATTGAAATTTGTTAACTTGATTATAGCAACACATTAGCACAGTCGCACTTCGTATGGAGTGCGTGGATTGAAATAATAGCTAATTGAATCCGTCCTCGTAGCGCCCCCAGTCGCACTTCGTATGGAGTGCGTGGATTGAAATCCTGAATCCTTGCTAACTGAGGTTACCCAGCAACGGTCGCACTTCGTATGGAGTGCGTGGATTGAAATCGTGGTCGGGAGTGTATTCAGATACAATCGTTCGTTGTCGCACTTCGTATGGAGTGCGTGGATTGAAATTTTATAGTGGTCTGTATCACTAGAAAAAGAATTGGGTCGCACTTCGTATGGAGTGCGTGGATTGAAATCTCACATCGGCAGCGATCATGGTCACGGCTTGTTGCGTCGCACTTCGTATGGAGTGCGTGGATTGAAATATATTGAGGTTGTCCACGGTGTAAGTGAGCTGAGCCTGTCGCACTTCGTATGGAGTGCGTGGATTGAAATCGTTTTCCCATTGAAGGTAAAAATCTGGACGGATGTCGCACTTCGTATGGAGTGCGTGGATTGAAATCGGTTACTGTTTGGAATAGCGTTGATAGCTACCTGGTCGCACTTCGTATGGAGTGCGTGGATTGAAATAACCCGTTTACTTAATGGGCGTGATGGCAGTGGCTTGTCGCACTTCGTATGGAGTGCGTGGATTGAAATCCATAGGGGGTGGCTGTTAGCTGACTCCAACCACTGTCGCACTTCGTATGGAGTGCGTGGATTGAAATTATCCACCCAAACAAAGCCGGAACACCTGACAAAGGTCGCACTTCGTATGGAGTGCGTGGATTGAAATACGCAAAGGCTTGGCAACACGAGTAAACACTTGCGAGTCGCACTTCGTATGGAGTGCGTGGATTGAAATACCAGCACCATTAGACCTTTAGCTGTGGTAAACGTGTCGCACTTCGTATGGAGTGCGTGGATTGAAATCCATAGGGGGTGGCTGTTAGCTGACTCCAACCACGTCGCACTTCGTATGGAGTGCGTGGATTGAAATTGTTTGCGTTGCTGGGTAACCTCAGTTAGCAAGGAGTCGCACTTCGTATGGAGTGCGTGGATTGAAATACTATCATTGCGTGTTTTTTAATCTGCCGTACATAGTCGCACTTCGTATGGAGTGCGTGGATTGAAATAGGTGTTCGAGGATCTGGAGGGGGAAGAAGAGGTTGTGTCGCACTTCGTATGGAGTGCGTGGATTGAAATCGGTTACTGTTTGGAATAGCGTTGATAGCTACCGTCGCACTTCGTATGGAGTGCGTGGATTGAAATCCATAGGGGGTGGCTGTTAGCTGACTCCAACCACGTCGCACTTCGTATGGAGTGCGTGGATTGAAATCCATAGGGGGTGGCTGTTAGCTGACTCCAACCACGTCGCACTTCGTATGGAGTGCGTGGATTGAAATAGCGTAGTGAGGATGTCAGCAGCCTGCTCATCCGAGTCGCACTTCGTATGGAGTGCGTGGATTGAAATCCATATGCGTCCGGGTCTACCAGCTCATCGGGAGTCGCACTTCGTATGGAGTGCGTGGATTGAAATAAAAATGGCGATCGGCAAATTGCCGAAAGAACCACGTCGCACTTCGTATGGAGTGCGTGGATTGAAATTTTATGCGTGTGCCAGCACGCGACCCTGTACTACGTCGCACTTCGTATGGAGTGCGTGGATTGAAATTGGCAGGATTTGATTGGATTCTCCGATGACTACAGTCGCACTTCGTATGGAGTGCGTGGATTGAAATGGGTTCCGTGGACATAAAAGCTTGGAGGACGCTTAGTCGCACTTCGTATGGAGTGCGTGGATTGAAATATGGAAACGGTGGTAATCAAGAGTCTCTGTGCTGGTCGCACTTCGTATGGAGTGCGTGGATTGAAATCAGGGAACAGTTTCAGCAGCATCAGAGAAGGAGTTAGTCGCACTTCGTATGGAGTGCGTGGATTGAAATAGCTACCGGCACGCGATAAGCTTCCGGGACCACGTCGCACTTCGTATGGAGTGCGTGGATTGAAATTTTTCGTGCATTTTTTCAGCAAAGACAAGTGACAAAGAAAACCTGTCGACATCAAGATCCCGTTTTCGTTATTTGCATACACAAAGTAAGAGCCCAGTAAACGAGAGCAAAAGTCCGATTAAACAAAGCGCCACCGGTGGTTCCAACGAGCGCTACAAAGGTAACAAGAAAGCTCTTTGCCTTCATTTCCTGTTCGGATCGGTTTAAAACAAATTTTGAGCTCCTTTTTCCAAAAACGATTTCCTCCTCCGCCACGCCTTCATAGCATGATATAGGCGTATGCCACTGTGTGTAAATGACAAGGAGGAGTATATAGAAATGAATCGACGCTTCGATCAAGCGGCGTTTGATGAGATACCGCAACCGATCCGAAACGATACCGGCTGGTGGGATTTTGGCCCGCGGAATATCATGAGAGATCTGGAGAACCCTGATCTGCTTGTTCCGCCTGTTACAGATGCCGGAACCATTCCAAACATGAGGTTTTCTTTCTCTGATGCCCATATGCAGTTAAATCACGGCGGCTGGTCGCGGGAAATAACGGTGAGAGAGCTTCCGATCGCCACCACGCTGGCGGGTGTGAACATGGCTTTGACGCCAGGGGGTGTACGCGAGCTTCACTGGCATCAGCAAGCAGAATGGGCCATTATGCTGGTTGGCCGGGCACGCATTACTGCCGTCGATCAGAACGGGAGGCACTTCATTGCGGATATCGGGGTAGGAGACTTGTGGTATTTCCCGCCCGGCATTCCACACTCGATTCAAGGCATGGAGGAAGGGTGCGAGTTTTTACTCGGCTTTGATGACGGACACTTCTCGGACTTAAATACGTTGTCCATCTCCGATTGGTTCGCTCGTACGCCAAAGGACGTGCTGTCCGCCAATTTCGGCATACCGGAAAGCGCATTTGCCCACATCCCCGGCAAACAAGTTTACATTTTCCAAGGAGATGTTCCCGGTTCGCTGGAAAGTCAGCAAGTTCCCGATCCCTACGGTACGGTGCCACTTTCCTTTTCCCATCGGTTACTCGCACAAAAGCCGATCGTCACACCAGGGGGGACAGTGCGCATCGCCGACTCGTCAAACTTCCCCATCTCGACTAGAATCGCAGCGGCGCTGGTAGAAATCAAACCGGGCGGAATGAGGGAAATGCATTGGCACCCCAATGCAGACGAGTGGCAGTACTACATCTCTGGAAAGGGACGCATGACGGTCTTTGGGGCGAACGGAACCGCTCGTACCTTCGATTACCAGGCCGGTGATGTAGGGTATGTCCCCTTCGCTTTCGGCCACTACATTCAGAACACGGGTAACCAGAGTCTGTGGTTTCTGGAAATGTTTAAAAGTGACCGCTTTGAAGACGTCTCTCTCAATCAGTGGATGGCGCTGACCCCTCATCAGTTGATGCAGGAAAATCTAGGTGTAGGGCCAGAGCTGATGCATGAATTGCGGACGGAAAAATGGCCGGTCGTGACATAACCCGGATTTTCCTCCGGTCTAAAACCATAGACCGACATAGAAACTGACAAATGACAAACCGAAAAAACCAGCCGTTTTGGCTGGTCAGGCTGTCGGGAAACACCATATTTTAAAAGGAAATGGATAACAATGAACGATCCTGTGCAAAGGGGGCCGCATTCGTGACCCCCGTCATTCGTTTTATCTACAACCAGGCATCCGGCAGAAGCTCGCCCGTTGCCACCAGCTTCGCGTTTCCTTCCATGTACACATCCCGGGCCAGCTCCTCGGAAAGCTGATAGGAAATGCGCAAAACACCTCCGCGGGTCTGCATGCGGATCGGGCTGTCACTCTCTACCAATCCCAATATACCAGCAACGATAGCCGCTGCGGTCGACCCGGAGCCGCAAGCGTACGTCTCTGCCTCAACCCCGCGTTCATAGGTGCGGATTTGCAGCGAGTGGCGATCAATCACCTGGGCAAAATTGACGTTGGTTCCTTGAGGAAAGCGGGCGTGGTCATAGCGAATCTGTTTTCCCCATTCCGTGATCTGGCGGTCAGAGAGCTTCGCTACATTGTCCAGAAACCAAACTGTGTGCGGAACCCCGACAAACCCGTAATGGTACAGAGAGGCAGGCCCTTCAGTCGGATATGGTTGATTAAGCTGCAACGTTTTCAGCGGGACATCGGGAAACTTTACGTTAACCGTGTGCGTAGCGGGAAGCACCTCTGCCTGGTAGATACCTGCCATGGTTTCAAACGACATGGTTTCGCTTGCTGCTCCGACCAGATGAGCGAAGCGGGACAGGCATCTTGCCCCGTTTCCGCACATCGCGCCCTCGCTGCCGTCGGCGTTGAAATATCTCATCTTAAAGTCTGCGATATCCGAGGGCTCCAGCATCATAAAGCCATCGGCCCCGAGGGACGTTCCTCTGGCACAAATGTTTTTCACAAATGTGCCCAGATCGAAGCCTTTCATCATTTTCTTGCGGTTGTCAACGACGATAAAGTCATTTCCGCAACCATTCATTTTGGCAAACGGGATTTTTGTGATCGGCATGAAGATTCTCCTATATGGTTAGACTGTTTCTTCGCGAGTTGTCATGAATTTTGACCTCATCCATTGCTTTCCGTCGACAATCCGGGCGACCAACATGCTGGCGACTGTATCTCCGGTAGCGTTTACCATAGTGGCAGGGGGATCAACCAGCGTGCCCAGCATCGCGATAATCGGCAGAGCTTCAGGCGGGAAGCCGTACATTGTCACGATCAGCATTTCGCCAATAAATCCGCCGCCCGGAACACCTGACATGACGACGCCGCTCAGCACCGCGATCATAATCGCTGTCAAATACGTGTCCAGCCCGTGAAAAGGCATATTGAAAAGCCCAAAGATAAAAGAGATTTTCAAAATCGCGCTTAAACAGGAACCATCCATATGGGCCGTTGCACCAAAGGGAATGACGATTTCGCGGATATCCTTCGGAACGCCAATTTTCTCTGTGGCCTCCAGATTGACAGGGATCGTAGCGACACTGCTGCCGGTGGCAAACGATGTCACAGCGGGAGAGATGGCGTTTTTCCAAAACAGTCGAGGGCCCTGTTTTCCGCTTGACAGATAGGCGTAAACCGTAAAGGCAATGAAGAAATAAAGAAAGGAGATTGGATAGTACACAGCCATTGCCCTCGCGTAGGAGCCGAGCAGATCCGGGCCGAAAACGCCGACGAGATTGGCAAAATAAGCACCCAAGCCAATCGGTGCGTAGTACATCAGGATTTTGATCATCTTGATCATGACTTCCGACAAAGCGTTCAGCCCTTCAGCCACTTTTTTCGCTTTCTCTCCAGCCAGACTGACGGATAACCCGAATAAAATAGAGAATACAATAAGTGCAAGCATGTTTTTGCGAGACAGCAGATCATTGAAGTTGGAGACGGTAAAAGCCTGGACGAACTGGTCTGCCGTATTCAACTGGTTGATTTCTTCAGGGGCCTTCAATTCGAGGTGGATGCCTTCGGCAGGCGGGAAAAAGGAGACGCCGATGAGCATCAGACTGGCGGAAATGATGCCGGTGACGATAAAAACAGCCAGCATGACGCCGAGGATTTTCCCCAATCGCTTCAGATCGACGATGTTGGCCACAGCACTGCTGATGTTCACGAAGACGAGCGGAACGACGACGGTAAACATCATGTTGATAAAGATGTCGCCAAAAGGCTTGAGGACCTCTGCGTCCTTGCCCGTCGCCATGCCGATGATGGCGCCCAGACCGATACAGATCAAAAGCATGATGGGATAACGATAGGACTGCCAAATGCTGTTTTTCGTTGTGTTCGCCATGTGTGTGAAACCTCTCTTTCCGGATAGGGAATAAAAGCACATGCCCACAAAACAAAATTTTAAATCTTCTGAAAATATACCATAATGAAAGTTCCTTTTCCATGTTTGGTTTTTCATGGTCCTCCCGTTGGCCGGAATGGCAAAGATATGTATTTACTCCTTGGCACCATTTTCACCACCATCATTTGAGGCGAAACGGGCAGCCGGAAAGATATGCGCAGCTCTACATGAGAATCTTGTCTTCTTTGACCAATGGAGGCAGTTTTTATTACGCTCCGGGACTCCCATTCATTGAGAAGCTGCTGCCGGCCAGCCAGTTCGCTGTAAAACGGAAGCGGATCGAACCGTATCCGTTTTATGCTGCACGAGTTTCCATACTGCAATGAGGGAGAGGCTGTCCTCCCTTATTTGCGTTGCCGGGGTTCATTCATGAACCACGAGATATACGAGCAATTCTTGCAGATGAGGATGGCCGCTTCTTTATTTGCCCAATCCAGGCCAAAGAAAGTGGCGCCTCTGGAGTTTAGTTGCCGGTAGTCCTTGTCAAATGTATCGTTTTGACAACAGGGGCAAACAAGTGGCTTCCCTCCGGCTTGAAATTTCATGCAATCACGCTCCCCTACAATGTTCTATCTGTATGTACGCGTTTCCGGCAGAAATGTTTCAGACCGATGAGCAAAGGCAGACAATCACCTCCTGTGTTCTGAAAAACAGGCGATTTTTCTCCTTGCCCTTTACGTTAACGTAAATGCTATACTACCCCTAAACAAGAGGTGATCACGATGAAAACGATCAGGGAGGTGGCAGAGCAATTCGAGGTGTCCACTCGAACCATTCGGTATTACGAAGAAATCGGACTCCTGAAGCCTCAGCGCGCCGCGAATAATCAACGTCTCTACTCCAAAGCCGAAATCGCCAAAATCAAGCTCATCTCCCGAGGCAAGCGATATGGTTTCTCTCTCGATGAAATCAAAGAAATGGTGCTGCTGTTCGATAAAGACCGCTCGGGCCGCAAGCAACTGGAGCGCACGATCGAATACGGCAAGCAGCGGATCAGTGAAATTGAGGCGAAGATCAAAGAATTTCAGGAATTAAAGGAAGAAATGGAACAGTTGTTACATAAGTTTTCAGAAAAATTAAATAATATCGAGGGGGAGCAGGGATATGAATAGCTCGCAACTGTTGGAGCGCAATGCGCGGAAATATCCAGACCATGAGGGGGTGATCAGTCAGGGAAAACGTCTGTCATACCGGGAGCTGGATCAGCTTGTCAACAAGTTTAGTCATGCCCTCAAGCATCAAGGGGTTCGCCCAGGCGATAAAGTCGTCTTGTTCATGCCAAACGTCGCAGAGTTTGTGATCGCCTATTTCGCTGTACAGCGGATCGGGGGAATCATCGTTCCGATCAATGCGAGGCTGACGCTGCCGGAGGTAGAGTATATTGTCCAGCATTCAGATGCGAAAGCCGTTATTGCCCATCAGATGCTGTTCGGTACCGTGGAGAACCTTCGCGCCGATGTGATTCGCATCATAACAGGCGAAGCAGCAGGGGGGTGGCAAAGCTTTGAGGTGCTTCTTGCTGCCGGACATGAAGCAGCCATTCCATGCCATTTAAAGGAGGATGACGAGTCTACCCTGCTATACACCTCGGGCACGACCGGCCAACCCAAAGGAGTTCTGTTCAGCTATCGCAACATCTTGACGGTGGCGCAGATGATCTGTGTGGAGATGGAGGTAAAGCCCGAGAGCCGTATCTTGCTGATGATGCCGCTCAGCCACTCCGCGCCGCTGCATCTCTTCCTGATGGCGGGGGTATTCGTCGGAGCTGCACTGGTACTCACGCCTACCTTTACACCAGACCTGCTCCTGTATGCCGTCGAGCAAGAGAGGACCACTCACTTTTTTGGCGCCCCGGTCGCCTATCTCCTGACAGCCGTTCATCCACGGATTCACGAGGCTGATTTGTCATCGATGAAGTGGTGGGTATACGGCGGTGCACCGCTTACGACCAAAGAAGTGCAGGCGGTGAAAGCTGCGTTTCGAACCGACAATCTGGTTAGCGTCTACGGCTTGACCGAAGCGGGCCCCAGCGGCACCCTGCTCTTGGGAAATGAGCATGAAACCAAAGCGGGCAGCATCGGCAAACGGGCAGCTCTGTCGACTGAGCTGCGCATCGTCAATGATGTCGGGGAGGATGTAGCCGCTGGTGAGATTGGAGAGATTGTTCTGCGCGGCGAAGGAAACATGATTGGCTACTATAAAAATGAGGAGGCCACCAAGGAGGTTTTCCTCGGCGAGTGGCTGAAAACAGGCGATCTGGCCAGATTTGACGAGGATGGATACATCTGGATTGTGGATCGGAAAAAAGATGTGATTATCACAGGGGGAATCAATATTTATCCCAAAGAAATTGAAGAGGTCATGCTGCAATTCCCGGGCATCCGGGAGGTCGCCGTCGTTGGTGTGCCGCATCAGGAGTGGGGAGAGACCGTCAAAGCCGTCTATGCTGCGGCTGAACTGGTTGATGTGGAAAGCTTGAAAGAATATCTCGGAGAGCGGTTGGCAAAGTTTAAACTGCCTCGGCTGTACGAACAAGTGGAAGCGCTTCCGCGAAATTCGTCCGGCAAAATCCTGAAGCAGCCGCTCCGCACAGGAGGAGATGCCTCATGAAAGTACTCCAGGATATAAGCGTGACGGAAAAACGCAATTTTTTTGCCGGAGATGACACGCTCCAGATCATCGTCCGTGACTTGTTGAACGGGCCGCTGTCCCACTATGCGACCCGCCAGTTAGATGCATTTGGCGAGCTTTGCGCCAATGAAATTGACGAGAGGGCGAAGCATTCGGATCGGGAAGGACAGCCCGTGCTAAAACGCTACGACCGGTTTGGGGAAGAGCGCTCCGACGTCTGGGTGAACGAAGGCTATCGGAAAACCATCCAGCAGACCTATGACACAGGGATTGTCGGCTATGTGCACAAAAAGATTCCCGAGCTGGGACAAAAAGGAAATTACACCTATAGCTTCGCACAGGGATATCTGTTGTCACAGGCAGAACCGGGAATCTATTGTCCGGTTACGCTCACGATGGCCACTGCTTATCTGCTGGACCATTACGCTGACAATAGCTTGAAAAAGAAACTCCTGCCTCATGTTTGCTCGACGGGGGAGCTGCAGCTTTACGAAGGAGCCACTTTTCTGACAGAGCGCCAGGGAGGCTCCGATGTCGGGGCGAATGTTGTCCGGGCTGTAGAAAACGGCGGTACGTATCGGCTCTACGGCGAAAAATACTTTGCCTCCAATGCAGGGAAGTGCGGAGTAGCCATGGTGCTTGCCCGCATCGAAGGAGCACCGACTGGCTTTCGCGGACTTACATTGTTTGCCGTGCCATGGCGCGGAGAAGATGGCAGCTTGAACGGCATCCGTATTCGCCGCTTGAAGGATAAGCTGGGTGTGCGTGCTGTCCCTTCGGGCGAAGTGGAGTTTGACGGAGCGGAAGCGTATATCGTGGGCGATCCGGCAAAAGGCTTTTATTACATGATGGAGGCGCTCAATCTGTCGCGCATTTGCAACGCTATCGCCTCGGTTGGCATCATGCGCCGGGCATTGGTTGAATCGAAGGAATATGCGTCGCGACGCAATGCCTTCGGCAAGTGTCTTACCGATTTTCCGATGGTAAAGGATACATTGGGCAAGCTGGCTGCCAAGCTCCATGTGGAAGTGGCCACGATGTTTGACCTCATCCAGCTCTATGAAAAAGTAACGGACGGGACGGCATCCGAGCGGGAAGTGATTCTCCACCGGGTGTTTATTGCGATCATGAAAAAGGAGACGGCGGAGCAGGCGATTCATTTTGCGCATGAAGCGATTGAAATGCACGGCGGCAACGGGTATATCGAGGATTTCGTCACCCCGCGCTTACTGCGGGACGCACAGGTTTTGACCGTTTGGGAAGGCACAGCCAATATATTAGGGCTGGAGCTGGTGAGGCTTGTCCAAAAATACGCGGCCCATACGTTGTTTGTCGATGAAATGAAAGGGCGGTTGGCTGCGCTGGCAGACAGTCCGGGCAAAGCAGTGGTTGCAAGTGAGCTGGAGCGCCTTGCCGATTTGCTTGATCAGTTTGCCGGCTATGAGGAAGCGCTGCAAACCTTTGAAGCGAAAGGGCTGGCCCAGCGCATGGCCTGGGTGTACGAAAGTGTCGTGGCAATCGAGTGGGCGAGCAGATACGGCGGGAAATTTGAGAAGCTGGCTGACATTTATCTGGACGAAACCTGGGGACTCAGGCAACCGGGCGGCCGGATGAAGACGGTGGAGTTTTTCGAGGAGATCGTGTAAATCGGGGACGTGTACGTTCCTGTAAATCCTGAATAACGAGAAGTGAGGGGAAGCCGGGGGAATTGACTCCGGCTTTTCGCTGTTTTCCAAAAAACACGCACTGGCCAGCCCGATTTAAAATTCCTCGTTGACAAAGGAAATCTTTAGCAGTACTATCATAGTAACAAATTGTTATTAACAAATTGATAATAACAAAGGGGTATTAAGATGACCGAAAAGCAAACCAGACAGCAAGCACTGACTGAGCAGCAGTTTTTGGATGAATACGATGTCAACCGCTATGTGCGGCCTTCCGTTTCTGTCGACATGCTGCTGTTTACGGTGACGGATGAGGAGAGGGATAACTACCGCAAGCTGTCGGATAAAGCCTTGAAAATTTTGTTGATCAAGCGGGGAGTGCATCCGTATCAGGGGGAGTGGGCGTTGCCGGGCGGTTTTGTCTCCGCGGATGAGAGCATTGACGAGGCAGCGATCCGCGTCTTGAAAAAGGAAACGAATGTAAGTGAAGTCTATCTGGAGCAATTGTACACCTGGGGAGATATCGGCAGAGATCCGCGCGCGAGAGTGATCAGCTGTTCCTACATGGCCCTGATCGATTGTGAATTGTATCACATACAAGCCGGGGAGGATGCCGCTGACGCGAAGTGGTTCCACGTTCAGGATCAGTGGATACAAAAAAAGACGACCGTCACCGAGAAAGGCTGGGTCATCGAAAAATGGGTGGAGCTGCGTATCTGGAACGATGAGGAAAGCGCCACTGCCAAGCTGAAAATCACGAAAACTGTCGAGAACGGTCATTCACGCGAGCAGCAGGAAATTCTGGAATCCCATAACCTGGCGTTCGATCACGCCAAGATGATCTTGTACGCGCTGGAGAGGCTGCGAAACAAAGTGGATTATACGGATATCGCTTTTCATCTGCTTCCGGAATTATTTACGCTCTCTGAGCTTCAGCAGGTGTTTGAAGTGATTCTGGGAAAAGAGCTTCTGGCAGCCGCCTTCCGAAGAAAAATCACGGATAAGGTCGTCGAAACCAACCAGATCCGGCGAAATGCGGGCCATCGCCCATCCAAATTATATAAATACAACCCCAACTGGAATCATGAGCAATAAAGGAAGGTTCTACAGATAAAAAAGGGAGAGTGTTCACGATGCTAAGGGATTGGACTTTCTTTGAAAAAACCTGGCTTTTGTTATTTACGCTTGTAAACATCTACTTGTTTTTCGCTTTTGAAGATTCGCTTTTGGGATTGATTTCTTCTCTTTCTGGCATGCTGTGTGTCGTGCTGGTAGCGAAAGGCAAAATCTCCAACTACTATTTTGGCATTATCCAGACATCTACCTACGCGTACATTTCTTTTACCTATTCGCTTTATGGAGAAGCGATGCTCAATGGTCTCTTTTACCTGCCCGTGCAGTTTATCGGCATCTACATGTGGTCCAAAAACCGCGCGCAGCACAGTGTAAAAGGGGAGGATGTGGCGGTAAAGCGGCTGACGAAGAAAGGCTGGATTTACCTGGTGATCGCGTCCATCATTGGCATTGTGCTGTATGCAGAGCTGCTCCATTACATCGGCGGGCAGGCCGTGCGTCTTGACTCGGCAGCCGTGGTTCTCTCGATCTTTGCCCAAATTCTGATGCTGAAGCGATATGCAGAGCAATGGGCGCTATGGATCGCGGTCAATGTACTTTCGATTTCCCTATGGGTCGTGACTCTGATCACACAGGGAGGCAACGACATGAATATGGTCGTCATGTGGTCCGCTTTCCTGATTAACTCGATATACGGTTATTACAACTGGACCAAACTGAGCAAAGCACAGGGGGCGTATCAGGCATGACAGTCGGAAAAGTAGGGATGTTCGGGGGTAAATTTCTTCCGTGTCCGCATATGGGGCATGTGTATGCCATGATTCGGGCATCTACGATGGTGGATGAGCTGCACGTCATCCTCTCCTATGATGAAGAGCATGAAAAGAAGATGTGTGCAGGTAGCAAAATTCCGCACATTCCGTACCGTGTCCGGCTGCGTTGGTGGTCGCAACTGACGAAAGATATGCCGCATGTCCATGTCCATGCCGTTTACGAACAGCAGACGGGAAACCGCTCAGATTGGGAACGGGGGGCAGAAGGGATACGGGCTGCGATCGGAAAGCCAATCGACACCGTATTCAGCTCGGAGCACGGATACACGGAGATTTTTCGGGATTTGTACCCAGATGCCCGTCATGTCGTCATTGATGCGAACCGAGAAGCTTATCCCATCTCCGGTACGATGCTGCGAACCGAAGGGGTCATGAAGCACTGGCATATGCTGCCGGAGATCGTCAAGCCCTCTTTTGCCAAAAAAGTAGTGGTGGTGGGCACTGAAAGCTGCGGCAAATCGACGCTGGTGCGCAATCTGGCCAATCTTTACAATACGACATACGTGGAAGAGTGGGGCCGCACGTACTATGAACGGCTGGGGAACTGCGAGGATATCACTTTGCCGGAGGACTACCCGGAGATTGCATTTGAGCATAAATACCATGAGAAGGTACAGCTGGCCAAAGCAAACAAAGTGCTGTTTATCGATACGGAAGCGATCGTCACCCAGTATTTTTCGATGCTCTATCTCGGTCAGCGCCAGCCCGTTCTGGATGAGGTCGCCCGGCTGCAGCAGTATGATCTGTGGCTCTTCCTGGAGCCGGATGTCAAATGGGTGGATGATGGTACCCGTTCCTTCGGCGACCAGCAGGTGAGAGAGAAGAATAATGAGCTGCTCAAGAATTTGCTCAGGGAGTTTGGTGTCAGCTACCAGACCATTTCGGGAGATTATCAGCAGCGACTGGAGCAAGCGATTGGATACGTGAACGAGCTTGTGAAAGGGAATGAGCTTGTAAAGGGGAGAGAGCTGGTGAAAGAAAACGAGCTGTAGATAAAAGCGACCTCCCCCTGTGATTGGGGGAGGTCATGTCGCGTTAACCCATAAAATACTTGGCGGCCAGTAAGCCAGCTACCACCAAGACGATGAAGAAAAAGAAGATTTTCAAATCCTTGACGGTTTTCCGGATCAATTTGATCTCTTTTTCGGTAGTTTTCACGTGTTTTGTTTCCCCTCTCTGGAATGTTTGGCGTTCCTTCGAGGGAAGCGATCACGAATTTTGACCGGTATTTTAAAGGCATCAGCTTGATCCATTTTAGTATGATCTGGATCACGATCAGGAAAATGACGAGGCTTGTGCCCCGCGCATCCAGGACATGGCGAAGCGTGTCCATGTGCAAAGGGAAGTGAGACTTCACATCCAAAAACTTTATGGAAACCTGGTGCCGATGACCGACAACGTAGAAAGCACCTTTCGCGGCAGACAAATAGTAGGTGTTGGTGTCCTTCGAAAAGGCCTCATGCGTGGCCGGCGTGATTGGAAGCAGGCAGAGACAAGCGATTACAATCGCAAATATCCATTTGATTGGGAAAAATTTGAATGGAGACGGCATTTTGTATCCTTTCCAAAATCATTACCTATCCTTCCATCATACGTGAAAACACGCAGGAAGCAAAGGACAAACGGCTTCCATCATTTCAGCTTCCACAGCGGCGTACAAACATAAAGCACGATCAAAACCGCATTCCAGATAATAGAACTGAGAAAGATCGACGAAGTGCCCCACCACAGCATCATCCATCCCGACGCATACATCGTAAACGGCATGCCTACCCGAAACAGGCAGCCCGTGATCCCGCTGATCCTGCCCATCAGATGAGAGGGCGTCTGCTCGTGGCGGAAGGTATAGACGGAGGTAACGTAGACGGAGAAGGCGAAGCCAATGAGAAACAGCGAGCCAGTCAGCGCAAATAGATGTGTCGTCAGGTAGAGTCCCAGGTAGCCGATGCTGCTCAGGATGGCCGAGCACCCGTACAGAGCTCCCAGTCCCAGACGGCTGCGCAGCCGTGGCATCAACAGGCTTCCCAGCAGCCCGCCAACACCGGAGACTGAGAAAACCAGAGCGACCATCGATGAAGTGAGGGACAGATCGTTAATGGCAAAGAAGATGGCAGCCGTATTGACGACGATGGAGCTGCAGTTGAAAAAGACGCTGAACAGGGAAATCATCCACAGACTCCGGTTGGAGCGAAAAGCGACCCAGCCCTCCCGAAGCTCCTGCCAGAAATGGCTGTCTTTATGGGAAACCTGCGGCTCAGAAACAGAAAAGCGGCGAAAGAGCAACATACAGAACAGATAAAACAAAGCCGTTATCAGAAAGCCGTTGGATTTGTTGGACATGAGCAAAAGCAGGGAGGAGAAGACCGGGCCCATGATGCCGACTGAGGTTTCCACAAAGGTAAACCGGGCATTGGCAGAGGTGAGCAGTTGGTTTGGGACGCTCAGCTTCTGCAGACTGACCTGCGCGTTGAAATAGCCGTAGTTAAAGGTCATCAAGAGAAAACCGATGAGGTAGTAAAAGGGAAGCCAGAGAACATTTGACCGATATAACGCAACCAGAAATAATAAGAGAATGACTTGTGCGCCGATCATCCACAACACCCAGCGTTTCTTGTTTACCCTGTCGACGAAGACGCCAATAAACACGGCAAACAGCAGATTGGGCAGCAGTTCTGCTGTCCGCATCGTCGTCATGGCGACGGAAGAGTGGTGCGTAATCTCGTAGATTATCAAAGGGAGCACAATCTCGTACACCTTATTCCCAATATTCAGGAACAAGGCGCTGATCAATAGAATGGTAAACGGTCTGCTTCTCCACAGTGACGTCGGCTGGGCAGCCGAAACGGTTGTTGACATGGTGCAATATCCTCCTTGTATCGATTGAAAAAAGCTAGGTTGATTGCATTGTATCTGGAGGAGAAAGGAAGAAAAATCGTAGAAACGGCGAGAAAAATTTCAACTTTTACCGGCAGCGCAGACAAAGGGAGGGACGAGCGTGGAGCGACTCGCCAACGATTATTTGATGCTCATGAAGGCATTTCCTGAGCAAAAAGAAAAAGAACCCCGATCCGTTACGATGGCGGAGCTCTCGAATATCCTGTTTTGCACCCCGAGAAACGTGAAGCTCATTTTTACCAAAATGGAGCAGATGGGGTGGATACGCTACACCCCTGGACGTGGGAGAGGTCATACGTCGGAGCTTTCCTTTTTGATCGGCAGAGAAAAATTTCTCGCCCGACAAACCGAGGAGCTGGTAATGGCCGGACATGTAGAGCGCGCTTTTCAACTCATCAAAGAATTCGGAGAAGGAACGGCAGCCAGAGAAAATTTGTTTTCGTGGTTATCCGGCTATTTCGGCTACGAGGCAGTGGCAAATCAAGATCAACCGATCGAAACCCTGCGCTTGCCAATCTATCGCTCCATCCATACGTGGGACCCTGCGGGAGCGATCTATTCCCATGACCTCCATATGGTGTCACAGGTTTTCGATACGCTTGTATCCTTTGATGTCGAGTGGGGCCGGTTTAAGCCGGGAATCTCCCATTACTGGGAGGCGGACAGGGAGGGGACGAGCTGGACGTTTTACCTTCGCAAAGGGATTCTCTTTCATCATGGGCGGGAACTGGTTGCCGACGATGTGGCCTTCAGCCTGAGTCGGCTAAAGCAGATGAATTCCGGGCAAAGCTGGCTGGCCGATCAGATTCAGGAAATCACCATCCTGTCCCGTTATGCGCTGAATATCAAGCTGGAAAAAGCAAACTACCTGTTTCTCGCGTTTATGAGTTACCCTCCGTCATCCATTTTGCCCAAAGATGTGTATGCACAGGATGGGACAGATTCTCTGCAGCTGCCTGTCGGAAGCGGCCCATACAGAGTGGGGAAAGTGACACCCGGCCTCTGTGTTTTGGAAGCCTTCGACCATTATTTTAATGGGCGGGCTTTTATAGATCGCGTCGAAATCATGATCATGCCGGAGCAAGGCGAGCTGGCAGATGGATTGGGAAAAGGGAATGTGTTGAAAGTGAAAACAGGCGAAAAACAGTTGCCGTCGGCAGACGATGAACAGGAAGCGGAGGCATACTGTATCGGAACAAGCCTGTTGACCGTCAATCTGCAGAAGCAGGGCCCGCTTCAAGCGCTTCCTTTGCGAAAAGCTCTCTCTCATTTCCTGGATCGGCAGCAGCTGGTTGATGACATGGGGGAGCCGTGTCTGTATCCTGCCTACAGCTTGCAATGGAGGGGACAAGTTTCCCCAAAAGCCGGGGGTGATGGAAGTCATGATGGGGAGGAGTTGGTGGAAAGTCTTCTTTGTCAGTCGGGGTATCGCGGTGAACGAATTCAGCTGTATACCTATCCGCGTCATGCCCCGGATGCCGAATGGTTGAAAACCGCGTATGGCAAACTGGGAATCATGGTTGATGTGCAGATCGTGTCCTGGAAAGAGATGCTGGACGAAGAACAGATTCGCAAAGCCGACCTGATCTTGTTTGAAGCGGTCGTAAGCGAAGGGGCGATCAAGCTCCTGGAGTATCTTCAGGGGAAGAACAGCTTTATTCGCCGACATTTATCCCCTGAGCGAATCGGCTGGGTGGATAAAAAGCTGGACAGGCTGCTTGCGGAACCGGAGGAAGCCGTCCGACAGAAGCATTTTGATGAAATAGAGGAAACACTGGGTAGAGAATATGCCTGGATCACGTTGACGCATAAAAACGTTAGGGCTTTTTCGCATCATTCGCTGAAGGGAGTAAAGGTGAACGCCAGGGGATGGGTGGAGTTTAAGGATTTATGGTTTCAGGCGTAAGAATAGTGGGCTGCCTGCACCTGTTTGCAGGCAGCGTTTCCCCTCAATACCACCCTACGCGTGCACGAGTGGAAGTTATGCACATGGTTCGGCCTGCTCATTCCGGAGAATAATTCTCTGAAGCTCCCAGCAATCCTCCCAACTGATCAGCAGCTCGAATCATGTCAGGGTGTGATTCTCTGTTCACCTCTGCCAGTCTCTTTATTTCCCAGTACCCCTCAGACAAGCGGAAGAGCGGGGAGTCCGACTGATACGGCTGGTACTGCGCAGGCTGGGAAACAGCATGGTTCGACTCCATAAAAAACGAGTCAGCGGAGACGCGATCCAGACTCTCTTTCACCTCTTGCAGCAGTGTTTGCAAGTCATTTGGCAAGAGATCCTGATGCGCTTGCAAACTCTCGATAATGCCCATTACATACTCTTTTTTAGTCATCGCTGTTCATCGCCCTTTCCTCTTGATTTTCCATGATTTAATTTGTCCACAGCGCTGAAATTCCATCCTGAATGGAGTTATCGATGGCGAAAAAGAGGAATAGCAGCGCTTTTCGCCAATATATGGTAGCAGGCAAATGGTGCAGGCCTAAAAAGGTTGCCTGCCAACAAGAGGTGGAAGCATATGGGGATGTCTTTGTACTATCAGGAATTGAGAGAGAAATACGGTTCTGGCTTGCTGTTCATGCCAGCCGTAGCAGGAATCATCCGAAATGAAAGCGGGCAAATCCTTTTGGGAAGAAAGCATCGCGAGGAGCTTTGGGGGCTTATTGCCGGAGCGATTGAGATCGGGGAAACCCCGGCACAGGCTGTGTGCAGAGAGGTCTGGGAAGAAACGGGGCTGCAGGTCGAGCCGAAGAAAATCATCGGCGTGTTTGGCGGTAAAGGACACCGATTTACCTATCAAAATGGTCATCAGGTGGAGTATCTGACCATTGTCTTTGCTTGCGGAATCCTGGGGGGAGAGCTTCACCCGATGAATGAGGAGATGGGGGAGCTCCGCTATTTTGACGAGTCCGCTCTCCCGCCGATGGCTATCGCCTATCCGAAGGAGATATTTTTGCAGTTATATGCTGATCACGTGATTTTTGAGTAATCCTGTCTTCCCGTCCGGGGAGTATTCCTATCGTAATCTGGAGGTTTTCATGAGACTAGCTGTTCTTTCTGATACACATGGCAACGCTGCTGCTCTGGAGGCAGTCATGCGTGATCTGCAAAATCAAAGTCCAGATGCTATCGTCTTTCTTGGAGATATGGTGATGCGCGGGCCTCAGCCCCGAGAGTGCATACAAATGGTTAAATCACTGCAGCCGCATGCGATCATCCGGGGGAATTACGACGATCTGTTTACCCGCTTTCCCGAGCCGGGTTGGTCGCCCAGCTCGGAAAAAGAAGAGCTTGTTCTGCGTGCCTTTGAGTACGATTGCCAACATATCTCGGCGGAAGATCAGGCGTGGTTGGGCAACCTTCCCACGGAGCTTTCGCTCTTGGTCGATGAGGTTCCGACAGAAATGTATCATGCCGGTCCAGATTCCCTGTACAAGGTGGTCTATCCCTGGGCAACGCTGGAGGAGCTTGACACCTTGCACAGACGGGAGGAGACAAGGCTGGTCCTGTATGGACATGTCCATCACTCTCATGTCCGACAAGGAAACGGACGTCTTGTCGTGAATTGTGGCAGCATCGGGCTGCCATTCGATGGGGATAACCGGGCCAGCTATGCCATCGTGGACATACAAAAACAGGATATGGCCGCGCAAATCAGAAGGGTGAGCTATGATATCGAGAAGGCCATTTCGATCGCCAAGGATCTGTTCATGCCGGATGTGGAAGCCTTTGAATACGCGCTCCGCACAGCTCGCTATCCATATGGGCTGAAGCTTTCGACAAGCTAAAGATGGATTATGTATCGCCATCGCCACGGGCAACAAGCGTCCGTGGTTTATTGTTTGGAATTATCTTTTTGATTCCCTATTGAAATGAGAAAAGCACATCCTGTACACTGTATGTATTAAATTGCAACATGGAAAGTTTGTGAGATGTTGCGTAAAAAATGAGGGATTTTCCTTGACACGAATCCTGGTTGTCGCCCCGTATCAGGGGATGTGCGATGTTTTTCTTGAAATGAAAGAGGAAGTGCCAAGTGATGTCGAACTGGATGTGCAAGAAGGCGACTTGTACAAAGGGTTGGCATTGGCGAAAAGCTTGGAAGACAAAGGGTATGATGTGATTATCAGCAGGGGAGCTACCGCCAGGCTGCTGAGAAGTCATTGCAATATGCCGGTCGTGGAAGTGAAGATTTCTGGCTACGATATTTTGCGGACCTTGACGCTGGTGAAGGGATACACAGGCAAAATCGGGTTGATGAGCTACATGAACACCATCCACGGTGCAGATGCCATCGGAACCCTGCTGGATATGAACCTTACCTTTTTTCCGATTGACAAGGAAGAGGAAATTGAAAACGGCTTGATCTCTGCCCTGGAGCAGGGTGTCCAGGTGATTATCGGTGACGTGATTTCGACTTCGATTGCCACGCGGCTGGGCTTGCAGGCGATCCTCATCACCTCGGGAAAAGAAGCCGTGATGGAGTCGATTATGGAAGCGATCCATATGGCCTACTACACGCGTCGCGAAAAAGAAGCGCGGAAACGGATGGAAGCGGTGATCCAGTGCTTTCCGGAGGGCATCGTCGCTGTAGATGAAAAGGGACGCGTGATTGCCTTTAACCAGCTGGCCGAAGAGCTGTTCAGAGTGAAAAAAGAGTTTGCGCTGGACAAGCCGGTCGGGCAGCTTCATCCACTGCTGAGCCTGGACCATGTCTTGAAGACAGGGGAGTCCGCAAGCGAGGAAGTCGTGTCGCTAAACAGTGAAAAAGTTTTGCTGTCCAAGCAGCCGCTGCTGGTTGAGGAGCGGGCAGAAGGCGGTATCGCGATCATCTCCACAGCCAGCCGGATTCAAAGAGCGGAGTCGCGGATTCGCCAATCGATTACCGGCTATGAGCAGCGGGCCACCATGCATTTCAACCAGTTGGTGGCCGGATCAGCCAAGATGCAGGATACGCTGAAAATTGCCACGCAAGCAAGTCAAACCGATCTTCCAGTCCTGATTTACGGAGAGCCCGGAACAGGCAAGCAAAGCTTTGCCCAAGCGATCCACAACGCAGGGGCGAGAAAGGACTTTCCGTTTGTTTTCATCAATTGTGAAGCGTACAGCGAGGAGCAATTGTCCCTGGAGCTGTTCGGAAGCGAAGGAGGACGGGTTAAGCGGGGAGTGTTTGAACTGGCACATGGCGGCACCCTCTTTATCGACGCCGTCGGCAAAATGCCGCTTTCCGTCCAGGCCATGGTATTTAATGTCCTGCAGGAGAAAAAGGTGAGCAGGCTAAACAGCACCTCACCTATTTCTCTCGATGTTCGGATTATTTGTGCAAATGCTTGGAACTTGAAGAGCTGCATCGAAGAAGGAGAATTTCGCGAGGATTTGTTTCATTTGATTAATGGATTCTCCTTTGCCATCCCGCCGCTGCGCGAGAGAAAGGAAGACATCGTTGATCTGGTTCGCTGGTTTATCGCCTCGTTCAACTCCCGATCAGGCAAACAGATCGTCGGGATGCGCCCTGAAGCACTGGCGATTTTCGAGCGTGCGGATTGGCATGGCAATATTCAGGAGTTGAAGTCGACCGTAGAGAAGCTGTGCTTGACGGCTACGGGTCCTTTTATTACGAAAGCAGAGGTCGAGCAGGTTGTCAGTGAACTGGGGAGAGCAGAAGCTGCCTCCATGCCCATATACGGAGGCATTGACATCAGCGGCAAGACACTGGAAGAGATCGAACGGGACATCATTTGGCGAGTGTTGGAGGAAGAGGGACAGAATCAATCCGAGGCAGCAAGACGACTGGGGATTAATCGGTCCACACTCTGGAGAAAAATAAAACAAACACCGAATCAGTAGATGATAACAAGCGATCAGCTTGTTATTTTTTTTATCCTCATGGAACTTTTGTTTCTCTGCAAGAGAAAATGTTGCAAAATGAAACAATTTGTCTGTTTATTCTGTATTGTATTTTGCAACTGTTTGAGTTAATCTAATTATGCAACACATCCGAATGTGTGAAACTCAAAAAGAGAGCGGCTTGGACGGGTGCCCTGAATCAAAGAGGTGATAGTGTTATTGGCTAGGATAGTAGTAATTGCTGACGATTTAACTGGTGCAAATGATTCTGGTGTACAGTTTGCCAAAAAAGGCTTCCATACTGTCTCTTTGTTTCATCCAGCAGAGCAAGAAGGTGGACAAGCAGCAGACGTTTGGATCATCAATGCGGAAACCAGGTCGCTTGATCCGGAAACAGCATATGCAGAGAGTAAAGCACTGGCAGATGCAGTCGATCTGTCCCATTTTTCCTGCGTATACAAGAAAATCGACTCAACCCTGCGCGGCAATGTAGGGGTAGAAATCAACGCAATGCTGGACAGTTACCCGTTTGATGTGGTTGCCTTCATACCTGCGTATCCGGGAAACAAACGGATTACGATCGGGGGATATCATCTGATCAACCAGGTGTTGTTGGAGGATACGGAGATTGCTCGCGATCCGAAATCGCCCGTCAAAGAATCTCATCTGCCAACACTCCTGAGTGTCCAAACGGGCCGGGAAGTCAGTCATATTGATGTAAAAGCGATTCGCCGCGGACGCGACGAGCTGACCGCCGAGATTCGGAGTCAGCACGCAGCGGGATCGCACTTGATTGTGTTTGACGCTGCTGACCAGTTGGACTTGCAAAGAGCGACGGAAGCGCTTCTCGCTTCAGGGTTGCGGATTTTGTGGGTCGGTTCAGCCGGACTCGCACTTGCCTTATCCAATGAATTCGTTAATCAGTACGAAATTCAGCCTGTTCAATCTGTAGAGACAGCCGGGATCACAGCGGGTGATCTGCCCGTTTTTGTTATTGCTGGTAGTGTAAGCGCTATTACTGCCCAACAGATTGAAGAGCTGAGTGCACATAAGGAGTTTCATATCGTCACCGCCAATCCATTGGCTCTTCTGCAAGAGGAGACAACCGATCTGGAGCAAAAACGCGTCGAAGATGAAATTCTGAAGTGTATTGACGACAAACGTTCACCGGTTCTGGTTACAGATTCTTCTGATTCCATGAGACAAGCTGTGCTCCAATGGATGGAATCCACAGGCACAAGCGGCTTGGAAGTAGGAAATGCAATCGCGGATCACCTGGGCGCTCTGGGAAAAAGAGTGCTGGGCAAACGCGGGCTGAAGGGATTTGTACTGACAGGTGGCGATATCGCTTACCGCACATGTCTGCATCTCGGTGTGGAAGCGCTGCAAATCATCAGTGAAGTGGAAGAAGGAATTCCGCTTGCCGTGATTATCGGCGGTTTGGCGGACAAGCTTCCCGTGGTGACCAAAGCGGGGGCTTTTGGGAATCGTTTTTCATTGCTGCGTGCAGTGGAAAAAATATACAATACCCAGACGATAAGAGGGGGAAATCAAGCATGAAAAAACTGTTGAGTACACTCGTTGTTTCAACGATGGTTCTCTTGACCGCATGTGGTGGCGGAGGAGGAGAACAGGGAAAACCGGCAGCGAATGGTAATGACGGCGCTCAAGAAGCAGATGGCAAATCGATTTTGCTGCGCGTTGGCCACACACTGGCTGACACGTCCCATTATGAAAAGGGTATGGAAAAGTTCGCTGAGTTGGTAGAAAGCAAAACCAACGGCGCTGTAAAAATTAAGTCCTTCCCGAACGGTTCTTTGGGCGGTGAGCGGGATATGATCGAAGGTCTGAGCGTAGGCTCCATCGACATGGTTCTCACTTCAACTGGTCCCATGAGCGGATTTGTTCCGGAGGTTACCGTTGTTGACCTGCCATTCTTGTTCCGTGATGCAAGCCACGCACACAAAGTGCTCGACGGCGAAATCGGTCTGGATCTGCGCAAAAAAGTGGAAGATACCATGGGTGTCAAAGCTCTTGCTTGGTGGGAAAATGGATACCGCCATGTGACCAACAATTCTCATCCAGTGAACAAACCGGAAGATCTGAAAGGCTTCAAGATTCGTACCATGGAAAATGATATCCACATGGATTCCTTCAAGGCAATGGGGGCGCAGCCGACACCGATGGCGTTTACCGAGCTGTTTACTGCACTGCAGCAAGGCACGATTGACGCAGAAGAGAACCCGATTCCAATCATCATGACCTCTCGTTTCTACGAGGTGCAGAAGCATATGACGTTGACTCGCCATTTCTATTCCCCATCTTTGCTGATGATGGCTACTGCAAAATACGATGCTTTGACACCAGAACAGCAAAAAGCAATCGAAGAAGCTGCGATGGAAGCTGGCCAATACGAGCGTAATGTCGTTGCTGACATGGAGAAAGAATACCTCGGTGAGCTGAAGAATCACGGTATGGAGATCGTCGAAAACCCTGATTTGCAGCCGTTCGTTGATGCTGTAAAACCTGTTTACGAAAAATATGAGCCGAAATTCGGTAAAGACCTGATTGAGAAAATTCGCAACACTCAATAAGCAGGCAAGATTGACGGCGGATAGGGGCACCTATCCGCCGATTCATAAGGTGGGGTGAAGTCCTTTGCAGGGAATCGTAAAAGCAATTGATGGGGTAAACAAGATTTTGCGTTATGCAATTGCATTGCTCCTCGCTGTGATGACGGCGTTGATCGTCTATCAGGTGTTGGCGCGCTTAATGAGCAGCTATATCAATATGGATATTCCTCGCTGGACGGAGGAAGTGGCTCGCTATGGAATGATTTGGCTTGTACTGATTGGTACAGCGCTAGCGGTTCGTTACAGTGCTCTGATTGGAGTGGAGGCGATCGCTGAAAGATTGCCAGAGAATCTGCAAAAGTGGCTCCGAATCGCTGTTATCTTGGTTTCGATGGTCTTTTTCCTTGTCTTAATTGTTTACGGTTTTCAAATGCTTGGCCATGTTGGAAAGCAGCTTTCCCCCGGTTTAAAAATATCGATGACCGTTCCTTACGCAGCATTGCCCGTGGGCGGCGTGTTCATGTTTCTAAATTCGATTGCGGTTCTGATCGAAGTGATCACAGGCAAGATGAACCGTGAATTCTTCAAAGGAGCTGAATAACCATGGCAGCAGTCATGATGATCTCGCTACTGGTATTGCTCCTGCTGAGCGTACCTGTTGCTCTGTCAATCGGTTTGGCTTCGACGATCGCTTTCATGAGCGATGGAACCATGCCGCTTATCGTTTTGGTTCAGCGGATGTTCGCTGCGCTCGATTCCTTTCCGCTGATGGCCATCCCATTCTTTATTCTGGCTGGTTCTCTTATGGAATCAGGGGGCATTTCCCGCCGGTTGGTCAACTTTGCCAACTCGCTGGCAGGAGGAATGACGGGTGGATTGGCTATTGTGACGGTTGTCACGGCTATGTTTTTCTCTGCCATTTCCGGTTCCAGTGCAGCGACGACGGCTGCCATCGGTTCCATCCTGATCCCTGCTATGGTGAAGAAGGGTTATGACATCCGCTTTGCTGGTGCAACCCAAGCTGTTTCCGGAGAGCTGGGGGTCATCATTCCTCCGTCGATCCCGATGATTTTGTTCGGTATTTCTGCTGGTGTTTCGATCGGAGACTTGTTTATCGCTGGATTCCTGCCAGGAATCATGATCGCCGGTTCACTGATGATAGTGTGCTGGTACATTTCCAAAAAGCGTGGTTACCGTGGAGAGAGTGGCATTACGTGGGCTGTTCGCTGGAAGACCTTCAAGGAAGCGTTGCTTGCCTTGCTGATGCCGATTATCATTCTGGGCGGGATTTACGGCGGTTTCTTTACACCGACAGAGGCCGCAGTTGTGGCTGTATTGTATGCTTTTATTGTAGGTGTTTTTATCTATCGCGAAGTAAAATGGAAAGAACTATTTGAGATTTTTTCCAAATCAGCGATTACCACTTCGATTATCATGATTATCATTTCCGCAGCCGGGATGTTCGGTTGGATCTTGACGCGAGAGCAGGTACCGCAAAAAATTGCTGCCAGCTTTACCGCGTTTTCCGACAACCCGATTATCTTCCTGGCACTTATCAACGTGCTCCTGTTGTTTGTCGGCATGTTCTTTGAAACATCTGCGTCGATCATTATTTTGGCTCCGCTGCTGACGCCGATTGCCATTCAGCTTGGGATCGATCCCGTCCACTTTGGGATGATCATGATCGTGAACCTGGCGATGGGAATGATCACTCCGCCGGTAGGTGTGAATCTGTTTGTAGCCTGCCAGATCGCGGGGATCAAGCTCGAGGAGATTACGAAGGCGCTCATTCCGTTCTTTATCGTATTGATTCTCGACATTTTGATTATCACGTATGTTCCGGCGATTTCCACCTGGTTGCCAAGCCTTATGAAATAACGAATCAAATGTCGGTTGGGAGGCGCATTATCCAATCATGAACTTTCCAAAAATGATTAAAATCAGACAGAACTTCACGGGTCCGGCGATTTCAGACATCGACGCGGCGGTAAGCGAGCAGCTTGCCCGCGTCGGGTTGGCTGAAAAAATCAAACCAGGAATGAAGATCGCTATTACTGCAGGAAGCCGAGGCATCGCCAATATTCATCTGATCATCCGCGCAACGGTACGGGAACTGAAGAAAATGGGCGCAGAGCCATACATCGTGCCGACGATGGGCAGTCACGGCGGCGCTACCGCAGCAGGGCAAGTAGAAGTGCTGGAAAGCTTGGGAGTTACCGAGGCCTTTTGCGAAGCTCCGGTCCGTTCTTCGATGGATGTAGAGCAGATCGGGCAAACCGAAGAGGGGATGCCCGTTTATGTGGACAAACATGCTTTGGCCGCAGATGGCATCATTCTTATGGGACGCGTCAAGGTGCATACCGATTTCAAATCGCCCATCGGCATCGAGAGCGGTCTCATGAAAATGGCGGCAATCGGGCTTGGCAAGCATAAACAAGCCCTGTTGATTCATAGCTATGGCGTAGCTGGCATCCGCGACATCATGCCAAAAGTGGCCCGCGTCATGCTGGCCAACACCAAGATTCTCTGCGGCGTGGCGATTGTGGAAAATGCCTTTGAGCAAACCGCGATTATTGAAGCGATCCCGACGGCCGAGATCGAAGCACGCGAAAGGGAGCTACTGGCGGAATCCGCAGCCTTGATGCCCAAGCTTCCTGTAGAAGATATCGATATTCTGTTCGTCGATGAAGTGGGCAAGAACTACAGCGGCACGGGAATGGACACTAACATCATCGGTCGATTGCGCATCCAGGGGACGCCTGAACCGGCTTCTCCGCGCATCAAATACATCATTGCCAGCGATCTGTCCGAAGCATCACACGGCAACGGACTGGGCATCGGTTTGGCCGATCTGACGACACAGCGCTTTTTTGACAAGCTGGATAAAAAGGCGATGAACGAAAATGTAATCACCAGTACTTTCCTGGCGAGAGCAAGCATTCCAATCGTGCTGGAGAACGACAAGGCAGCGTTTGCGGCTGCGCTTCGTGCCAATTGGGGTGTGGATACAGAGAAAGCGCGCATCATGAGAATCCCTAACACCCTTCATCTGGAGTATCTGTATGTCTCCGAAGCGCTGCTTCCGGAAGTGGCAGCCCTACCCTATGTGGAAGTAGTCGGCGAGCTGGAAGAGATGGCTTTTGATGAGCAGGGGTACCTGCCGAAAATGATGTCTCATTGATCATCATAAAACGATTATACAAAGAGGGGAGCGTGCACCATGCAAGAGCAAAAAGAGAAGGTTACCGCTGTGTACGGAAATTACATCAATGGAGAATGGCAGGTCAAGGACGATACGTTTGCCGTCATGAACAAGTATACGGGCGAAGAGTTCGCCCGTGTCAGCAAAGCGTCGAGGGAAGATGTAAACGAGGCCGTGACCAATGCCCTCCACACCTTCCGCACGAAAAAACTGAGCCCTGTACAGCGCTATGATATTCTGAAGCGTGCTGCTGAGATCATTCAGGAGCGCAAGGAAGAACTAGCGCTGATTATGGTGGCGGAAGTCGGCAAGGTAATCAAGGATGCTCGTGCAGAGATTGACCGCGGCATCCAGACGCTGATTGCTTCTGCAGAAGAAGCGAAGCGCATCGCGGGCCAAGGTGTGCCGCTCGGTCAGCCGGGCAATGACAACAAGATGGCCTTTACTGTGCGTGTACCGGTCGGTGTTATTGGCGCCATTACGCCGTTCAACTTCCCATTTAACCTGACCGTGCATAAAGTGGGGCCGGCGATCGCTGCGGGTAATACCGTCGTGCTGAAGCCAGCTGAAATGACTCCCATCATCGCCTTGAAACTGGCAGAAATTCTGGCAGAAGCCGGTCTTCCAGCAGGCTTTTTGAATGTGGTAAACGGTTTTGGTCAGGAGACAGGCCAATATCTGCTGGAAGACGACCGTATCGCCATGTTTACGTTTACGGGCAGTCCCGGTGTGGGCCGTCACATTAAAAGCACCACCGGCATCCGCCGGGTCACGCTGGAGCTGGGCAACAACTCTCCCAATATCGTACACCGCGATGCGCCTGATCTGGACAAGGCTGCCGAGCTGTGTGTAACGCGCGGTTTCTCTAACGCCGGCCAAGCGTGCATCTCGGTGCAGCGCGTCTATGTACATCGCGATGTGTATGAAGCGTTTGTCGAGCGTGCAGTCAAAACGGCACAATCCATCAAGGTAGGCGACCCGACCGATCCAGTTTCAGATGTCGGCCCGATGATCTCCGAGAAAGAAGCGAAACGTGCGGAAGCATGGATTCAAGAAGCGCTGGAGCAAGGTGCTAAAGTGGCATGCGGCGGCAAACGAGAAGGCTCTGTTCTCTATCCGACGGTGATGGTCGATGTGACGCCGGAGATGAAAGTCGTTTGTCAGGAGGTTTTTGCCCCTGTCATCAGCATCATTCCGTTTGACGATATCGACGCGGCATTCCAGCAGGCTAACGATAGCCGCCTCGGCCTGCAGGTTGGCTTGTTTACATCCAATCTGCAATTGGCGATGCGCGCGATTCATGAATTGGAGTTCGGCGGCGTTATCATCAATGATGTTTCCACATTCCGGGCTGACGTGATGCCGTACGGTGGAGTGAAAGACAGCGGAATCGGCAAGGAAGGCCCTCGCTGGGCTGTGGAGGAAATGACAGAAGAGCGTATCGTTGTGATTTCGCTGACATAAACGGATAGGAAGAGGAGAGAAGCAGTGATGAGAAGCTCATGGGAGTTTTTTTCTACAGAGAGAATTGTGTTCGGAAATGGTTCGATTCGTGAACTGGATAAAATCCTGCAGCGTCTCAAAGCCAAAAATGTCTTTTTGATCACCGACCCGGGCATCAAGGGTGCAGGAATTGCAGATAAGGTGATTCAGCTTTTGGAACAAGCGGACTACAAGGTGGTCGTTTACGATCAAGCGATTCCAGAACCGCCGATTCAAACCGCGATTGACTGCTACGAGTTTGCCAAAGCGCATATGGATACAGACGCGATCATCGGTCTGGGCGGCGGAAGCAGCATCGATCTGGCCAAGGTCGTAGCGCTGCTCATGGCTCACGGCGGCCATCCGAGAGATTATTTTGGCGAGCATCGTGTGCCAGGGCCGATCGCGCCGTTGATCGCGATTCCGACCACAGCGGGAACCGGCTCTGAAGTGACGTCTGTCGCTGTTCTGGCAGATCTGGAAAACAACTTGAAAATCGGTATTTCTGACAACTTCCTGCGCCCTGCCGTAGCTCTGCTTGACCCTGAGCTGACAGTCGGCCTGCCGCCGTACGTCACCGCTTGCTCCGGCATTGATGCCTTGTCCCATGCGGTTGAGGCTTATACGGCAAAGGATTACCGTTACATTCAGGCAGAAGGGGAGCTTTTGTTCAAAGGATCGCTGCCTCTCGCGGATGCCCTTGCTTTTAAAGCGATTGAACTGATTTCTCAAAACCTGGTGCTCGCCGTTCAGCAAGGCAGCAACCTGGAAGCGCGGGGCAATATGCTGCTGGGCAGCCTGCTCGCCGGCATGGCCTTCTCCAACGCGGGAACAGCGGCTGCACACGCGATGGCATATCCGATCGGTGGATTGGTCAAATCTCCGCATGGTGAGGTAACCGGTCTGCTACTGCCTTACGTCATGGAGTACAACACCGCCGTTGAACAGGAAAAAATGGCGAAAATTGCGCTCGCTTTTGGCGTGAACCCGGCTGGTAAAACCGAACAGGAGTTGGCCAGTCAAGCTTGGCAGGAAGTGTACAAGCTGCTCGAAATGATCGGCCTTCCAACGAAACTGTCCCAGATCGGCATCAAGGAAGAGGATTTGCCGGAAATCGCCAGCAAATCTCTCGAAATCAACCGCCTGATTCGCAACAACCCGCGTGTGCCTAACCAGAAGAGCCTTGAAGAGCTGCTGCGCAAAGCGCTGTAACGGCAACTTTTCAGTTCAGCTAAGGCCCCGCCAAAGGCTTGGCGGAACCAAGTTTTCTAATGAGAAAGCAGGGAAGAAGCTATGACGATGAACAACAAACCGATTATTGCCATTACGATGGGTGACGCTGCCGGCGTAGGTCCGGAAATCATCATGAAGTCGCTGAAGGACCCAGCAGTGTATGACGCATGCCGTCCATTCGTGGTTGGCGACGCCAAAATGCTGGAACGCGTCAAAGAGATTGTTCAGGCAGATCTGGTCGTCCGTACGATCCAATCGGTCGAAGAAGCGACATTCCAGCCAGGAGTTGTCGAATGCCTTGACCTGAACCTGCTGCCTGCTGATCTGCCGTTTGGGGTTGTTTCAGCAGAAGCGGGCAATGCAGCGTTTCGCTATCTGGAAAAGGCGATTGCGCTTGCGAATGAAAAGCAGATTGATGCCATTTGTACAGCACCGTTGAACAAAGAAGCACTTCACAAGGGCGGCCACATCTATCCCGGACATACGGAGATTCTGGCCAAACTGACTGACACCGAAGACTACTCGATGATGCTGTCGGCACCCAAGCTGAAAGTGATTCATGTGACGACGCATATTGGATTGATCGATGCCGTGAAAAAAATTACGCCGGATCGTGTCTACAAAGTAATCCGACTGGCCCATGAAACTTTGCAAAAAGCTGGCTATGCCAAGCCGCGCATCTGCGTATGCGGGATCAATCCGCACGCCGGCGAGAACGGTTTGTTCGGCTATGGCGAAGAAGAAGAGAAAATCGTTCCCGCTGTTGAAAAGGCGCAGCAGGAGGGGATTGAAGTCGTCGGCCCGCTGCCTGCAGATACGTTGTTTTTCCGCACCGTTCGCGGAGATTTTGATATCGTAGTGGCGATGTACCATGACCAGGGTCACGGCCCGGTTAAAGTGCTGGGACTGGAAGCCGGGGTCAACATCACGGTGGGACTGCCGATTATTCGCACAAGCGTGGATCATGGAACGGCTTTTGACATCGCCGGCACAGGCGTTGCCGATGAGCTCAGCCTGAAAGAAGCGATTCGCCAGGCCATTGAACTGGCGCCCAAGCGTGCATAAGACACAAACAAGAAGAAGACAGCAGAGAGAAGAATCAATCTGCTGTCTTTTTCCCTATAAACTGAAGGAGTGATTTCCCGTGAATAGCAAAAAGATTGTGGTAACGAGGAAAATTCCGCAAGAAGTGCTTGAGCT
Source organism: Brevibacillus ruminantium (assembly GCF_023746555.1). Classification (NCBI taxonomy): domain Bacteria; kingdom Bacillati; phylum Bacillota; class Bacilli; order Caryophanales; family Paenibacillaceae; genus Brevibacillus; species Brevibacillus ruminantium. Next base: position 1,900,681 of record NZ_CP098755.1, read on the forward strand.
TTTGAAATCACGCGCTGAGGTCTATGTATGGGATTCCGATGAAGAGTCCATTCCGCAGGACGTTTTGCTTGCAGAGGTTCGAGATGCAGCAGCAATCTTTACCAATGTTGCCGATTCGATTAACAAGACGGTCCTGGATGCTGCCCCGGCCTTGCAGGTGGTGGCGACGATGGCAGTCGGCTACGACAATATTGACGTCAAAGAGGCAACTCGCCGCGGGATTCCGGTCGGACATACCCCTGGTGTCCTGACAGAAACGACGGCTGATCTAACGTTTTCACTGCTGATGGCAACGGCCAGACGGATACCGGAAGCGGATCGCTTTGTCCGTGAAGACAAATGGAAAAGCTGGTCGCCGATGCTGTTGACCGGACAGGATATTTACGGGGCTACGATCGGGATTATCGGCATGGGCCGAATCGGGGAAGCCGTAGCCAAACGTGCCACGGGCTTTGACATGAAAATTCTCTATCACAACCGGAGCCGCAGGCCAGAGGCGGAAGCCGCGCTGGGTGCGAAATGCCGCGAGCTGGATGATTTGCTGCGCGAAGCGGATTACGTGGTGCTGATGGCACCGGCCTCGCAGGAGACGCGCAAGCTGATGGGAGAGCGGGAGTTTTCTCTGATGAAGCCAAACGCGATTTTCATCAATTCCTCACGCGGCACAAATGTGGACGAGGAAGCGCTGTACCTGGTGTTGAAGGAAAAACGCATATGGGCAGCCGGCCTGGACGTATTTGAGCAGGAACCCATCCGGGCAGATCATCCGCTCCTGTCCCTCGACAATGTAGTAGTGGCTCCTCATATCGGCAGTGCCAGCATCGCTACACGAACAAAAATGGCGATGATGACCGCAGAAAACATTTTGCGCGGGCTGGCCGGAGAAAAGCTGCTGCATACAGTGAACGGCGAGGTCTATGAAAAGTAAACAGTGGTATCGATCCCTGCACGCAGTTCACGCAATTGTGCTGCTTTGCTTGCTTGCAACCGGTGCCTGTCTGTACCTGCCCGGACTGCGCTCCCTTTTGTCAGGGTGGGTACATTTGCTCCGCTCTGTCCATATTGGCATCGGACTTCTCTACCTGCTATTGCTGCTGTATGCGCTCGTTCCGATGATTCGCTACCTGCGGCGCGATCCGCGCTGGACCAAGACTTTTCATGTCTGCCTCCAGTTTTCGCTGGGGCTCGGCTGGGGATTGAGCGGCATTTATTTGTGGATAAACGATACCAATTATTTGGGACTCAGGCAATTTGCCTCGCTGCTGCACGATCTGCTCAGCCTCTTGATCATTCCCTGGGTGCTGGGACATATCGCTCTGTGGTACGCAAGAAAAGACAGACAGCGGACCGTATTGCCGACCTCGCCCGCGATCGTGCCGGATCAGAAGGGAGCTTTCCGTACCTTGGCCGAAAAAAGTGCGGATACGCCTGGCAGCAAGCTCTTGACGCGGCGAGAAGTCATTCTTTTGTTCGTCGGCGGTCTGACGTCATTTCTGTTCGGCGGTGTGCTGCGCTGGTTTCAGCCGTTGACGCAGGCGTTTCGGGAACAGCTGGATGCAGGAAAGCGGCGCGGCTATTTTCGCATTTACTCGGTTCGCAGCGAAAACCCGAGCTTTGACCCGGAGGAATGGCGGCTGCAAATCGACGGGATCGTCAAACAACAACATGAGTTTACGTTCAATGAACTGGTCAGTCTGCCGGTCCGCGAAATGACCAAAGATTTTCACTGCGTCACGGGCTGGAGTGTGACACAGGTGGAGTGGAAGGGTGTTCCGTTTTCTGCGCTGATCGAATGGGTACAGCCAGATCCGGCAGGCATCTACGTGAAAATGTACAGTGCGGATCAGTTGTATACGGAGACGTACGAGTTGTCGCAGCTTTTGCAGGACAATGTGCTGCTTGCCTTTGAGCTTGACGGGCAGCCGCTGTCGCCGCAACAGGGGTCACCGCTGCGCCTGGTTCATCCCGATATGTACGGGTACAAATCGATCAAATGGCTGAATCGCATCGAGTTTACCGAGCAGCGCGGATTGGGGTATTGGGAAGAAAAAGAGGGGTATGACTTGAATGGCTACATTACGTAGATGGCGAGTAGCGGGACTGATGCTGCTTGTGTGGGTAAGCCTGTTTGCCTTTTCGTATACCCAATCGGCCAGCCGTGAAGAAGAGCAGTTGTTGCGGCTGCATCGCCTTCTTTCCAGTGCCCAGAGCAAAGAGGCCTATTTTCTGAGTGAACAAGTCGTTGTGGACGGCCGGATGGAAAGCAGTGTCCAGACGCATGCCCAATCTTCTCCTCGTCTGGCAAAGGTATCGCTTCGTTCCCGGCTTACGGACACGGAAGACTTTCGGTTGCAGGTGTACTTTCACCCTGAAGCTGTTTATCTCTACTCCGAAAACAGCGGGATCTGGAACAAAGCAGCCTACAACCATCCATCCGTGGGGGAGTTGGAGGGATTGCGCGATCCGTTTGCCTTTTGGCTTCGCATGCTCGGGGAAGCGGAAAGCATTGAGCAGACGAAAGAGGGCATGTACAGCTTGACACTTCAGCCGTTTCGCGATGACATTCACGGGATTCATGTCGACGATGTGATCCGGGCGCATATGCAGGTGCAGCTGGATGAACAGACAGGAAAGGTGAAATCGCTGAAGCTGGATGCGGAGCTGAAGCCTTCGATTATCAAGAGTCGTGAGCGTTTGTCCTATCGCATTACGCTGCTGGAGGAGCATGAAGAGCCAGAACTGACACTGCCGAAGGAAGCCATGACTGCGGAGCCGATGCCATGAGGTGCGGCTGGTAGTTTGCCGCATTCACTGGAGATCGGGGCACAAAATCAGAACATGAGACTGGCATACGAGATTAGCGCTTTTCGTTGCTGGAGATTGGAGATGGCTTCCGCTGTGGGGGCAGATGCTGGCAAGCTGGTCAGCAAGCAAGTTAAGAGCCGATTTCCGGTATTCAGGAAAATCGGCTCTGTTCCTTTATGCCGACAAGGTAGTCAGCGAGGTATTCGTTACCAGACTGTTTCATCGGGTAAGGGGTTTACAAATGGCTTGCGTCATCGGCATCTTCCGCCAGTGGAACTCCATCGCCGCCCAGCATATCGACAACGCCGACAGCGATCGCTCCGATGGCAGCTGCGTATACCAGGCCCTTTGCGCCTTTTTGCATGAGCTCTTCGTCGTGGTCTTTCAGCCCGTTTACAACGTTGGCCCCATTTTCCACAACGTGGCAAAATGTTCGCCCAACTCCATTTACGGTGGTGGTGACGGCTTCCCCGACATCATGACAACCGTCTTCGAACTGCTGCTGATCCTGTGTGAGGACGCCGGCAGCCATATCCCATGTGCCGCTCGCGATTTCACCAGCGGTTTTGCCTGTGAATTTCGTCGCATGTTCGACGCCGTTGCCGATCTCTTTGATAAAACGGCCCGCAGACTTGCTGCCGGTGACCGTCTCTGTCAGTTCTCCCACTACACGGACGGACCCGCCGAGAACAAGTCCGGTGACTTCGCCTGCCTTCATTCCCAGATCTTTTAGCAAACCCATGCGCAATGCCTCCTTTCAGACAACACTCGTCGCAAATGATCAGATCAGCAGCGGAGAATGATCCTGCCGACTGCGATCGGACCTCTTTTATGGACAGAAGAAGGGGGGAGGGCGACAAGTCGTTATCGTCTCTGTAAAAAATACGGAATTAACTCCTTCAGAATATCATCTAGCCAGCGGAAACGGAAGCCCGACGAGACCGCTTTGCTGACATCCAGGGAGAAGGAATGGCCGACATCGTAGGGAGAGCGGGAACGAGAGTTACTTGAGTCGGTGATGAGTGCTTCCTTTCCCGTTGCAGCAGAAATACGGTCCAGCAGTTCTTGCAGAGAAATGTCGCCAGGAGAACCAGCGTTGTACGGACCAAGCAGTCTGTTTTCGGCAGCGTGCAAAAGGAAACGGGCAGCGTCGTCAGAGTCGATGAATCTGATCCGGGCTTCGTAGACCGACATGGTTGACGTCAGCAGGTAGTAGCCGATTCGGTTCGGCAAAAGATCAATCACGTTCTGTACTTCGATGGGGGAGCAGCAGGTTTGGTCAAAGAGGGAAGGAAAGAGCATCAGCGGCTAAAGAAAGCTGATAAGCTCCCCGTTGGTTTCCGCCTGGACGTTTGATATAGTAGGAATGAAAGACTATTCCAACAAGACAGGAGATAGAGAATAAGTATGTATCGAATCGGTGTTGTTGGACCGCTTCCTTCTGTCGAGCGGATCATGGCTGTGGCCAACGAGTTTGAACATGAAATCGAGTTCGTTCCGATTGTATATGAAGATGCCAAAGAAGTGAGCCAAATTGTGATGGAGCGCAGCCCCGATTTCAACGGCTGGTTTTTCTCCGGTCCGATTCCGTTCACCATCGCCAAAAATGTGCTGAGCCCCGATGCCAATATGGTGTATTGCCCGCCGACGGGCTCCAATTTGTATCGATGCTTTATTCAACTGTCTATCGACCATGATGTAGCCGTGAAAAGAGTCTCCATTGATATGATCAATTCGGAAGGGATGTTCCTGCATGAGCAGTTGGCGGAGCTGGGGATTCCCGATATTGACCAGCATGTGCTGACGTATGATGAGCATTATGATGCGCAGAAAATTGCCGATTTTCACGTGCAGCTCTGGCGGGCCGGGAAGACACAGGGAGCTTTTACCACACTCGCTACCGTTGAACGCAAGCTGCGAAGTGAAGGTATCCCCGTATACCGCATTTTTATGACGAAAATGGAAATTCGCCAAGCGATGAAGATGGTGATTGAAAAAGCGAGAAGCTCCTATTTCAAAGATACGCAGATCGGCGTCGAAATTATCGAGCTGGAGCAATTTGACACGATTGCCGAAAAGTCAACGGCCCGCTACCATTTGCAAAACCTGGAGCTGAAAGTGAGACAAGTGCTGCTCCATCTCTGCGAAAGACTGGACGGCTCGCTGATGGCCAACGGAAATGGACGCTACCAGATCTTTAGCTCTCGCGGCGCCATCGAACGGGAAATTGACATGCTGCGCACCACGGTACAGCAATTGTCGCTTGATGCCGATGTTCCGGTCGCGGTCGGCATCGGTTTTGGCGAGACGGCTTTTTCAGCAGAAAGCAACGCACGCAAAGCGATCCAGCATGCAAAAGAACGCAATGGCTACGGGATCGTGATCGTCCAGGATGACGGTGTGATCGTGGAAACAGTAGGGGAAAACGAACAGATTGCCTACGCCTACCGCTCCAGTGACAAAGACCTGTTGGAAAAGCTGAACAAGGCAAATGTCAGCGTCAAAACCTATCATAAAATCGAAGCGCTGGTTCAGCGAATGGGCTGGACTTCATTTACCACCTCGGACATCGCTTCGTACTTGTCGATGACGGTGCGAAATGCCCAGCGTATCTTGGGCAGCCTGTGCGAACACGGTTTGGCCGAGTATCGGGGAGAAGAGCTTCAGGCGACACGAGGACGGCCGAAGAAGATGTATCAGTTGAAAAAATAATGAAGAAATATAAGAAAAGCCAATCTCTTTTTGGGGATTGGCTTTTTTGTACTTTCGGAAAGTTCAATTTCGCTAACGCGTTAAATGATGAAAGTATAAGAAAAACTAAGGCTTTCGCTATTTGATTTGGCGATAAGCCAAGTTTTTCTAACATGTACAGGATGGTATAGCGGCGTGAGTGCCTGCCTGACACTGTATGATAGGGTACGGCCAACGCTTAGAGGCTTATGGCTGTGAATGTTTGAAAGGAAAAAAAGGAAAAGGAATAGAAAGGCTCGAGAATAGGAGCGGAAAGGGCTGGAGAATGGAAGCGGTTTCTGTTTTGAGATAAATCGTACAATTCTATTGAAAAAAGGAAAATGCAATATTATAATTGTTTTAACGAAAATTTCTCTTTTTGTTCGTATAATGGAGAGTTTTTGGGGAAACCACGCGGAGAGGGTGACTTTTTTTAACGCGCTGTAAGAAAGTGCTTACATGTTGATGCTTACAGTCGGATTGATCGCTCGTTCAGTTTTGATTGCGTACGTTTGAAACGAGACATCAAACAAGACGAGGAAAAAACTCACGAAAACAGACAGAATGGGCCAAGGGGGATTGCTCAATGCATTCGCATCAAGTTAAATCCGATTTACACGAGCAACAGGGAATGGGCATTTTAAAGTGGGTGGAAAGGATCGGGAACAAGCTGCCCAATCCATTCATGCTATTCCTCTATCTGATTGCGATTTTGTTCGTAGTCACGGCAGCACTCTCGTTCTTCAACATTACTGCGATGGATCCGATCAAGAACGAAGAGGTACATGTCAAAAACCTGCTCAGCCAAGAGGGGCTTCAATGGCTGCTTCCCAACATTATCAAAAACTTTTCCAATTTCTTGCCATTGGGTGCGATCCTGACGCTGATGCTCGGTGTCGGATTAGCTGAAAAGGTTGGACTTTTGGAAGCGGTTATCCGCAAGATGTCTCTGCGGGTAAACGCAAAATACGCAAGCTATCTGGTCGCTTTCATCGCTTTTTTTAGCCATGTGTCTTCAGATGCTGCCTTCGTGATTATGCCTCCGCTGGGAGCTTTGATCTTCCTGGCTGTGGGACGAAATCCGATCGCAGGTCTATTGGCTGCCATCGCTGGTGTCGGGTCAGGCTTTACGGCCAATATGCTGATTGTAACGACAGACGTATTGCTCTCCGGGATCAGCTCCGAGATTTCCAAATCCGTCGACCCGGCCGTTACGGTAAGTGTGCTGGACAACTGGTTCTTCATGTCCGTCTCTGTGCTGTTGCTCTCAGCGGTAATTGGCTTTGTGACAGACAAGTTTGTGGAACCGAAATTAGGTGTGTACGAAGGTCCTAAAGGGAATGTGCTGGAGGATCTTTCCCCGGTGCAAAAGAAAGGGCTGCGTGCAGCTGGCATTTCCGCATTGGTCTTTATCGCAGTCATGGCGATTCTCGTCGTGCCAGAGGGTGCGCTTCTGCGTGATCCGAAACTGGGAACGGTCGTGCCATCGCCGTTTATTTCAGGAATTGTGCCGATCATTCTGCTGTTCTTCTTCACAGTTGCGATCACCTACGGTATTCGCGTGGGCGTGATCAAAAAGCAAAATGACATCCCGGATCTGCTGACCGATCCGATCAAGGGCATGGCAGGATTTATCATCATGGTTTTCCCGCTCTCCCAATTCGTCGCCATGTTTAACTGGAGCAATATGGGCAGCTTTTTGGCCCTGTTTATTACCGATTTGCTTGAGCACTTGAACATGACGGGCGCACCTGTCATTATCGGACTGGCATTTCTGTCTGCATTCCTGTGTATGTTCATTGCAAGCGGCTCCGCGATCTGGTCGCTACTGGCACCGGTCTTTATCCCGATGTACATGGCGCTTGGCTACCATCCGGCATTTGCGCAAATCACGTTCCGGATCGCCGATTCGTCTGTCATCCCGTTTGCTATCGTGTCACCGTTTATCCCGCTCTTCCTGGGCTTTTTGCAGGAGTACAAAAAGGATGCCAAACTGGGAACCTACTATTCTTTGATCATGCCGTACCCGATTATTATCTTCATTGTCTGGACGCTGCTTTTGGTTGTCTGGTATTTCCTTGGACTGCCGATTGGACCTGGTGTATATCCGAAAATGTAAAACCGGATAGAGCGCCCGGAAAACAGGAGGGAATGAAGGATGTTGGATCTAGTTTCACTACGAAGAGATTTTCATATGCACCCAGAGGTTGGTTTTACAGAATTTCGCACAGCCTCCAAGGTAGCCGAAATCCTTGCTTCACTGGGTTATGAGGTTCTGATAGGGCCGGAAGCGATGGATGGTGACGCGCGCCGGGGTCTTCCGCCGGCAGACGTTTTGGAGGCCGCGTATGAGCGTGCGCTGCGGGACGGAGCCAATCCGCAGATTGTAGAAAAAATGCGGGGCGGGTACACAGCGGTTATCGGAATCAAAAAAGGAAGCAAAGAGGGTCCGACTGTCGCCTTCCGCTTTGATATGGATGCACTTCCCGTCCTGGAAAGCACCGACATGGACCACGTGCCGCAGGCAAAAGGCTTTCGCTCCCGTTATGAGGGAAACATGCACGCCTGTGCGCATGACGGTCATACCACGATTGGTCTTGGACTGGCGGAAAAGCTGGCCGATGGCAATTTCTCCGGTACGGTCAAGCTGATTTTCCAACCAGCGGAGGAAGGGGTGCGCGGTGCCTACTCCATCGTTCAAAAAGGCCACCTCGATGATGTAGACTATCTTTTCTGCCATCATTTGGGGACCAATGTGCCGCTTGGCGAGGTGCATGGGGCCTCCCTCGGATTTTTGGCGACGACCAAAATGGTGGCTCATTTTCACGGTGTTTCTTCCCACGCAGGAGCCACGCCGGAAAAAGGACGAAACGCTCTGCTGGGAGCAGCCACTGCCCTGTTGAACATCCATGGCATTTCCCGTTTCAGCACAGGATCGACACGCGTAAACGTAGGCGTCCTGGAGGGCGGAACGGCGGCCAATATCATTCCGCAGTACGCAAAAATGGTCGTGGAAACCCGTTCAGTGGCTGAGGAGATCAACGCAGAGCTGGAGCAGCGTGTCCGCACGATTATCGCCCACAGTGCTGCGATGCATGAGCTGGACTATGAAATCGAGGTCGTGGGAGGAGCGATTCCGATCAACAGCGACCTGGATCTTGCCGAGCTGGCTATGGAAGAAGCGCGGGCGGTCGAAGGCTTTACCTCCTTCAAAGTGAGCGATTCCAATTCCATGGGCAGTGAAGACGCCAGCTTCATGATCAAGCGCGTCCAGGAACGGGGCGGAAAAGGCACGTACATGGCGATCGGGACCGATATTCCGGCACCGCATCACCACCCCAAATTTGATATCCAGGAAGAAATTTTGCCGCGTGCCGTAGCACTGTTGCATCGCATTGCCACGAGATTTTTGACGTGAGGAGCCCTTCTATTGGACACTCTCGAATCCACAGATATGGATAGAAAGGATGTTTCTTCATGCATACAAAACGAATTTCGGAAATGATCGAACAAAAACGGGATACTTATATCAAAGTAAGCGACAGCATTTGGGACTTTGCTGAAACGCGTTTTGAAGAATATCGCTCGGCCGAGCTGCTGGCGGAGTCACTGGAGCGCGAAGGCTTTCAGGTAGAAAGAGGCGTAGGCGGCATCAAAACCGCCTTTGTCGGAAGCTTTGGAACTGGCAGTCCGGTCGTCGCGATCCTGGGTGAGTTTGACGCGCTGTCCGGAATGAGTCAGAAAAAAGGGCAGGCCACACAAGAACCTGCGGTCCCTGGTGCAAATGGCCACGGTTGCGGGCATAATCTGCTCGGTACAGCCTCGCTGGCCGCAGCGGTTGCGGTTAAGCAGTACATGGAAGAAAATAACATTTCGGGGACGGTTCGCTATTACGGTTGCCCGGGTGAGGAAGGCGGCTCCGGCAAAACCTTCATGGCGCGTGCCGGTCTGTTTGACGATGTCGATTTCGCCCTGTGCTGGCATCCGATGGGATATAACAGCATCATGGCGATGGATTCGCTCGCCAACTATCAGGTGTATTTCAAATTTAGAGGAAAAAGCTCTCACGCCGCTGCCAGCCCGCATCTGGGCCGCAGCGCTCTCGATGCAGTGGAGCTGATGAACGTCGGCGTCAATTACCTGCGTGAGCATATCATCCCGGAAGCGCGCGTCCATTATGCCGTCACCAATACTGGCGGCCTTTCCCCCAACGTGGTGCAGGCATACGCGGAAGTGCTCTACCTGGTGCGTGCTCCCGAGGTGCAGCAGGTGCAGGAAATTTACGAACGAGTATGCAAAATCGCCGAAGGGGCGGCTCTAATGACCGGCACCGTGGTAGAGATCGTTTTCGACAAAGCATGCTCCAATCTGGTGCAAAACCAGACGCTGGAAGAGGTTATGTATCGCAACTACCAAGAGCTTGGAGTTCCTGTGCACGACGAGGAGGAGCTGAAGCTGGCCAAAGCCGTACGTGCGACGTTGAGCCCGGAAGAGCTGCAAACCTCGCAAAAAGAATTCCCTGGTGGACCAGATGCGGATATGGTCACCTGGCTGAACCCGTATAATGGCGACCTGATTCCGCTTAACGGTTCCACGGACGTCGGCGATGTCAGCCGGATTACACCAACCGCGCAATGCACAACCGCTTGCTTCGTCAACGGTTCCACGCTCCATTCCTGGCAATGGGTGTCGCTGGGGGGCACCTCCATCGGACATAAAGGCATGCTGCACGCCGGAAAAGTGATGGCGTCCACGGCTATCGATATGCTGCAGCATCCTGAGCTGATCGAAAAAGCGCAGGAAGAGCTAAGGCAAAGAATGGGCGGCAAGCCGTATGTTTGCCCGATCCCGGAAGGTGTTCAGCCGTCCGTTAAGAAGTAGCAAGATGGCTCCATTTCTTTACACATAACCAAGCCGGTGGTTCTTAATTTAAGAGCCGCCGGCTTTTTACTGTCTCTTGGAGATGAAGTAGCGTTTTTAAGAAGTTGAGGGGCTTATCCTTTAAAAATGTGGAAATGTGGCCGTAGTGAGAAGAAGCCGGTGCTTGCTTATAAAAAATTGTGGGTGGAAGCGATGAAGATAAAGCGAGCAAATAAAATTGATCAATAGTATATAAATAGGAAAAGAAAATAATGCGAGTTTCTGTCATTTCATTGATTAGACAAAAATAATAGCGGGAAAGGAGCAGCATGATTCTTCTCGCGGCAGCCTCGTTGCACGGGCCACGGTGAGGGATCAAATCTAAGCAGATGTTCAATCCAACAGATCGTGATCGAAGGACAGTAATTAGGAAGGAGAGATTTTTCAGTAGGGAATCAGTCTATTTTTATGGTATGCTTCAAGTAGAGAAAACCAAGGTCCGACTTCGGTGACGAGGATCGGCCATATGCTTGGCAGGGGGTGACGCTGTGGAGTTTTCTCTGGATATGACGCTCCTGGTCGTGGCGCTGGGTCTCTCGGGCTATCTGGTAGCCCATCTGTTTCGCGGACCGGCCATGCCGCTGCTGTGTACGGCCCAACTGCACAGCACCCTAGATTCACCGCTTCCGGATAAAGAATCCGGGCAGTTGGCAACCAATCCAAGGCTGCTCTTTGTCCGCCGCAAGATTGCGCCAAAAGAGCGAAGCCGTTCACTCGATGATTCCAATTCACTTTCCTTCTTGTTCGTGTTTGACACAAGCAATCACCCAAGGAGGAATGGTGAAGAATGTATACCTTTGTACAACCTGTTATTGATCTGTTGGCGTCAATTCTTCAAGTTTTGTTTCACTTCGTACAGGATTGGGGAATCGCGATCATTCTCTTGACGCTGTTTGTGAGAGGTTTGCTTTTTCCGCTCAGCTTGCGAACAGCCCGTCAAACGATGCGGCAGGCTCTCATTCGACCCGAGCTGAAGCTGATTCAGGAACGGCATAAAGAGGATCAGGCAAAGGCGATGGAAGAGACGATGAAGCTGTATCAGCGGGCGGGGATTAAACCGCTTTCGATGTTTACTACATCCATTCTGCAAATGCCGATTTTCATGGCGATGTACGGTTTGTTTTTGTCTCATGGCGCTTCCATGTCTTCGTCTTTTATTCCCTGGGTCGCTTCCTTTGCCCAGGTTGATCAGTGGCATATCCTGCCAGCATTGGCTGCGGGACTCACTTTTGTCACCAGCCTGATCCCGTTGACCAGTGAGATGGTCACGGATGCTCCTCTGTTTCCGCGCATAGCCAGCTCGCTAGTGATGGTTGTCGTCTTTCTTCTGATTCTCTGGAAGGCGCCTGTTGCACTGGGGCTGTACTGGACAAGTGGCTCCCTCTTCGGCTTGCTGGAGCGCGGTTTCTATCGCTCTCCTCTGGGGAAAAAGATTTTGCTTCGTGGACGGCCGGAATTGATCACGAGCCGAGAATAAAACTGTTAAACCTCCTGAGACATCAGGGGGTTTTCTTATTGGGCAGTTTTGTCTGTTCCGCCGCATTTCTGACTGGCGCGCAAGCTGATTCCCCTGTTCTTTGGGCAAACCTTTTTGTATTAAAGTAAAGTAATGGTGCCTGCTTTTAACCAAGTGACTCATTTATTCGAATCACATTTTGATTATTCGTATTTTTAGATAAGATAATAAAACACGACAGGAAAATGATGGTTTTTGTTGAAGTTTGACACAGCGGGGTGATGCTATCGATCTATTCCATTCATTCAAAAAAGCAATTCTAATGAAAAAGGAGGAGGCTCAGATGTCTACGGCACGCATTTTAAAATGGATATCCGGTTCCCTAGAAATCCTGTTGGGAATTCCGGTGCTAGGCGCTACGATTATTTTAGGTCTTTATTGGTTTCCACTCTTTGTCATGCTTGTGCTCCATATCGCAACACTCATGGTTTCCGCCAAACAAGGCACGACAAAATACGGCTCGATTCTCGGGATTGTCACCTCTTTGGTAGCCTGGATCCCATTTGTAGGAATGATTATGCATATTATAACCGGGGTTCTCCTGATGGTGGACGCTTCCAAAAATGATGGGAAAGACCGCTATCTGTCTGCGTAAACAAGAGGGGAGAAGTATTTCCGTACATCAAAGTGAAACATTTTTGAGAGGATTATGACAGGGAAATGGAATCCTCTTTCCTTTTCACCGTGCTATGATGATAGCGTGAAAGATAAAGGGCAAGAGAAAAAGCCACTCGGGCAGCCGGGTGGTTTTTTCACGCCATTTTTCACAGAAAACAGGTTGGCATGGAAAGGAGGTGAGGAACCGCTGACTCCGATTGTACTCGTTGACGAGTTGGTCAAATTGATCAAGCCCATCGTTTCCGGTTTCCTTTTGGAGACAGGGGACCCGGATGGAGAAAGGAAGGCACCTGAGGTCATTGGCGGTTTTGTAAACAGAGTACCGCCGCAAAGCGAGGATGAACCAAACGCCATCACGGCACCACTTCCCTATGTAGCCGTCCGCTACGTAGAGGATGATGGCAGCAAAGCGATAGTAAAAATCACGGCAGGCACGCACAGCTCAGACGGGCAAAGCGGCTGGCGTGATTGCATGAATGTCCTGATCCGGATTCGCCAGGCTCTGCAAGAACGACAGTTCTTCGGAGCCTTTTCTATTGACCCGGTGATGAAGACAAGCATGCCGGAAGAGCAAGCGCCACCGGAATGGTCCGCGTCCCTGACACTGACCGTACACATTCCCCAAACATTAATCGAAAGGAGCGATGTGACAGATGGCATCGCGTAAGAAAAAAGTTCACGAGGCAAGCAATCACAATCAGCCGAGCACGCTGATTTATTGCGGCCCCAATCTTCCCAAGCTGGGACTGAATCACGGGAACGCGTTTATCGGAGGCATGCCTGCTCATCTGCAAGAGCAGTTTGCGGGCAGCCAGGCGCTCCAGCAGTTGTTTGTCCCTGCGGAAAAACTGGACGAAACCCTAAAGGAAATCACAAAAGCGGGATCGTCTTACCATGTATGGTTTCAAGAAGCTCTCCAAATTTCAAAAGGCGGTGTTGCATAATGGCATACAAACACGGAGTACGTTTTTCAGAAGTTCCCACGTCAGTAGTATCACCCGTCCGGGTAGCGGCCGGTCTGCCGGTTGTGATCGGGACAGCACCTGTTCATCTAGCGCAGACGCAGGAGTTTGTGAACAAACCCTTCCTTGCCTACACCTATGAAGAGGCAGTAAAAGCGCTGGGGTACGCGGCAGAATGGAGCAAATACACCTTGTGCGAATTTATGAAATCGCACTTCCAGTTGTTCAATGTGGCTCCGATCGTCTTCATCAACGTTCTCGACCCGCAGAAACACAAAAAAGAGCAAACAGACGTCGAGCTTTCTCTTTTCCAAGGAACAGCGAAGCTAGAACAGGACGGGGTATTACTGGACAAGCTCGTGGTCAAGACAGCCTCAGAGGGAGAAGTCCTGCAAAAAAATATCGATTATACGGCTGCATTTGATGAGGCAGGCCATGTGATCATCAGCCGACTGGCTGAAGGAGTGATTCCGGCTGGACAAGCTTCGCTGATCGTTTCCTACACGCACCTCGACCCGGCGAAGGTAACCGCTCAGGATATCATCGGCGGAGTCAATGTACAGACAGGCAAAAGCAGCGGGCTGGAGCTGGTGAACCAAGTGTTCCCGCTGTTCCGCCTCATCCCGGGACAAATTCTCGCGCCAGGCTGGAGCCATGATCCTGTCGTGGCCGCCGTGATGAAGGCAAAGGCAGGCAATATCAATGGCTTGTTTAAAGCCATCTCGGTAGTGGATGTGGATTCTTCGGAGGCGGGAGCCGATCATTATACGGGCGTCCCTGCATGGAAAAATGACAACAGCTTTACGGACGCCTTGCAGGTTGCTTGCTGGCCAAAAGTGCCGCTCGGTGAGGAGGTCTATCATCTGTCCACACAGTTTGCCGGCGTTCTGTGCAAAGTGGACAGCCAAAACGATGATATCCCATACGTCAGTCCGTCCAACAAGAATTTGCAAGCAAACGGGGCGGTCAATGCCAAGGGAGACGAAATCACGCTCGGCCCTGACCAAGCTGCCTATCTGAACGGAGAAGGCATCGTAACCGCGCTGAATCTGGTTGGAGGCTGGAAGCTGTGGGGGAATCGCACCGCGGCCTATCCGGCCGTTACCGATGTCAAAGACAGCTTTATTCCGGTCCGTCGTATGTTCAACTGGATTGGCAATACAGTGATCATGACCTACTGGCAGTTTGTGGATGCTCCTACCAACCGCCGGATGATTGACACCGTTGTCGACTCGGTCAATATTTGGCTGAATGGACTGGCTGCTCGCGGTGCCATTTTGGGCGGACGTGTGGAATTCCGCCAGGAGGACAATGCTCAGACCGACCTCTTGAATGGCATGGTGCGCTTCCGTCTGTTCGTCACTCCGCCGGTACCGGCAGAAGATATTGAATTCCAACTCGAGTTTGACGTCAACTACCTGAGCGCCCTGTTTGCGGCGTAATTCAAAATGGAGGGATCAAGCATGGCAGTAAACACAGTTCCAGAAAGATTGATTAATTTCCGCGTATATGTAGATGGTTCAAATGATCTGAAAGGGGTAGCTGATATTCAGCTGCCTTCTTTTGAATCGATGACAGAGACAGTAAGCGGTGCAGGAATCGCCGGCGAGTACGAGTCTCCGACCATTGGCCATTTTCAAAGCATGAAGCTGACCTTGAACTGGCGCACGGTTACCAAGGATATGATCAGCCTTCTGCGCCAGAAGGCACAGCGCTTTGATTGCCGCGGTGCGTTTCAAGTGTACGATGCCGCATCTGGCCAATACAAAACACAGGCTGTCCGGGTCGTGGTGCAGGGGCCGCCGACAAAGGTAGAGCCAGGCAAGCTGGAAGCAAATGGATCGACGGATGGCGTCACCGAAATCGAGGTCTTGTACCTGAAGCTGGATATCGACGGGAAAAACCAGGTGGAGATCGACAAGCTCAACTACATCACGGTCATCGATGGCGTAGACTACCTGGCAGATGTGCGCCAAGCCCTTGGACTGTAAAGGAGGATAAGCAGACAATGGAAATCAAATTGAGCAAACCGCTGCTCAGGGATGGGCAAACGGTCGAAACCTTGAAACTGGACATGAATGAGCTGAAAGGCGCCGATTTGGTGCAGGCGGAGCGGGAAGCAAGACTGCGTGGGGACATCAGCACCGACCCCCTGTTTTCTTCCGAGGGGCTGTCTATCGTGGCGGCCAAAGTATCGGGTGTGCTGCCCGAAGATATTCAGCAGCTCGCTGCGCCTGATTTTCTGATGGTGATGAATACGGTGAAGAATTTTTTGTACGGATGGGTTTTGCCGACAAACAGTCCGTCCGAAACTTGAGAAAAGTCATGTGGAATATGGCGAGGGGCTGCTATACGCCCCTCCCGTTTTTTCTGGAGATGCCTCTCGATGAATTGGCCGAGTGGGTGATCACGGCCAAAGAAATTGCCAGTAAAGGGGGGGAGTAAATGGCAAAGGATGAAAATAAGGTCTCCGTTAGTATTCAAGCCAATTTGACGAAAAGCTTTGAGAAATCGTTCGACAAGGCAATCGCTTACGTCAAAAGGCTGGAAGTTCATGTGAAAGATCTGTCGAAGCGGTTCAAGGACTTTAACAATGAGGTTCAAAACGGTGGGAAACCCCTTCAAGCCCATCAAAACGCGCAGCAGCAATTGCAAGCGCAGATGGAGAAAACCAATAAAGTACAAAAATCGGCGGCCGAGCGACAGAAAGCTTTGCAGGATCAAGCTTCGCAGCTTCGCGGACATATCGCAGCCGTAAAGGGCCCCTTTCTGGCAGCAGGACAGGCGGCCCTGCAATTTGAAGGAGCCATGATAGGCGTCGCTGCTCAAACCAAAGGGGCTCGCGATGAGCAAGGGAAGCTGACACCCGTCTATGATCAGATGCGCAAGGGTATCCAGATGCTGGGACGGGAGCTTCCAGTGGCAACCAACGAATTGGCAGGGATGGTACGTGCTGGCTTGGGCATGAATGTCCCGCATGATCAGGTGATTGCTTTTACCCGGGACACGGTGAAAATGGCTACGGTGTTCGGTTCGGCACCAGAACAGATGACGGCACAGATGGCCAAACTCTCCGAAGTGATGGCTCTCCCGGCAGACAAGCTGAATGATCTGGGAGATACACTGCTCCATTTGGGTGCAGCTTCCGGGGTAAATGGGGCGAAGATTGCCAACGTTCTTACGAGCATCGGCGGGGCGGCCAGTCAGGTAAAGCTCACGGAGCACCAAGCTGCTGCGCTGGCCAGCACCTTTTTGTCGCTGGGCAAATCGGAGTCAGAAGCATCGGCGGCAGCGGGTACGCTCCTTCAAGTCATGGCTTCTGCGCAAAAACAGCCGGAAGCGTTTCAAACCGCCTTGCAGCAGCTCGGATTGACAGCCGAGCAGGTGCACAAAGGGATGGCAGAGGATGCGCAAGGCACGATCCTGAAAATGCTGGACGGCCTCGGCAAGCTGGATGAGGCACAGCAGACAGGTGTCGCGACCGCGCTTTTCGGGCAGGATTCCGCAGATGAAATCACGGAGCTGGCAAGTGCCGCACAGCAATATCGCGAGCAGCTTGCCTTGCTGAATGACGAACAGCGAAAGGGCGGTCTGGACCGCTCGTTTTCAGCCCAGATGGAGTCTGCTTCGTATCAGCTTTTACTGATGAAAAACAGTGTGACTGAGGCTTCTGTCGCCTTGGGAACCACTCTGCTTCCGGTCATCAGTCAGGTGGCAAGCGGCGTTTCTACTGCTGCTCAGACGGTCTCTGCTTTTGCGGAGAAATATCCGAACCTGACGCAGGCACTCGTGGTAGGAGCTGCCACCGCAGCCGGGCTGAGTGCAGCCTGGTCTGGCGTGAAATTGGCCTGGACGCAGGCACAACTGATTTCCAACGGCCTCAATCTTGCCCTGGGCAGGCAAACGGCAGTACAGACGACAGCGGCCGGAGCCACCACCCGATTGACGATAGCCCAGCGGCTGCTCAATGTGGCAATGCGGATGAACCCGATTGGCATGGTGATTACAGCGATTGGGGTACTGGTTGGGGCTGGTGTATATCTCTACAACAACTGGGAGGCTGTAAAGAACATGGTGTCACAAGTTTGGCAGACCTTGCAGAATAATCCCATACTGGGTCTTGTTGCGGGTCCGATCGGCAGCCTGATTGCAGCCGGACTTACACTCTACAACAACTGGGACATGCTCAAGCAGGGAGCCAGTGATCTGTGTGTGAAAGTCTCCAACTGGTTTAGAGAAATGGTAAATAGCAACATTCGAGACATCAACAAATTCATCAGTATGATCAACCAGAGATTGGGCACTTCGTTCCCGCTTTTGCAGGAACTGAAGATGGACCTCTCCGTTTATCTTCGAAAGATGCAGGAAAAGAAACTCGCCAGAAACCTGGATATGGACGGCTCTCATGCCAATGGCCTCAGCTATGTCCCGTTTGACGGCTATATCGCTGAACTGCATAAGGGTGAACGCGTCCTGACCGCCGAAGAGAATCGGACCTATTCCGACGGATCTTTCTGGAAGCAGGCGGGGGATGGCCTGGGAAAAAGCACGGGCGGCAATGTGATCCATCTGTCTTATGCGCCTGTCATTCACGGTGCTCACCCTGATTCGTTCTCTTCGATTTTGCAAGAGGACAAGAAGAATCTGCTCGATTACTTGAAATCGATTGAGCATCAGGGAAGGAGGGTCTCGTTCAGTGTCTAGACAGTACGTGACGAGCCAGGGCGAGATGTGGGACGGGATAGCCAAAAAAACGCTTGGCAGCGAGTATCAGATGAACAAGCTGATCGATGCCAACCCAGCCTATCGGAATCTCGTCATTTTCCCGGCGAATATTCGCTTGTCGATTCCGGAGCCAGATGATCAGATAGTGGAGACACTCCCTCCCTGGAAGCGTGGTGGAACAGGGTGAAGGGAAGAACAGCCATGCTTCAGGTATGGTACGAGAACAAAGAGATTTCCGCTGATTTGCGGCCGCATGTCCTGGGCTGGACCTATACGGATAATTTGAGCGGGCAGGCAGATGACTTGCAGATTACGCTGGAGGATAAGCATCAGCTTTGGAGCGGCAGTTGGATGCCGGATACGGGGGCGGCGCTCCAGGCGAGCATTCTGTGTGAAAATTGGAACGAGACTGGCAAAACCGAACGCCTCCCACTGGGCAGTTTTGAAATTGATGAAGTGGAATTTGAATTTCCGCCCGCCACGGTGACAGTCAAAGCGATCTCTGTCCCGGAGACCTCTTCCCTGCGCGGAGAAAAGAAAAACCAGGCATGGGAGCAGACGAAGCTATCCGTCATTGCGAGGGACAAAGCCAGCGGTGCCGGGCTCAGTCTGCTCTTTGAGGCAGAGACAGATCCCGAGCTGGACCGGGTGGAGCAAACCGAAGAAACAGATCTGGTCTTTCTCATGCGTCTCTGCAGTGAAGCCGGGTACTGCCTGAAGGTGACCGGTACGCAAATGGCCATTTTTGAAGAGGAAAAATATGAACGATTGCCCCCGATTGCGACAATCAGCAAAGGACAGAGCCGATTGACCTCCTTTCGGGCATCCACTACGACCAGCGGTGTTTATCAAGCCTGCCGCGTGGAGTATTACAGCGCCAAAGAGAAAAAGAACTTCTCGTATACCTTTGCTCCCGCCAATGCGCCCAAAACAGGCCGAACGCTGCGCGTGAATGAGCGTGTCGCTTCCCTTGGCGAAGCACAGCGGCTGGCCAAACAAAAGCTGCGCGAGTCAAACAAAGAAGCGATGACGCTGTCCCTGACGATGGCAGGAGATACCCGTTTTGTCGCCGGCTGCACGGTGATGGTGGCGGGTTTTGGCTTTTTTGACGGCAAATACATCATCACCCAGGCGACGCACAGTCAGGGAAGCGGTTATGAAACAAGTCTGGAGCTGCGAAGATGTCTGGAGGGGTACGCATGAATCCATTTGTGAAAAACATGATACGGGTAGGCCGCGTCTCATCTGTATACCCCGAGCGAAGCACGGCACGGGTCACCTTTGAGGACCAGACAAATGTCGTCTCCCATGAGCTGGATGTCATCGGCCGGGGCTCGCTTCTGACGAAAGACTACTGGCTGCCTGTACCCGGGGAGCAGGTGCTCTGCCTGTTTCTCCCCAATGGAAACGCCCAGGGCTTTATCCTTGGAAGCTGCTTCAACAAGGAAGACAAACCGCCTGTCCGTGATGCTGGCAAGCGTCATCTGCGCTTTGCGGACGGGGCATGGATCGAGTACGACCAAAAAACGCATACGCTGACGATCGATCTGGAGAAACCGGATGGCATCGTTGTACTCAACGGTCGCCTGATCGTCAATGAACCACATAAAGGAGGTGCGTAACATGGGGTAATTGGCAGCTTTGGCGAGTTGGTTTTTGAAGTGTCATCGGAAAAAGTGCGCACCTTTCAAGACTTTTCCCGCTCGGCCTCATCCAGATGGGCGACTCACGGGCTGTTGGGCAGGAAGCCTTTGTCTGAATTTCTCGGGCCGGAGCTGGATGAAATCAGCTTTCGGATGCGTTTTGACGTTCAGCAGGGGATGAATCCCAAGCAGGAGATGGACAGACTCCTGGAGATGTGCCGCTCCGGTGTCGCCGAGACATTGATCATCGGGGGCATAGCACTCGGGATGGACCAGTGGATCGTGAAATCGGTCAAGCAGGGCTGGACGCTGGTGGATGGGGCGGGGCGGCTGCTTGTTGGAGAAGCAGATGTAACGCTGGAAGAATACATGAGGCGGTGAGGAGAAGTGCTAATGGAATATCTGGTACTAGCAAAGCAGAACGGCATCGATTTTGGAGCCGCCGGGGTGGAGATGATCTTGCAAAATGTTGCGATGATCCTGTCGACCACGGCGCATTCTTGTCCGCTGGACCGATCATTTGCCTGGAATCCCGACGCTGTGGATGCGCCGCTTCCTCTGGGAAAAGCGAGGGTAGCTGCCCGGATCACAGCGGCGATTCACGAATACGAACCGCGAGCCCGCGTCGTAGATGTAAGCTTTCAGGCGGACGGACTCAGCGGATCACTAAAACCAATTGTGAAGGTGAGGGTACATGACGAGATTTTCTCTACCTGAGGTAACATTTGCTGAGAAATCAGCACAGCAAATTGAAGCAGAGATTGTCGGCAGATTTGAGCAGGAAATGGGCGTCAAGCTGGCACAGGCGGACCCCCGGCGAAAATTTATCCAGGCCATCGTAGCTCTTCTGGCACAGCAGCGCTCCCTGATCGATTACAGTGCCAAGCAAAACCTGCTGGGCTATGCCAGCGGTCCTTTTCTGGATCATCTCGGTGCCGACAACGATACTCCCCGGCTGAAGCCGACGTATGCCAAGACAACCGTCCGTTTTCACCTGACTGTGCTCCTGCCGCAAATCATTCGCACCGGCACTCGCGTCACGGCGGGAGATGGCGTTTATTTCGCTACAACCAAGGAGGTATTTGTCAAAAGCGGACAGTCCTATGTCGATGCCGAGGTGCAATGCACGGTGCCGGGCAAAATCGGAAATGGGTACCTGCCCGGGCAATTGAAGCAACTGGTTGACCCGCTTCCCTGGGTCCAGTCTGTGGAAAATCTGACGAAGAGCGAGGGCGGGGCCGACGAGGAGGAAGACGACCCCTATGCGGAGCGCATTCATCAAGCGCCAGAGCGCTTTTCCGTAGCCGGACCGGAGGGGGCGTACGTCTACTGGGCGCGGACAGCCAGTCCCTTAATCGTCGATGTCTCCGTACTCAGTCCGTCTCCAGGAGTTGTTGAGATTCGGCCGCTTTTGGAAGGAGGGGTAATCCCCGAACAGGAAATCCTCGATCTGGTCTATGCGGCCTGCAACGAGCGAAAGGTTCGCCCGCTCACCGACAAAGTAGAAGTGGCTGCTCCTGAAGCCATTTTCTACGATTTGACCGTGCATTATTGGATCAGTGCGTCCCACAGCACGATTGCCACCCAGGTACAGACAAGGGTCGACCAAGCCGTTCTAGACTACCTGCAATGGCAAAAATCAAAGCAAGGAAGGGATATCGACCCCTCCGAGCTTGTCGCCCGGATGAAGAACGCCGGAGCCAAGCGCGTAGACGTGGCGTTGCCCGTCTATCAGAAAATCGAGCCTTACCAGGTGGCGCAGGACAAGCTGGTTCGTATCGAGTATAGGGGGTTGGAGCATGACTGATATCTATTCTGTCGCGCTGCTGGACATCCTGCCCGAAAGTTTGAAAAAAGATCGGGGAGTGCAGGCTTTGGCCGAAGCGATTACGCCGGAAATTCAGACCATATCAAGAGCCATCGCCGAAACCGTGCTTTTGCCGAGATTGGATGAGCTCCCCGAGGATGTCGTCGATTTGCTGGCGTGGCAACGGCATATCGACTTTTATGACACGACCCTGCCGCTGGAGAAAAAGCGGGAGCTCGTCCGGTACGCAGGCGAAGCGCATAAGCGGAAAGGAACCCCATGGGCGGTGGATCAGGTTGTATCTGCCGCCTTTGACGATTCGGTGGTTTCGGAGTGGTTTGAGTATGGCGGGGAGCCTTATTATTTTAAGGTGATGACGACGGATCGGATTACGAGTGAGAAGAAGTTGGCGGAGTTAATCCGTGCGATTCATTCGGTAAAAAACAAACGGAGCCGTCTGGAATCTATCGCCGTACGGCGGGATAACCGTCTGGAATTGTTTATAGGCGGAGCAGTGGCGACGATGAAAATTTCGACGATTAAACCAGCGAATGATACGGGAGGTGCATGAGATGGGAAAATTTAACGGATCGGTACTCACGGTGCAAGGTCTCGCACTGCAAACAAAGGCGCAATTAGGTGAAGCGACCATCCAATTTACGCGGATCGGCATTGGTGATGGGTATATAGAAGAAGAGCTTCGTACACTGAAAAAGCTGGTAAATGAAAGGAAATCACTTCCGATTATAAATATGAAAAATACGGGGGAAGGGCAAACAGCGATAACCGCCGCTTTAAATAACCAGGACCTGGCTTCTGGTTTCTATCTCAGAGAGATTGGTTTGTTTGCCCGAAACCCCGAAGAGGAGGAAGAAGAACTCCTCTATGCCGTTGCTTATGCGGGTGAACAGGCCGACTATTTGCCGCAAGGAAATGGGGCTGATGTCGTTGAGGAGATTATTCGGTTTATAACGGTGATTGGAAATGCTGCCGAAGTAACAGCACTGATTGACGAAAAAGCCCTTGTTACGGTTGATGTTTTCGAGCGTCATGTCCATGACAAAGAGATGCATATTTCCCGATCTGAGTTGCAAGCGGAACTTTCACTTCTAAGAAACCGCATTTTACTGATTGAATCAATTTTTCCGGATAACTTTAAACACAATCATTTTTATGAGGATTTGGATTCCCTTGATGCTATCACTTTGAAGCGGGGGTTTTACAATGAAGCCGCTAGTAGGCTGGAGGTGTAAATTTGTTAAAAGGGCTTATGTGGCTAATAGGTTTTAAGATAATCAATAACAATATGGATGGGAGATGTACATCATGGCAACAAAAGTGAATACTTTTCCCGAGAGTACCTCTCGATCACAAACAAGGACACTAGACATTCTACGATTGAAGTCAGTTAAAAGAGTAACCGTAAATACAGGTAGCGTTACTTACTCGGTGAGCGGAGAAACGATCACTTTTAATCTTTCGGGTGGGGCAGTTTCTCGAAGGGTTCAAACGGGTGGATCATATACACCAGCTGATACAAAAGATGTTACGGATACTAGAACAGGCAAAGGTTACATTTACTACAAATGGGATGGGGCTAATTGGGATTATTCTCATGAATCGGGTCAAGCTTCTTCTTCAATCAGCTATTCAAGCGGTGGTTATACTGGGACGTTAACCAGAACTGGTTTTGAAAGGACAAGTGGAATTACTCAACATCCTCTACCACAAAATCCGACTAAGGGGCAAACCGCGGTAGATTCTTCCTTCGATTGGAGAGCGACTTATAGTGGTCCCGTTACAAAACCAGCTAGCGATACAAGAACCTACGCCGACTATTATCAATACACAGTAACGGTGGAGTATGAGGATAATTCTGCACCAACATTAACCCTATCTACACAAGATAATCAAACACTAACCGAAAATAGCTCTCTACGGCTTCAGGGCAGTGCTTTAGATCCCGACCCAAACGACAACGTCCTAATCAAATACAAAATCAACAACAGCGCGGCAAGAAACGCAGGCTCCGGCGTCTCTGACGGCAGTACGCCCATATCCTTTTCCAAAAGCCTGACATTCAGGGACAAACGCCTCTGGGACGGCTCCACTGACATTACTGGAGCCAACCTGGCCGAAAACATCGACCATACCCTGACAGTCTGGGCCGAAGACAATCAAGGCGGAAAATCAGCGGAAATCATTAGAAAGTTCAGAGTGATCCACAACCGTCCGCCCGTCATCAGCGGCAAAGATACCAATCTCGGAATTGTGAGTGTGCCCCCTGTCGTCAGCTACTCCGTCACAGAGCCCGAAAAGGATACCTTCACTGTCACGGAGTACCGAAACGGCAAGCAGACGAAAACCTTTTCAGGAAAAGAAGGCCAAACCTATGAAATCAAGATCGACCCAGCCACATGGCTTCGTCTTGAACCCGGTGTTCCGCATGAAATCAAAATCAGAGCCACAGACAGCAAAGGCATGTTCTCAGAACGCATCTATACCTTTACGCGAACGGAGTCGCGCATCGAGTTCGAACTCAATATGGACAACCCCGTGAACCGGGAGCGCTTTACCTGCGATGCCAGACCGACACGCATCCTCGTCACTCTGGATGCCGTCATTCCTCCAGGTGCCAGTCTGGAAAAGGTAGAAGTCTGCAACAACGCTTTTGACAAAGCTCCCACTTACGAAGATATGACCGGATCGGTTAAGGCGGGAAGAGGCTATATCTTTACCAACCAGACGAAAACAGCCGCAAACTGGGGCATCAATATCCGCATCAGCTTCGACAAGGGAACCGCAACCGGGCGGGTTATTCTCAACGGCTTTGGAGGTGCATTTGATTGATCTTTCAAAATCGAAAACCGATTTCACAAATTCAGAGCGAAGAGCGGGATACGCCAAGCGCCAAAGTACAGAAACTGGAGCAAGAAAACCGGGAGCTGATGCTGGCGGTAACGGAGCTGTATGAGATGTTGCTGGCAGGTAAGGAAACAGAGGGAGGGAGTGCCTGATGCAATCTATGGTAAAGATCTATTGCATCCTGATCCGGGAAGGAGTAAAGACCATCGAGCAGGTGCCCGTGCAAATTCGCGAAGAGGTACAGCTGCGATTGGAATCTGATGGAGAGCGATAAACTAGCGAGTAGTTGCTGTAAAACGAATAAGCAATCTATCGAAAATCAACTGGAAAACAAATGAACATCAATGAGACTTAACCAGCAAGAAAGCAATAAAACAATGAAAGATTCCATAATACTGAGTTTGAAAAAGGAGCGGCTTCGAGCGGCTCCTTTTTCGTTCCTGACAGAAAGGAGGAGAACGGTATGGAAGGAATCGTGAAAACAATCCTCGCCTTGAGCGGCGCTTCCGTTACCTACCTGTTTGGCGGATGGTCGACGCTGCTCGGTGTGCTGTTAGCTTTTGTCATCCTGGATTATTTGAGCGGGATGGTTGCAGCGGGCATCGAGGGGAAACTGCGCAGCGGCGTCGGTTATGAGGGCATCGCGCGGAAGGTATTTATCTTCGCCATGGTCGCGATCGCAAATTTGATCGATGCCGCACTGGGCGACCAGCATTTCATGCGAGATGTGACAATCTTTTTCTACCTGGCCAACGAGCTTTTATCCATTATCGAGAATGCTGGTCGCATCGGTCTGCCAGTTCCCAAGGCGCTTCAACTGGCAGTCGAAATGCTGAGAGAGAAAGGAGAGGGGAAACGGTGAGTCAGCAAACCTTCATCACAAAAGTCGCAGATCCCGCCATGGCAAACATGAAAAAAACAGGCATCCCGGCATCGCTTACCATCGCGCAAGCCATCCTGGAATCGGCGTGGGGAACGAGCGGCTTAACGCAAAAAGCAAACAATCTTTTTGGAATGAAAGGAACAGGCCCCGCCGGGAGCGTCCAGATGCCCACAAAAGAATATCAAAACGGGAAAATGGTAGAGTTACAAGCCGCTTTTCGCAAATACCACACCTGGGCAGAATCCATTGAGGACCATGCCAGCCTAATCCTGAACGGAACGCGGGACAAGCCTACACGCTACCACGGGGTCCTGGGAGCTGACTACAAAGTCGCTTGCCAAGCAATCTGGAAGGGCGGTTATGCCACCGATCCGAATTATCCCGACAAGCTGATCGCTCTGATTGAAAAATATCAGCTGCACCGCTACGACGACATCATTCGCGAAGAGGAAAAGAATGCTATAGACAAGGATTCCACAAAGAAGAACCCCGTAGAAAAGACAGAGGTAGAGAAACACGCTGCGGAAAAGGTCATCGCGGTCCTCGGAGCAATCTGGACAGCCAGTGCCGATAAACAAGTACAGGCAGCGGCCCATTATGCTGCCAATGCCCTTCGCAAGGCTGCAGGTATTTTATGATCCGTAAGGAAAACAAGCTGCTAAGATAGCAATAACGAAAGTCGATAACGTAATCATCATTTGTCCCCAATTGTCCATAACTTACAACTACGCACCCTGAGGGGTGCTTTTTTCATTTGCACGCCCTGCTACTTTTCTACCATTTTCTTAACAGCAGCACACCAAACAATTGATAGACCATTATTTTTCCGCTACCATCGATTATAGGAACTAAATATTGCGATTATTCAGAAAACTACTGTACCAAAAACGGTTGAAAAGGTGGGGAAAGAGATGAAACATGAGTTTTTGGATCCGACAGTTCGCGACCAGGAAGGACTAGCCGCTTTATCCGGTCAAGCTAATTTCGTTGAGCATCGAGCTTCGGGCAATCACGCAGCGTCGGGCAACCACGTAGCTTCGGACAACCGTGCAGCCTTGGACAACCACGCAGCTTCGGGCAACAACGAAGCCTCGGGCAACCACGCAGCCTCGGGCAACCACGTAGCTTCGGACAACCAAGTAGCCTGGGACAACTATGAAGCCTCGGACAACCACGAAACCTCGGACAACCGTGCAGCTTCGGACAAACACGCTGCTTCGGCTTCAAACAACCACGCAGCCTCAACCCCCCCGAACTCATCGCCGCTCGCCTTCTCTCGCAGAGAATTCCTCCAAAAAACAGCTCTGCTCGGTTTGGCCGCGGCCGTTCCCGGAAGTTTACTGGGGATTGGCTCCGTGATGGCGGAAGAATCGCTCACGTTGCCTGCAGTTGGAGTACTGGACGATTTGTTGAAGCCTGACGGCACGATTGTGGATGTACCCGGAGTGAAAGTCGGCCAAATGCAGGACCTAAAGGCAATGACCGGGTGCACCGTGGTCGTATTGGAAGAGGGCTCGCCTTGTGGTGTCGATGTACGAGGCTCCGCTCCGGGTACCCGTGAAACGGATTTGCTCAACCCCATCAATATGGTGGAAAAGGTGAATGCCATCGTCCTGACAGGCGGAAGTGCTTACGGCTTGGACTCGGCCAGTGGTGTAATGCGATATTTGGAAGAGCAAGGGATGGGGCACAACGTGGGGGTAGGCGTCGTTCCAATCGTCCCCGCTGCCGTTATTTTTGATCTGTCCTTTGGCAGCCCCAAGGTTCGACCCGACCAGAAGATGGGATACGAAGCAGCCAAAAAAGCGAGTAAAGCTCCCGTTCAGCAGGGCAATGCAGGAGCGGGAACCGGCGCAACGGTTGGCAAGCTGGCAGGGGGCAAACGGGCGATGAAAGGCGGGCTAGGCTCTGCTTCAATCCAGTTGCCAAACGGCCTCGTCATCGGAGCGATCGTCGCGGTCAATGCGGTCGGAGAAGTCCATGACCCTGTGACAGGGAAGGTGTTGGCAGGGGCACGTGATGATGGCGGAAACATCAAAAGCGCCCTCTCGTGGATGATCGAGCAAAGCACTCCACCAGTTCCCAGCGGTACCAACACCACGATTGCGGTGGTGGCAAGCAACGCCAATCTGAACAAGACCCAAGCAAACAAAGTCGCCCAGATGGCGCATAACGGCCTAGCTAAAGCGATTTTCCCCGTACATACCATGAGTGACGGGGATACCATTTTTGCAGTTGCGACGGGCGGTGTAGAGGCTTCTGTCAATCTCGTCGGGTCCCTGTCTGCCGAGGTACTCGCTGTGGCTGTCGCGAACGCTATTAAAGCAGCAGAGGGAGCGGAAGGACTCCCTGCTTATCGGGATCTTACGTAAAATAAGGGTGCATCAACCAAACCCCGCCAAAAGAACAGCCGTCAGAAACACGATTTGCAGGATGGTTCGGACAAACAAGGGAGGGGTTGGTCTTCCCCCAATGGTTATTTTTTCCCGGGCGGCCTTTACATTAGCCGGAAACATGGCAATCAGCATCAGCGTCAGACAGATGGCAGCAGCGCGGGATGTAGCGGGGATAAGAATCCCGGTGGCTCCGGCTATTTCCAGCCAACCCGTTATCGTAACCATCAGCTCGGGCCTTGGAAACACGGACGGAACCATTCGGGTCAAATCAGGCCTTCTTTTTCCCCAGTGGGCAGAAGCAGTCAAAAGGAACATGACGGCTACCCCTGCTTGAAGTGGATGTTGCCAGCCGGCGAAGTAGGACCAGCCGAGCAGTCCGGTTATCCAGAAAAACAGAAAAGATACAGCAAGTGCAATCATCGGTGCCATTATTATTCCTCCAATCTCCCTGTCAGGAATGACGGAAGGGTTTCTTGCCAACCCTTCCGTTTTTCATTTCTATCGATAGCACCATTATATATACCGACCATCGGTTCGTAAATAGGTTTTGCTTCATTTTTTCGTATCGATGTTTCGGTGGTATGGCTGATCGTTTCATCCCAGCAGGAAAAGGAGTTTTCGTCACCTGCCTCTAAAATGAGAACACTTCACTGCAGTCAAAGTCCTTTTCAGCCAAAAGGAGTGGTTACGCATACAACAACCCCCCCGGGACATCATACCATTGTCAACAGAAATTGGGGGTGCATCCATGCCAATCTACCAGCAGTCCTTAGCCGCACACGAGGCATTGGAAATACATGAAGTGCTCAACTTCAAAACACTTTGTCTGGTGAAATCGAAGCTGATGCAAGGCCTTGTTTTTGACCAGGAGCTAAAGGACCTGATGCAAAAAGACGTGCAGCAATCCATGCAAGCCATCGCCGAATTGCAAGGGATTTACGTAAAAGCGCCCTTTCAGACACCGGTCCCGGAATATCGGCCGACTCCGATTTTGAATGGAGGACAGCATTGATGACGATGAACCAGACGGATACATCCGAAGAGAACTATGCGATGAACCAGACGGATACTTTCAATCAAGCACAAACAAAGAACCAGACAGATCGGATCAAAATGGACTATGTCGATCCCGCGAACTCGCTCAACATGCCGGAGATGGCTGACATGACGTTTGCCATGGATTTTCTGATCCGCGCGAAGGAAGGGGTGCGAAATATCGCGACAGCCCTGACCGAAACGGTTTCTCCAGATGCGAGAGCTCTGCTTCGAAAACAACTCCATCAAGGGATTGCGCTTCACCAGGAAATCACAGAACTGATGGTTCGGAAAAAGTGGTTTCATCCTACCGAGCTGGGCGAGCAATTCCAATTAGATATGCTGTCTGCTGACAACACAGTGGCCATCAGCAAGCAGAAGCTGTTTCCGGAAGATACGTCGCGCAAAGGAATGTTCGACCGCACACCGGACGAGCACAGGGGAGGGAGCCAGGCATGAAGGCCGTTACCTACCAAGGAATCAAAAATGTCGCTGTCAAAGAGGTACCAGACCCGAAAATTGAAAAACCGGATGATGCGATCATCAGATTGACCTCGACAGCGATCTGCGGTTCGGATTTACATCTGTTTCACGGGATGATCCCCAATCTGCAGGAGGATTATGTCATCGGGCATGAACCGATGGGTGTCGTCGAAGAGGTAGGGCCTGGTGTGACGAAATTGAAAAAGGGTGATCGTGTCATCATCCCTTTCAACATTGCGTGCGGTGAATGCTTCTACTGTAAAAATCATCTGGAGAGCCAGTGCGATAACGCAAACGAAAATGGCGAGATGGGGGCCTACTTTGGCTACTCTGGCACCACAGGCGGCTATCCCGGCGGACAAGCTGAGTATTTGCGCGTACCGTATGCGAACTTTACCCATTTTAAAATCCCGGAGAGCTGCGAGCATCCGGACGAAACACTGTGCCTGATCGCTGATGCCATGACCACGGCTTTTTGGAGCGTCGATAATGCAGGGGTGAAGGAAGGGGACACAGTCATTGTTATCGGCTGCGGTCCAGTCGGGCTTTTGGCACAAAAATTCGCCTGGTTCAAAGGGGCCAAACGGGTTATCGCGGTCGACTATTTGGATTATCGTCTGCAGCATGCAAAACGGACGAACAACGTAGAGATCGTCAATGCAGAAGCGGAGGAGAATGTCGGCAATCACCTGAAGGAAATGACAAAAGGCGGAGCAGATGTGGTCATTGACTGCACGGGGATGAGCGGCAAAATGTCTCCGTTGGAGGCGCTGTCTTCCGGACTCAAGCTGCAGGGCGGAGCGATGGGCGGGATTGTCATTGCTTCACAGGCCGTGAGAAAAGGCGGCACGATCCAGATAACCGGTGTGTACGGCGGGCGCTACAATGCATTTCCGCTCGGAGATATTTTCCAGAGGAACGTCACGGTTCGTACGGGTCAGGCACCGGTTATCCACTACATGCCCTATATGTATGAGTTGATCGATACCGGCAAGATTGATCCGGGGGATGTCATTACCCATGTAATTCCACTGAGTGAAGCAAAGCGGGGTTATGAAATATTTGATACCAGACAGGATAACTGTATTAAAGTTGTGCTCAAACCTTGAACTCTCCCGCTTAGGCTAACACCTTAAAGCGGGAGTTTTCCCGGCTAAACATCATATAAAAGAATCGCGATGATAGGAGGTCGCACAGCTTGGAATACGCCCTGCACGAAACCTTGGAAGTCCATGAAATCGCTGCCTTTAAAACGATCTGTTTGACCAAGTCAAAAACCATGCAGGCGCTGGTCTCGGACCCGCAATTAATCGACATCATGCAGCAAGACGTGATGGTATCCACCCGTCAGTTGCAGGAGCTCAGCGCCATTTTAACAAAAGCGACCCAATAGGAGATGTGCCTATGAATATTTTTTTGGAGAAATTGATAGGTTTTGACGTGATGACCGATCAAGTCATTGCCATGGATCTTTTAATTGCAGCAAAAAGCGGTGTGCGAAACTACGCCATGGCGGTAACCGAGGCGGGTTCACCCGAGATCAAAGCAACACTGACCAGGCATTTGGAAGAAGCGATTGACATGCATGAGCGAATCTCGGCGTTCATGATCGAGCGTGGCTGGTACCACCCCTGGAATGAAAAAGAACAATTTCAGCTCGATCTGCAAAACATTCGGACAGCCCTCGAAGTGCCCGTCCTGGGATAGAAAAGCACCCCGAAAAGGGTGCTTTTTTACGATTTTTACCGTGAAATGACTATATTGGATGTAACCGCTTGCGGTCAGCACTTTTGTCCCCCGATGAGAGGAGAAAACGATCATGACCGCTTTGTTTTTGTTTTTGCTTTTGTTTTTGTCCGGCCTTAACTTTGTCTGCTGTTCATTCCCCTGTTCACAGCGCGTCCTGCCTTTCCGCCTCCAACCGCGTGCTGCTGGGTATTGGAGAATCCAGGGAAACAGAGAAAAGTGTGGGACAGGTGACAGCATGCATGGAAAATAATGCAAGAGTCGTGGAGCGGAGTAAACAGGGACAAAAAACCGCATTTACAAACGTAACAATGTTATGTTACATTGTTTTCAGGAGGTGCTTCCCATGGAACCAGGATTAATCTCCAAGAAAGAACTGTTGGAACTGACCGGCATTTCTTATGGACAATTGTATCGGTGGAAGCGGAAGCAATTGATTCCAGAGGAGTGGTTTATTCGCAAGTCTACCTTTACAGGTCAGGAAACGTTTTTTCCCAAGGATAAGATTTTGATTCGCATCGACAAGATTTTGCACATGAAGGACGATTTATCTTTGGATGAGCTGGCCGATATGTTCTCTCCCCATGCGGCGGAGCTGACGTTATCAAAAGATGAATTGGTTCGGCGAAACATTGTTTCGAGCGTTTCGCTTGATTTTTACCTGGAACAAACGGGGGATAGCGAGGCGTTCACCTTTGAGCGGCTGCTGCATCTGTTTGTTCTGGATAAAATGCTGAAAACAGGGGAGATCAATCTGGACGAAGGGAAAATGCTGATCCAGATTTTCCAGGATCACGCCGAAGCGCTGGAGGGGAAGAACTTCGACCTGCTATTTGTTCGGAAAATGGGGATTTCCACCTTCCTGTTAATCGAAAGCGACTGTCAGGTGTTTGTGGAAAACAGCGCAAGAATCGTACGGAGATTACAGATTACAGGCTGCATCGAAGAATTGAAACGACAGATCGTCTAATTGGAGGGTGACGAGGATGGAATCCAGAACCAGAGGCAATGTGACTATCAACGGAACCGGCACGGCGACCGGCGGCTATGTGGATGAAGTAAAAATAAACGGAGCGGGAACGATAACCAGTGATCTGGACTGTATCAACTTTACCTGCAATGGCACTTCTGATGTCAAAGGAGCTGTGAAGGCAGAGCGCATTCGGATAAATGGCACGACATCGATCCAGGGACATGTGAATGCGGACAAGATACAGGTTCACGGTACGATCGATGTTTCGGGAAACCTGGCCTTCAAAGAGGTAGTGGTTAACGGCTCTTGCGACATTGGCGGCATGGTTTCCGGGGAAAGTATGGAGATTCAAGGCTCTGTTTCCATTGCACAGGACTGTGAAGTAGAACTTTTTACCGGCAAGGGTGGATTCACCATCGATGGACTGCTGAATGCAGGAACGATTGACTTCCAGCTTTACGGAAAGGCGAGGGCTAGAGAGATCGGCGGCGAAACCATCACGATTCGCATAGGAAAAATGTTTGGCTTAAACAAGCTGATCAAATCCTTTTTTGGCGGGGCCCATGAGCTGAGAGCCGATGTGATTGAAGGGGACGAGATTTTCCTGGAGAATACCCGCGCCAAAGTGGTGCGGGGGAAAAACATCGCGATCGGAGAGGGTTGCGAGATCGATGAAGTGGAGTATACAGGCACCTTGAACATTCACGATGATGCAAAGGTGAGAAGCTATAAAGCCGTTTAGGCGCATGCCTGTTTACCATAATTTGGCCATCTCAGAAGTTTCAACACACGCCGATACAAAAAATAAGGAGCGATTCCTCGTTCCAATTGTTCTGGGGCATCAAAGACAGCCACTCTGTGCAAAAGGCTGTCTTTTTTTTGCTCCCCAGATAAATATTCGTAAAAGAAAAGCCCACCAGAGGCTACACCCAAAAAAGCCCGATCCATCAGAACCCGGCTTCATCGTCCTCCTGTACTTCACGCCAAGCCTGAAGGGCCAACTGCTTCAATACCAATCCTTGCTCCCAGCGATTCGAGATCTCCTCCATTTTGTTCGTGCAGAACCCATACCGGTCAATCGCATACGGAACAGGACCCAGCTCGCAGACAAAAGGCAGGACATCCCCGTGCTGCGCTTCCTGTCGCCAATTTTTCATCCCCTGTTTCCACCACGCCAGGAACCGCTCTGTCATCGGGTGTTCTCCCGCTGGTCCGATATCCACCTGAATTTGTTGTCCATTGGAGATGCGCCCATGTATACAGGATGTACGCTTCAATAATTGCTGAAAGCAATCCTCAGCCCGCTCCTGGGAGGTAAGCATTTCGCCAGCCAGGACATAGTGGGAAAAATCGATGGTAAAGCGCAGGTCAGGAAGCGCTTCTGCGTATTCGACCGTACGCAGGAGGTCCTGTGTGATCCGTCCCCGATGCGTTTCCACAAAGACAGGGATGTTCCATTTTTTCCCTTCCTGGATGATGCCGCTCAAACGTTTCACGGCCGCATCCCCCACGACGAACGAATCCTTTACCTGTGCGTTGACATAGCTTACGCCAAACTCTTTGGCCTCCTGCAAAAATGTGCCAAACTCATCAGGATCTTCGGGAAAGGCCTCAATCCCGAATTCCAGTTGATATTGATCCAGCAGTTTACGCCAGAGCTCCGCTTCTTCGGGGGCGGGCAGCCTGCCCATGATGCCGCTGTAACCGGCTTCGGCGATGTTCGCAATCTTCTTTTCCAGAGACCATTCCCCGCGTTCATCTCCGATTCCTCTCATGGCCCACCAGGATTGGTGAACCTGCAGGCGAGGGGGGAGGGTAGCCGGATCGTACGAGCTTTTGCAAAAGTTCATCCAAAATCACCTCGATTAAAAGATTGATCAGAAAAGACTGACTACTGAGAAAATGGGGTTGACAGCTGAAAGAAAAACCTATACCTTTGACTTAGACGTCCATAGAGGTATATACTCCAACATGGACATATCATAATCGTAAAGCTGCTGTTTTTCAAGGGCTTTTGCGAGTGATGTGCTTTCTGAATGCCGATGCAAAGGTACAGAACGTCACGATACGAAAGACGACGAAGGAGGAGAAGAGCGGATGACAAAAACGTATCTGCCAGGCACAGAGAGAGGCAAATACATGCGCTACGACACAGCGGTGATCCTGAAGCGTTTTTACCTGTGTGAAAAGGAACTGGTCGTCAGCGAAGCAGGATGGATTCCCGGGATTCCCTATTTTGAGATGAAAACACTATTGCCGAAAATCTTGTGGGAAGACGCCATGACTGGCCATGCGCTGCGCGAGAGAGTGTTCGAGCTGCGTTTCCCCAGCCGCATGCTGGAGATAGGCGAGGACCAGCAATTGATCGACCTCATTCAAAAGGCTCGCTGCGCGCCAAATGCGCTGGCCTTTCTGTCAACACTGGCCGAGGTATTTAAACCGGCTTTACTTAAGGCTTATGAAACCTATCTCAATCTGGCTGATCAGATTGGGGATGGACCGACCTACCGCTTTATGAATCTCGCCGTAGAAGAAAAGCAAAGACAAATCCGGGAGATCCGGGAGCTTGTCCAAAAAGAGCTGGCTGTAACCACTCAAGAGGAACGCGAACGCGCCGAGCGATGGACGCAAGAGATACAGGAGA
Source organism: Brevibacillus ruminantium (assembly GCF_023746555.1). NCBI lineage: Bacteria > Bacillati > Bacillota > Bacilli > Caryophanales > Paenibacillaceae > Brevibacillus > Brevibacillus ruminantium. The sequence continues at coordinate 1,935,432 of NZ_CP098755.1, forward strand.
GCTTGCAAAAGCTGGGCGGAATCGGTCTGGATGCTCCGGCGGCGGCTGGGACCGCTAACACGTCAGAACAAGAGCATCACGCAGGCGCAACAAATGAGCTGGCAGCAGGAACAGTGTTCGCCGCTTCGGCAAAAGCAAGCGCAGCAGACAAATACCCGTTTACCCCACTGGAAACCCCCGCACGGGATGGTCGTTTTCTCCCGGTCCGCTTTTACTGGCCGGACAACGTGGACCCGACATTCCCCTACGGCGAAGGCTTCCAGCTGCAGCTCCGCAGTGCGGTCAGCCATTTAAACGAAGTATGGGCCGTCGAAAATGCAGGCTACGTGCTGTATGCGTTCGCAGGAGAATTAGGCTGGGACTTTATCTATGATGCAGCCCGCTGGGTCTATGATGAAAGCCGCCACTGCCAGATGGGATATCGGCGTTTGAAATCATGGGGCTTCAGCGAGCAGGAGCTGCCGCTGGGTACCTACATCTACGACAGTTGTCAAGGACAAGACCCCATTTACCGGCTGGGCATGCTGTTCTACTTCGAATCGAAAAACATCGGGAAAAAGCTGGACCGGATCAAAAACTTTGCTTCCATGAATGACCGCACGAGCCAACACGACATGGACTTCGACTGGGCGGATGAGACGATTCACACCAGCTACGGCAAGACCTGGCTGTCGGCCGCTCTGAAAAAACGGGGGCAGGACCCGGATGACTACACCGAGATCAAGGAAGTGTGTGAAACCATCGTGAAGCGCACCGTGGAAACAGCAACCCCGGCAGAAATTGAGGAAATCACGGCAATCGCAAACCGGATGATCGAAAAAGTAAAGGCTTCCCAATAAAGAGGACACCATTTTAAAGGAGTTGGAGAACATGGCTACATTTACGGTAGAACAAGTAGCAGCAAAAATTCAGCATACGCTGGTCACGCCCAATGCTTCTGAGGAAGAGATCAAACGCGTATGCGAGGAGTGCATGACATACGGGTTTGACGGTGCGATGATTCAGCCCGTCTGGATTCCACAAGCGAAAAAATGGCTGGCTGGCAGCAAAGTGAAGGTTTGCACCGCGTTTGGCTATCCGATGGGCGGCGCGACGACGTTTACAAAAGTGGCGGAAGCCCGCGATGTCATCGCCGCAGGTGCCGACGAGTTTGACTTCATGCCCAATTACGGCTTGTTTAAAAGCGGCCGCTATGACGAGTTCGCTCAAGAGATTGCAGCTGTTGTGAAAGCAGCCGAGGGCAGAGTGGTCAAAATCATGTTGGAGTTTGGAATGCTGAGCGAGGAAGAGAAAGTGAAAGCCGCCACATTAGCCAAAGAAGCGGGCGTCACCTACCTGAAAAATTCCAGCGGCTGGGGCCAGGGCGGTCAAGCTACAGTGGAAGACATCCAGCTTTTGCGCCGAATTGCCGGCAACGAGACAAAAGTGAAAGCCTCGGGCGGGATTCGCACGTTTGAGGATGCTGTCAAAATCCTGGATGCCGGTGCAGAGATGATCGGGACCAGCGGAAGCGTGAAGATTGTCACCGGGAAAGGTGAAATCAGCACGGTCTATTAAAAACTGCCAAACTGTAATTTCAGACTGTTTGGAGCATTATTTATTTTGACAAAACGAAAAACAGGGGTATATCATGGTATATGAACGTTACTGTACGTTTATGATTTTAGACCGATGCTAAAGGAGTAGAGAGATGCAAGCACAAGGGCAGAAGCATATCGTCGTCATCGGCAGCTATAATGTGGGCTTTATTTGCAACACGCCGCGATTGCCCGTCTGGGGAGAAACGATTCTGGGAAGCGGATTCTCTGTCTGCCACGGGGGAAAAGGCTCCAATCAATCCGTCGCGGCAGCGAAGCTTGGGGGCCATATTTCTTTTATCGGCTGTCTCGGAGATGATCCTTACGGAAAATCCGGAGTGGCCATGCTGCGGGAAGCGGGAGTCGCCGTGGATGAAGTCTCCTTCTCTTCCACATCCCCTACAGGAGTGGGCTTCGTCTTCCTGAATGAACAAGGCGAAAATTGTATCGTTGTCGACCCGGGAGCCAATCATCAGCTCCTGCCAGACGAGCTGGAGACAAAGGAAGCCATCCAGAATGCCGATATCCTCGTTTTTCAACTGGAAAATCATCTAGATACGATCAAAAAAGGCATGGAGCTGGGGAAAAAGTGGGGAAAAACCGTCATTCTAAACCCGGCTCCGGCAACACCCAAACTGGATGACCTGCTCGCCCTCTCCACCATCGTCACACCAAATGAATCTGAGCTGCTCATCCTGCACGGAATGGACCCTTCCAGCGAGCTGAATGATGCCGAGTGTGAACGTTTGGCGCGGCTCATCGTTCAAAGAGGCCCGCAAGCCGTTATCGTGACCCGCGGAGAAAAAGGGGCGATGGTCGTCACGGCGGATGAGGCATTTCCGGTCTTTGCGCCCAAAGTGAATGCAGTCGATACGACCGGAGCAGGGGACTCTTTTACGGGAGCCTTGGCAGTAGCACTTTCGGAGGGGCAAACGCTTCGCGAGGCCGTACGCTTCGCCTGCTATGTCGGCGCATACTGCGTCACTCACGAAGACGTTATTCCAGCGCTTCCAAACCGTGACCAGTTGTACGCTTTCATGAAGCAATTCGAGGGATAGAACCATTTCTGAAAACGCTTTAAATGGAACGAAAACGTTTTAAATGGAAGTAAACGCGGAAAGGAGGGACTTCGATGCCGGCGCTCCTCAGTTTGCAGGACATAGAAAAAAGCTTTGGCCCTAACCAGATTCTCCACAAGGTTGATTTCCAATTGCAAAAAGGACAGGTGCACGCCCTTCTGGGAGCCAATGGAGCGGGGAAATCCACCTTGATGAAAATCATTGCCGGCGAGTACACCAAAGATGCCGGAACCATCGAGATCGAGGGAGAGAACGTTCACATCACCTCACCAGGACATGCCAAACGGCAGGGAATCAGCGTGATTCATCAGGAACTGAGCCTGGTGCCCGAGTTTACAGTGGCAGAAAATGTGTATCTCGGAAAAGAGCCGGTACACGGCCTTGGTTCCTTTCTCCTGTTCAAAAGCGAAGCAGTGCGCAAAACCCAGGCATTGCTGGATCAATACCAGATTCAGCTTGACCCGCACAGCAAGGTCGGTCAGCTTTCCATCGGTCAGCAGCAGGTAGTCGAGATTTTGAAAGCGATTTCCGAGGATTCCCGGGTACTGGTCATGGATGAGCCCACTGCTACGCTGACAGCCGCCGAGACGAATCAGCTCTTTGAAGTGATCCGCTCCTTGCAGTCCAAGGGAATCGGAATTATCTACATCTCCCACCGTCTCGACGAGATCCAGCAGATTTGCGATCACGTCACCATCCTGAAGGACGGCAGAAAGACGGCAGAGGGACCGATCGAGGAATTTTCCAATGAGCGTATCATCGAGTGCATGGTGGGCAGACAGATGGATCATTACTACCCGAATACGGCCCACAGTCCCGGTGATGTCATCCTGGAGCTGCAGAATATCGAGAAAAACGGTGTGCTTCATAGTGTTTCCGCCTCCTTTCGAAAGGGTGAGATTGTCGGCATTTTCGGATTGCTTGGAGCAGGACAGTCTGAGCTTTTGCGCATCCTCTTTGGCGCAGATCAGGCGGACGGCGGTCAACTGATCTGCAAAGGAAAGCCGGTCCAAATCGATTCCCCGTTAGCTGCGATGAGCCAGGGGATCGCACTCGTGACCGAAAACCGAAAAGAAGAGGGCTTGATTTTGGAGCTCGGCTCTGATCAGAACATGACGCTCACCAGCATGCAGCAATTCTCCGACTATGGTCTTCGCAACCTCGGAAAAATCAGAGATGTTGCCAAACAATACGTGGAGAAGTTAAACATCAAGCTGCCCGGGCTGCATCATCCAGTCAAGCATCTGAGCGGGGGCAACCAGCAAAAAGTGATTTTGGGCAAATGGCTGCTCACCTCCCCCGATATTATCCTGCTGAGTGAACCGACACGGGGGATCGACATCGGGGCACGATCCGAAATCTATCACTTGCTTGACCAATTGGCGCATGAGGAAAAAGCGATTGTCATCGCCTCTAGTGATGTGGATGAGATTCTGGGCTTATGCGACCGCGTCCTGATCATGTTCCGGGGCGAAATCATTGCAGAAGTGAGTCAGGCAGAGGCCAGCATCGAACTCCTCATGGAATACGCGTCAGGAGCCCGGCAATCAACGGGGGTGGGGGGATAACCATGACAAACAGCACGAATCCGGTAATCGGCAAACCAGCCGTAAACAAACTCAGTCTGATTCAACAATACGGGATGTTTTTTATCCTGATTCTCGTGGCAGCGATCTTCACGATCCTGACACCCAACTTTTTAACCGCATCCAATCTGATCAATATCCTCAGACAGGTATCGGTGATCGGCATTGTGGCGGCTGGTCAAACACTCGTCATCATCACAGCGGGAATCGATTTGTCGGTCGGAAGCATTGTGGGTCTGGCCGGTGCTGTATCGGCCGGGGTGACACTGGCTACCGGCAATGCGTTTCTCGGCATCGTCGCCGGGCTATTGACGGGCGTAGTGTTCGGGGTCGCCAATGGTCTGCTCATCTCGCGCTTAAAGCTGACACCCTTTATCGTCACGCTGGCCTCGATGACCATGCTGTCCGGCTTTACTCTGATTTACACAGGCGGAAACCCGATCCTGGTGACCAATCCTGTCTACAAATTCATCGGGCAAGGCTACATCGGCCCCATTCCATTTCCGGTCGTGGTTCTCTTGCTGGTTTATGTGCTGCTTTATTTCATGCTCAAACGCACGGTGCATGGACAGTACATTTACGCGATCGGGGGCAATGAAAAAGCGTCACTGCTGGCGGGTGTACGGGTAAATCTGCATAAGACGATCGTATACGGGACCTCGGGTCTTCTCGCAGGGCTGGCCTCTGTGATTCTGACCGCACGTCTCTCATCCGCCACACCGGTAGCGGGTACGGGGTATGAGCTTGATGCCATCGCCGCCGTAATTCTGGGGGGCACCAGCTTGTTCGGGGGCAAAGGGAGCATCGTCGGAACGCTGATCGGGGTACTGCTGCTGGGCATTTTGACAAGCGGTATGAATCTGATCAACGTCTCGCCCTTTTACCAAAACGTAGCGAAGGGCTTGATCGTACTCTTGGCCGTGATTATCGACCGCATGATTAACAAAGAAAAACAATAACCCGTGTCGAGCGGGAACAGAGGAAAGAGGGGGATTTTCATGAAAAAATGGTTGTTTTCTCTGGTAACTGGATTGCTGCTGCTGACGGTGACGGCGTGTGGATCTTCTGGTTCGAACACACCGGCGAATGGCTCGGGCAGCGCTGGTGGCGACGGTAAGATCAAAATCGGTTATGCGATCAACACACTGAATAACCCATTCTTCGTCGCGGTAAAAAAAGGAGCAGAGCAGGAAGCGGAAAAACTGGGCGTAGATCTGGTTGTGGTCAATGCCAATGATGATCTGGCCACTCAGCTCCAAGGCGTGGAGGATCTGATTCAGCAAAAGATCAACATCCTGATCCTCGACCCGGTCGACAGCAAGGGGACGATTCCCGCTGCTGAAGCGGCCAATAAGGCAGGAGTCAAGGTCATTACGACAGGACGCGAGCTGGAGGGCGGCGAGGTTGTGACGCATCTCGGCTATGACGAGGTCAGACACGGGATTGTCTCCGGCGAATTTCTGAACAAACAGTTGGGTGGCAAAGGCAATGTCGTTGAGCTTCAAGGCATCATGGGAACAAATGTAGCGCAGGATCGCAGCAAAGGCTTCCAGGAGGGCGTAACCACATCTTCGGAAATCAAGATTATCGCTTCGCAGTCGGCTGATTTTGACCGGGCCAAGGCAATGACGGTCATGGAAAATATCCTGCAGGCAAACCCGGATATCCAAGGTGTTTACGCAGCCAATGATGAGATGGCCCTGGGTGCCGTACAAGCGATCAAGGCGGCGAACCGCACCGGCATCGTGGTCGTATCCAATGACGGCACAGCCGACGCGCTGCAAGCCATCCAAGCTGGAGACATCGCTGGCACGATGGCGATCTACCCGAACCAATACGGACAGAAAGCGGTCCAGATTGCAAAGAAAGTCGCCAGCGGTGAATCTGTAGGGAAAAAACTGGAGCTCCCCTCCATTTTCGTAAACAAGGATAACGTGGAAGAAGCGATCAAAGAATCGCAAAACTAACCGGGAAGAGGAGTGAGTGATCATGAAAAAAGGATTGCTGTTAAACCGCGAGCTGAGTGAAGTCATCGCTTCGATGGGTCACACCGATTACCTGATTGTCTGCGATGCCGGCTTTCCGATTCCAAACGGTGTGAAACGAATTGACCTGGCGCTGAAAAAGGATCTGCCTGATCTGGAGACGGTACTTTCTTTGATCGCTTCCGATTTTATCGCCGAGAATATTTATGTGGCCGAAGAGGTGGAAACCCACAATACGCCGCTTTACAACAAGATCAAGCAAATTTTCCCCGGTGTGGAAGTGGGGACGATGAAACATGAAACGATTTTGACAGAGATGGCGAAAAAGGCGAAAGCGATTGTTCGCACCGGTGCTTTTGATCCCTGGGGCAATGTCATCCTGCAATCCGGTGTGAGCGTCCCTGAGTGGTTCGACAAGCCGGGTATCGTCGTACCCGATTACTACAAGGATAAAATGTAACAGCGATTCATTCGCTACAACTCGCGGTTGTCTTGAAAAAACAGCGGGATAACCGTATAGTAAATTAGAATAAGTTGGATAAAGGGTGAACCCAGTGATCGAAAAAACAGGTCCGGAACCGATATATATTCAAGCAAAAAATTGGATACGGGGCAAAGTTGCGAACGGTGAGTGGAAGCCAAAGGAGAAGCTGCCGTCGGAATCGGATCTCGCTGCAGCATTGGGTATCAGCCGGGGTACCATCAAGCAAGCCATCAAGCAGTTAATTACTGAAGGCATTCTCGTCCAGATACACGGAAAGGGTACGTTTGTCGTCGGTGAACAAATGGAATACCCGTTGGCGGAGAGGCTGATTTCCATCGCCGAAACCATGATCGAAAGCCACAAAGACTTTACGACAAGATTGCTTGGTATGGAGACTGCCGCTGCGGATCAAACGGTAAGCAGATTTTTAGAGCTGGAACAGTCCGATCAGGTATATCACCTCAAGCGGTTGCGGTTTATTGAGGATACACCGGTCGTCTTTCTGGAGAACTTTTTGCCGAAGCAGCTATTCCCCGGCCTCGATCAGCACAACTTTGAAGAGAATACGCTGTTTTCCATCATTGAAGATCGCTATAAGCTGAAAATATCGTGGGGGAAACGATCCTTTCTGGGCAAAGGTGCTGATGAAAAGATCGCGGAGATGCTTGAGATTGACAAGGGAACGCCGATTACCTTCCTGGAGCAGACAATATACACCGAGGACAATCGACCGATTGAATATTCAAAAGTGTGGCTGCGCAATGATCAGATCAAGCTGACGTCGATTTTGAAGCGAGTGTAGAGCGAGACACCCGAGACAGATTCGAGAAGAAACGCAAAAATTCGTGACATACAAGACGAAAAGGTGCCTAGCATAACGAGAACATTCCTTGTTTTCGGCAGGTCCAATCTTTTATAGCGGTAAAAGCATGATGCAATCAGCCGCACGAAAAAAACGGGAGGCTCCCATTTCGAAGCCCCCGTTTTTTTGTGTTCCATTTTGTGTTCAATAATAAAGACTTTCTGTCCACGAGCATTTTCGGCAGGTGCGGGAGAGCGGCGTCTCCTGAAATTCATGCGGGCATGCCTTCTGCATCTCTGCCAATTGCTGGCGCAGCTCTGCCAAGGCTGTCTCCAGCCGCATGATTTCCGTCCGTATGACGCGGGGATCTGTCTCCCGCATCATTGCCGATCGATCCCTTTGTACAACTGCCCGCCCTGCTTGCGAAATTCCTTCGCTTTTTCTTGCATGCCCGCCTCAATTTCACTCTGGTCAAGCAGGGGAGACGGGTTTTCCCGGGCATAGGCCCGAATATCCTGCGTGATTCTCATGCTGCAAAACTTCGGACCGCACATGGAGCAGAAATGCGCGGATTTGGCTCCCTCGGCTGGCAATGTCTCGTCATGGTACTCACGGGCCCGCTCGGGGTCGAGGGAGAGGTTGAACTGGTCGTTCCAGCGAAACTCGAATCTGGCTTTGGAAAGAGCGTCGTCACGCACTTTGGCGCGCGGATGACCTTTGGCCAGATCGGCTGCATGGGCGGCAATTTTATAGGCGATCATACCGTTTCGTACGTCTTCTTTGTTCGGCAGACCGAGATGCTCCTTTGGCGTCACATAGCAGAGCATCGAGGTGCCAAACCAACCGATCATGGCCGCGCCAATCGCTGAGGTGATGTGGTCGTAGCCGGGGGCGATGTCGGTTGTCAGCGGGCCCAGCGTATAGAAAGGCGCTTCGTGGCAAAGCTCCAGCTGTTTCTCCATATTCTCTTTGATCAGGTGCATCGGCACATGGCCCGGACCTTCGATCATCACCTGGACATCGTGTTTCCAGGCGATTTTCGTCAATTCACCCAAGGTTTCCAGCTCGGCAAACTGGGCTTCGTCGTTGGCGTCGGCAATCGAGCCGGGACGAAGTCCATCCCCCAGTGAAATTGAAATATCATACGCTTTGAGAATCTCGCAGATCTCTTCAAAATGGGTGTACAAGAAATTCTCCTGATGATGAGCCAGACACCAGGCGGCCAGGATAGAGCCGCCGCGGGAGACGATTCCGGTGACGCGATTGGCTGTCATCGGGATGTAGCGGAGCAGCACGCCGGCGTGAATGGTGAAATAGTCCACGCCTTGCTCCGCCTGCTCGATCAAGGTATCCCGGTAGATTTCCCAGGTCAGCTCCTCCGCTTTTCCGTTTACCTTTTCCAGCGCCTGATAGATCGGAACGGTTCCGACAGGGACTGGGCTGTTGCGGATGATCCATTCACGAGTGGTGTGGATATGCTTTCCGGTCGACAAATCCATGATGGTATCTGCGCCCCAGCGAGTGGCCCACATCATTTTTTCCACTTCTTCCGCGATCGAAGAAGTGACGGCTGATGTCCCGATGTTGGCATTCACCTTGACGTGGAAATTCCGCCCGATGATCATCGGCTCTGCCTCGGGGTGATTGACGTTCAGAGGCAGGATGGCACGTCCACTGGCGATTTCATCTCGCACAAATTCGGGAGAAACGCCTTCTCGGATGGCGATGAACTCCATCTCCGGCGTAATGATCCCGCGACGGGCATAATGGAGCTGGGTGACGATTTTCCCTGATTTGGCCCGATGCGGTTTGCGGCTGCCTCGGGGAAAGATCGGGATGGCCGTTGCCCCGCGCTGCTCCTCGGAGTGGAAGCCGTCATCGGCCGGTTGAACTGCGCGGCCTGTATACGGCTCTGTGTCCCCGCGCTCAGCGATCCAGCCTTCGCGCAGAGCGGGAAGACCCTTTTCGATATCAGCCTGATAGTCCGCTGTTGTATATTCACCGCTGGTGTCATAGACCTGGATGGGGGGATTGGGAACTTCGCCGGTTACACCCTGCGAAGGCTGGAGCGAGATTTCCCGCATCGGTACTCGAATGTCCGGTCTGCTGCCGGTCAGATGCACCTTTCGGCTGCCGGGAAATGGTTGTACGGCGGTTAAAGTGAGGGGAGAAGCTTGTGGTGTAGACATGAAAAAACCTCCTTGTCATGGTTGCACGTGGCGTAAACCCTGAGGGAGGCGGAAGAAAAAACGCGTCCAATGACGAAAGGAAACGCCGCAGGAATATCCTGCGACGCCAGACGCGAGAGTGGAAAGGACGTTAAATGCTCGCGAAAATGCGAGTCCTTTCAAGTCATATAGACAAATTCCTCCGCTGGCATTACCCAGTTCAGGTTCAACGGTCGACGACAGAATAGCCGTCCTCTCAGCCTGGTTCCCCAAGCTCCCGTGCGTGTATTTTGATTTGATACAACAACATCATACCATCATTTGGGTTTTATTCAAGCCCCTGACTATTTTTTGTTCTGTATCAGACCGATACCAAGGCCGACAGGGTCTACCAGATAGGCCAAGTAAAATTCATCAAACTCCATCTTCTCCCGTACGATTTTGGCTCCGTGCTCCACCGCGCGGGCGAGTGATTCGTCGATAGAATCGACCTCAATCGTAACGCGTATCCCATGAGGATAATCAGCGGGTCCCAGTGAAATGCCGCCGTCAATCCCCGGCTTCTCATCTCCTCCGGTCGTGACGGTGCGATAATCCCAGTGAGGCTCCCCAATTTTCCAGCCAAACACAGATGAATAAAAGGCAGCAGCTTGCTCTGGATGCTGACTGTTTAATTCGAACAATACGACTCTTGCCATTGTAACGTTCCTCCCCATGAAATACGTACGTCAATGATTTCTTCACCTTTTTACCAATTCCTGCTGGGCTGCCATCCATCCGATCACAATTGAGATGGAAGTAAAGGGAAAGAGGGAGGAGCAACAGACCGTTTACAATCATCGTGAAAACGGTTATACGCTCATTTGTCACTACCGTTGAAACCGCAGGCGATAGGGGAAACTTCCCTCGTCCCGATCTAACGACAAAAGAAAAGCGATCAGCGATGAATCGCCTGATGAGCTTTCGCTTCATCTTCGGGCTTCACATAGATTTCGTAGGTAAAAAGCTCAGAACGCGGCGGCAGGGTGTTGGAGGCATGCTGCCATACATTCCCCAAAGGGGATTTGGTCCGGAAGCTTACGCCGTGCTGCTGCAGTTTGGCTGCGACCCGGGCGTATGCTTCATGTCCGATGGCGATATAGACCAAACATTTGTGGCTCGAAAAGAAACGGGAGAACCATCTCATTCTGCGATCTCTCCTTTCCGATTCAGCTCCTTTTCTGACAATACGAATTTCTCACAAAATGGTTTCGGAAAGCGGACGATCACCTCTTCCGTTTCTTCCGGGAGAAATGATAGGATAGAAGAACAACAGTGAATCAACCACTAAGCCAAACCAGTGGACCAAACAATGACAGCACGCGATCACGGTCGTTTCTATGAAAAACCAGCGGGATCGTATTTCGTAGAATCGCCTTGTGATCAATGAGAGAGGAGCGGTTACGAATGAGTCAGCCATCCGAGCTTCTGCCGCAAGTCATGCATGCAGCTGCACCGATGTTGTCAGACGGCATGAACGCGGAGAACGCCAGCGACTTTTGCCAGATGCTGGTCGATATGATTAATGAGTTTGACACCAATCTGGACGAAGAGCATCAGGTGGCCATGCGGCTGGTCTCCTTCGGTCAGACCATTACCTTTCACGTGACCCATCTTGGCTACTGCAATCCCAGTCTGATCCGATTTTACGGCACCCTGGAAAACGGATCGCTGGTGGAATTGATACAGCATGTCTCGCAAATCAGCTTCTTGCTTATGGCAGTCAAGCGAGTCAATCCGATCGAACCGAAAAAACCAATTGGATTTATCTCCAAATAGGGAACCTCATCATGGGGTTCCCTTTTGCTTCCTTGAGCGGAAAAACCGAGAAAAGCGGAGCAAACCCTGCTCATTTGCAGTAAAATCCTGATCATCTCGCAGAGCCATTTGCAAAAAAACGAAAAAACGGCTGAATTTCAGGGGCTATCCCGAATTGCCGCATTCGATGAGTTCCAGTTCTTGTGATAAAATAAAGGTAATTCAAAAACGGAAAGGATCAGGATACCAATGGTTCCGTATAGGAGCGTATGGAAACGTTATGATCTCTCCTACACATAGCGTCGTAGCATGTCGATCGTCACATCGGCGACTCAACCTGCTGCGAAAGTGAGGAAAAACGTATGGAACGCTGTCTGTATGTCAGAAGTTCCTCCGTGGTCGGTGGGTCGCTGAGGCCAAAACCGAAGACATTGCGAGGAAACCATGATGAGGAGAGCAAAACCGTTACGAAAACAGGTAGCTCAGATTAGTTTGATTTTGTTTGGAGCGTGTTTGTTAGCATTTGCGTATTACCATATCAACTTCCAGAATCACTTGTCGGAAGGCGGATTCGTGGGTTTGGCCCTGCTTGCCAAATACGGATTCAATTTTCCGCCGGCGGTAACGATGCTGGTCCTGGATATCCCGCTGTTTATCATGGCGTGGATGCTCAAAGGACGCCAGTTCATCTGGAACACAATTCTTGCGTCACTCGCTTTTTCAGGCTTTTATGAATTGTTTGAAAGATTTTCGCCAGTTGTCATAGATTTGGGCAACCATATGTTGGCGGCCTCGATTCTCTCCGGCTTGTTGACCGGTCTGGCAACCGGCATTATCCTTCGATTCGGCGCCGCTACGGGCGGTGACGACATCATGTCCGTCCTGCTGAGCAAATACACCGGTCTGTCGATCGGGACGATCTTTCTTTTGCTGGACTGCATGGTGCTGGCGCTGTCATTCCTGTATTTGCCTATGGGAGAAGTCTTCTATACAGTGATCGCAGTTGTGATTGCCAGCCGGGTCATTACCTGGACAGTGGGCAAGTCGGCGATGGCAGAAGAAGAAGAGACGGTTGCCGGACATGGACATGTGGAAGGCGCCCGCTCATCTCTCTGAGTTCCTCTCTTAAAAGGGACGAGAATGAAGACAGGTCCATCTTGCGCTTGCAAATGAACAGCAAACATATAGGGATGAAAAACCGGAGGTAATCTGACTCGCGGTTTTTCTTTTTTTCAGTGAAGGGGGCATCTGCCTACATGCCTCTTTCTTTTGGTGTAAAATAAGAGGAGCGAAAGATGGAAAAGAAACCGCGTAACAGGAGGAGAGATGGTCATGATTGATTTGCAAAAGATCACCCATACTTGGGAGCGTGTAAAAGAGCAAAAACCGCTCGTACATAATATCACCAATGTGGTTGTGACCAATTTTACTGCCAATGGTTTATTGGCATTGGGAGCCTCTCCCGTCATGGCCTACGCAAAGGAAGAGGTAGCCGACATGGCGAAGCTGGCCGGCGTTTTGGTGCTGAATATCGGAACGCTGAATCAGCAAGAGGTAGAGGCCATGATCATCGCCGGTCAGGCGGCAAACGCGAACCAGGTTCCGGTGGTGTTTGACCCCGTTGGCGCTGGAGCCACCGCTTATCGAACGGAAACAGCGCGAAGAATTCTCCAAGAGGTGGACGTCACGCTTCTGCGCGGAAATGCGGCAGAAATTGCGCACGTATTCGGAGAGACCTGGGAAATCAAAGGTGTGGACGCAGGTGAAGATGGTTCGGACCAAGAAAAAATTACGCTTGCTCACAAAACAGCCAAACACTTTCAGACCCATGTGGTGATCACAGGGAAAGAAGATATCGTCTCGGATGGAAGTCAAACCTGCCTGGTGAAAAACGGCCACCCGCTGTTGACGCAGGTGACGGGAACTGGCTGCCTGCTTTCATCGATCATCGGGGCATTTCTGGCTGTGGAAAAAAACGTGCTGCTGGCTGGCGCTTCTGCATTGGTTACCTATGGAGTGGCGGCGCAAATCGCTGCTGAAAAAACGCGGCAACAAGGGCCGGGCAGCTTTCAGATCGAGCTTTTGAATCAACTGGCCATGGTAACAAAAGAAGACATTTTGCGAGATGGGGATGTAACACTTCTCTAATGGATCTGTTCGTTGACTGCCTTGATGCTGAAAAAAGTTTGTTAAATAATCCCTCTTGAAAAATAGCTATTTCTATGTTAGAATCTAGTTTGTTAGTGAGAATTGGATAGAAGATGTTTCTTCTGGATGGATGTCCGAGTGGCCGAAGGAGCACGATTGGAAATCGTGTAGACGGGGATGACTCGTCTCGTGGGTTCAAATCCCACTCCATCCGCCAGAAAAAGCTTGCGGTCGTGGCGGAATTGGCAGACGCGCTAGATTCAGGTTCTAGTGGTGGCAACACCGTGGAGGTTCAAGTCCTCTCGACCGCACCATACATTTTTATGTATGGTGCATTTTGCTTTCAATAGGCATTCTGACAATCGGGAAGTGGCTCAGCTTGGTAGAGCGCTTGGTTCGGGACCAAGAGGTCGCAGGTTCAAATCCTGTCTTCCCGACCATTTCACTTTTCATCGATGTTCTTCATGCAGACAGGCTTGATCCTTGTGCTTGCGGGTGTAGTTCAATGGTAGAACTCCAGCCTTCCAAGCTGGTCGCGTGGGTTCGATTCCCATCACCCGCTCCATTTTGCAAAAGTTGCCCAGCGATGCCGGATCGGCGTGCTGGGTTTTTTGATAACCTAACGCTACATTTAGATCGCTCCCCCATGAACAGGCGTCGATATAAAAAGCGTATCAACCACAGATTCGGTTGATACGCTTTTTTACATGTTTGCAGAGGGCGGAATCTTCCTGAGGTGCTTCTGTCCCGAAGGATGATCGGCGGCACGGCGAGCAGGTTTCCGCTTGATCTGAGGGACGATAATGGCCATCAAAATAATACATACACCTGCCCATTGAGCCGCAGTAACTTGTTCGTGAAGCACGAAGCTGGAGAGCAGAACTACAGTCGGCAGCTCGGCTGCACTGAGAATAGTGGCAAGGCCATTGCCGAGACGAGGGACACCGATCGCCAGACAGAGAATCGGGATAACAGATCCGAAGCAGCCGACGAGCAGCGCGTAAGGGAGCAGGCCTTCCCAAATTCGGCCATTCACGAGAAAAGCAGGCGGATAGACCAGGGAAAGCAATAGGGCTGCAAGACTGATGGAAATCGCGCTGCGGAGATAGGGATTCATCCCGGGCTTAATGCGGCCGCTGAAAAAAATAACCGCAGCAAATGTCGCACCGGAGAGCAATCCTGCTCCCAGTCCAAAGAGACTCACCGATTTTAGGCTGCTCGTATCCAGTCCGCTAGCAAAAACGGTCCCGATGGCCAACAACACAAGAGAAGCCCATTTTTCTGGAGTCGGCCACGTACGGTCAGCCACCGATTCGATCAAGACACCGATCCATGTAAATTGAAAGAGCAGGACGATGGCCAGTGAAGCAGACAGGCTGTTAACTGCTTGATGATAAAAAAAGCTGGTGGAAGCCATCATGATGCTGACAGGAAGCAGCAGGATGACGTAGCGCCAGCGAAAGCGCTCCTTGGAAATAAAAAAAGCGACTGCTGACATGATCAGTCCGCCGAATAGAAGTTGACTGGCACTTAATTCTTTTGGGGTAAAGCCTGCCTGAAAGGCGGCTTTCATAATAATAGAAAGAACCCCGTAGCTTACAGCTCCCGCAAGAACAAGAAGCACGTATCTCCAGTATGACATGGCTGAACTTCCTTCTTTCTGACTAAACAAATTCTACCCGAACTATTGTACTACGGATTGATTTTGGTTACAATAATAGTTTTTGAACTCTTTCACTCGCTAACGAACTGCATTGCTGCCTCGCTGCCAGGATGGCGTCGGTGTGGGTAGGGGAGTGTCTGGTGTGCTTATTCACTGTGTAAATAGATAGATCGCTGCAGGCTCTTCGTTTACACTGAAGAGAGAAAAATGTTCATGGCAAGGCAAGATGTCTGATTGCAAGCGGGGGACTGGGGTAATGAAGCAGGGAGTGTTATATGCAGTGGCCGCCTACCTCATGTGGGGAACGCTGCCGCTGTACTGGAAGGTCTTTGAAAAGATGGGCGCATGGGAGATATTGGCCCATCGTATTTTTTGGTCGGCTGTGTTTGTCGTCGTGTTATTGTATGTTACAAAAAAGCTGAAAGAGTTAAAGAGAGCGGTAACGGACAAAAAGACGTGGGTCTTGCTGTTCCTCAGCTCATTGATTATCAGCGGCAACTGGTTCATCTTCATCTGGGCCGTAAACAACGGACATGTCCTGGAGACGAGCCTTGGGTATTATATGAATCCGTTGATAAGTGTTTTATTCGGGGTCCTTTTTCTGCGAGAACGGCTGAGAGCGGGCCAGTGGATTGCGATTGCTCTTGCCGGCATCGGGGTTGCTGTCATGACGATCAATTACGGAAAAATGCCGTGGGTCGCCATCATGCTCGCACTCACCTTTGCCTTGTACGGTCTGGCGAAGAAAACAGTCCGTCTCGACTCGATGCTCAGCCTTGCCTGGGAAACCTTGTTCGTTGCGCCGATTGCGCTTGCATATCTGTTCACTCTGCAAGTGAACGGCCAGGAAACGGTCTTTTCGCTGGAGGGCTGGCAAATCATCCTGTTGACACTGGCGGGAGTAGCAACGGCCCTGCCGCTGTATTGGTTCGCGCAGGCAGCCAAGATATTGCCGCTCTCGACGGTCGGTTTTATCCAGTATTTGTCCCCAACGATTTCACTGTTCATTGCCGTTTTTCTTTTCCATGAGCCTTTTACAAAAACCCATTGGCTCAGCTTTGGCTTTATCTGGAGCGCGTTGATCGTGTTTACCCTCAGTTCGTTGCGAAGCAGGTCACAATCAGTATCGGCTTCGCCAAATCTGGCCTTAAAAAAGAGAGCACAGTAAAAAAACTCCGCCCTTCTATGGAAAGGAAGGGAGGAGTTTTGCTTTTTAAATTGATAACCTTACACCGCTCAAGTATTTTTTTATGAAAGTTAAAAAATTTGTTTGTAAATATCTTTGTTTGGATACAGATTAGGGAATTCTCTTGTATGTGCAGAGCCAATAGTCTCCTTTGTCTTCAACACTGTAAAGGAACCAGAAGGTTGCTACTCGTGTTGGTACGCTATCTTTAGTAGGATATTGGCTTTTGTACGCTCTTAATTCCATTGTGTTCTCAGATTGGATAGTTTGGTGATCCGATACATTTGTAGAAGCACTAATAGGTGAGACGACACCGAAAATTGCAAATATTGAAGCTAAACCTGCAACAACCTTCCTTTTCATCAAAAGCACCTCCGAAAGTAAAAGTTTATCATATATACCGAATTTTACCATATTACTTTACAACAATCAATCTGTTAACGCTAGCAGATGTGGCAACGACTCTGCCGCTCTACTGGTTTGCCCGTGCGGCAAGGATATTGCCGCTGTCTACAGTGGGTTTTATCCAGTATTTGTCCCCAACGATTTCACTGTTCATTGCCGTTTTTCTTTTCCATGAGCCTTTTACAAAAACCCATTGGCTCAGCTTTGGTTTTATCTGGAGCGCGCTGATCGTGTTTACCCTCAGTTCGCTGCGAAGCAGGTCACAATCAGTATCGGCTTCGCCAAATCTGGCCTTAAAAAAGAGAGCACAGTAAAAAAACTCCGCCCTTCTATGGAAAGGAAGGGAGGAGTTTTGCTTTTCAAAAAGTGATGTAAGGGCATAAAACCGCTCTTATTTTTGAAGCTTGCGATACGCTCCGTGGTTGGTCGGGCCTACATATTGATTCAGCTTGAACGAGTGGCGAATCGCTTCTGTGATAAACTCCTTGGCGATGTTGACGGCATCGCGCACGGATTGTCCTTTTGCCAGCTCGGCACAAATCGCAGCGGAATACGTGCAGCCTGCGCCATGGGTGTAGGTCGTGTCGATGCGCTCGCCTTCCAGGATGTCAAACTGCGTTCCATCGTAGAGCACGTCGATCGCTTTTTCGTGCTGCAGCTTGCCGCCGCCCTTAACCAGCACGTATGCTGCGCCCTTGTCATGGATGCGTTTGGCCGCTTCCTTCATGTCTTCAACTGTTTTGAGTGCCCCCATCTGGCTTAGCTGACCCGCTTCAAACAGGTTAGGGGTAACCACGGTTGCCCGGGGTACCAAGACATCACGCAAACAGTCAGCGTTTTCTGGATGCAAGACTTCATCTGCCCCTTTGCAGACAAGCACGGGGTCTACAACGACGTTTTTCAACTGGTACTGATCGATCTTTTTGGCTGCCAGCTCAATCAGTTCCGTTGTTCCCAGCATCCCCGTTTTCACCGCATCAACACCAATTCCGGAGAGGACGGTCTCGATTTGCTTCTCCAGCGTGCTCAGTTCGATTGGAAATACTTCGTGAAACCAAGAGTTGTGCGGGTCTTGGGCGACGATGACAGTCAAAGCGGTCATCCCGAAAACACCCAATTCCTGGAAGGTTTTCAGGTCGGCCTGGATGCCTGCACCGCCGCTCGTGTCAGATCCTGCGATGGTCAATGCTTTTTTCATGGTCATGGCGCTGTCTCCCTCTGTTTCGCAACCATTTGGTGCGGTGGAATCGTGGTCGATAGGAGAAAAAAGAACGAGACCTATCGACGATAAGTGCAACTAGGGCTCCGCCAGATCACTGGGCAGAGTCAAGTTTTTCTACTACCTTTATTGAAGAGGAAAAAAAGACTGGTGTCAATAAGAGCCGGGACAAGAAACGTATAGGAAATGTTTGTGAGGATAGCTTGGCAGACTGTGGCTGTTCTTCACGCCGCCGCTTCGAGAGCAGGCATGAAAAAACCGCTGATTCCATCACGGAACAGCGGTTTTCAATCGAACGGGCCCAGCAGCCCTAGCCATATCGTATATCTGATTTTGGTTAGACGGATGTAATGTGATGAAAAGAGAAACGGATCGGAGCGGACATGGCTTTCGATCTGGTGGAGGCCAGCTTTCTTGCTTCTTTGGCTGCCTCAAACATGCTGCGTGCTTTGATGACTTCAACCCATTGACGTGTAGCCGTCTCAAACATAAAGCGATAGATGTTCATCTTCACTCTGCCCTCTCGTGTTTTCTTTCACAATCTTATTGTAGCAGGTTTCTGGAATCATATGGTTACGGGATTATTACGTTTTCTTGAAGAACTTGTTTCTAACTTGTGAAAGAAATCTTCAGAAATATATTTGTTACGTTTTTCCTCCTTCTTCGTCTATATTAAATGAATTGATTCTTCCAAATATGTCAAAAGCAAATGAGGTGTACACAAAAATGGCTAACGGAGAGGGAGAATTGACGGTAGAAAACGTCAACCACAGCTATGGGACAGGGAAAATCAAGGTTCCCGTTCTCTTTGATATCAATCTCCACATTAATAAGGGAGAGTTTGTCGCGCTGTGTGGTTCGTCAGGTTCTGGTAAATCAACGCTTCTCAATCTGCTTGCGGGGTTGACCAAACCGGAAGAGGGAAAAGTTTTTGTCAGCGGCTCAGAAATTTCCCGGTTTAACGAAAATGAACTTTGTTTATTCCGCCGCAAATGTATGGGCTTTATCTTTCAGTCCTACAATCTGTTGCCTGGACTGACGGCCCTGGAAAACGTAGAGCTTCCTCTGATTTTTGCCGGGGAAAGCAAAAAGAAGAGACGGGCGAGGGCCACAGAGATTCTGGAAAGAATGGGGCTTGATGGGCGGTTGGATCACCGTCCAAATGAACTCAGCGGCGGGCAGCAGCAGCGTGTCAGTATCGCCCGTGCGCTGGTAAATAACCCGAGCATTGTTCTCGCGGATGAACCGACGGGGAACCTTGATAGCAAGACGGAGCAGGAGATTCTGGATCTGATGAGACGGATGAACCGGGAAAGCAACACAACATTTATTATCGTTACGCATGAGCAGGAAGTGGCCGAGCAGTCCGACCGCGTCGTTTATCTGCAGGACGGAAGAGTCGTACAAAGGCGAACCAGACCGGCGTGATCGAGGGGTATGAGGTGAAACAAACGTGAAATTATTGGACTCTTTTCGGATCGTGTGGAGGAACTTGTGGCGAATGAAGCTGCGTACCGTTCTTACCTCGGTAGGTGTGATGATTGGTACGGCTGCGATTGTCTCCATGATCGCGCTCAGTTTAGGCTTGAAGGAGAACGCTGTAAAAAGCCTGGAGAACATTGGGAATCTGATGGAATTGAACGTGGAACCCGCTTATTACATTCCGGAAGAAGACCGAATCATCCCGGATGATGAGCGGAAAAAGCTGAACATGGCTGCCGTACAAGAATTAAAAGCCATTCCCGGTGTAGAAGCAGTCATGCCGATCAAAAGAATGTGGGCGGATGCGAAGCTGAAGGTCGGCAGGCGCGAAGGCTACGTGGAGATGGTTGGTGTCGATGTAAAAGAGTCGTCCGCTTACCGAAAAAATGATATTGAAAAAGGAAATTATTTGACCGGCGCACCGCAAGAGGTGGTTGTATCCTACTTTGTGCCCCGAGAGATGCGTGACGTGGAAAAGGAAAAGCGTGAAGCACGCATGAGAAATGCCAACAATTCCGGACAGCAGGACCCATTCGCAGGCTCCAGAAGAATGAGGATGGGTGGAGACGAGGAAGGCCCTGCTCCGTTTGATATCATCGGCAAGGCAGCGACGATCACTCTGACCCGTGAATACCGGATCGATGATGACTTGAAGCTGGAGAAAAAGGAAGTCCGGGTACGAGTGGTTGGACAGTTGCAAAAATCTGAGAATTGGCGACAAGGACGAGCCGTGTATGCTCCTCTCTCCCTGATCAAGGAAATGGATGAGTGGATGAACCGAAGCCGGGGTGACGAGGGTGGCAGCTCCAGACGTAATCGCGACAATCAACAAAATGAGTTCGCGTTCGACGAAATTACGGTCAAGGTAGCGTCGCGGGACATGGTTGAGAGCGTCGTATCCGATCTGAAAAAACAAGGATACGAAGTATGGTCGCCTGCCCGTGAGCTGGAGCAAATCAACAAGTTCTTCTTTGTAGTTCAGATGATTCTCGGTGGAATTGCTGCGATCTCGCTGCTGGTTGCGTCGATCGGGATCGTCAATACGATGATCATGTCCATTCTGGAGAGGACAAAAGAGATCGGTATTATGAAGGTGATCGGGGCTACCGTCTACAATATTCGCTGGCTGTTCTTGATGGAGTCTGGTTTCATCGGGCTGATTGGCGGTTTAATGGGCCTGGGGATTGCCTGGGGAGCTGTGGAGCTGGTCAACTACTTCGGCGCATCAGGGGGTATGATGGATGGTTTCTTTGGTCCACCCGGCGGCGGAGATGAAATGGGTACGCTAGCCGTTATCCCGACATGGCTCGCCCTGTTTGCAATCGGTTTTGCGTTCATTATTGGCTTGTTGGCAGGTATTTTCCCTGCTTTCCGCGCATCCCGATTGAGTGCTTTGCAAGCGATACGATCTGAATAACGAAATGTGGGGTTACAGAAGATGAGTAAAAAGAAAAAATGGATCATCATATCAGCTGTTGTGGTGCTGTTGGGTGGAGGAAGCGTATTTGGTTATACCAAACTGAAAAGCAATGATACAGCCGGGGAGCAAATACATGAGGAGGCGCCTTCTTTCCCATCCGTTGCCGCTGAGATGGGGGAAGTCAGCAAAACGATTTTCTCCGCTGGTACGGTAGAAGCAAAAGCGCGTGAAGAAGTGAAGCCGGAGATGAGCGGAAAGGTTGAACGCGTTTTTGTGGAAGAAGGGCAGCAAGTAACCAAAGGAGCTCCGCTTTTCTCCGTAGACGGCACAGATGCGGCGCTGGAGCTGCAGAAACAAGAGCTGAATATCATCAGAGCGCAAAAGGATCTGACGGAGATCAAGAACAAAAAGGATAAGATTCTCTCGGATAAAACCGGGAAGATCAAAGAGGTGCTGATTAAAGAAGGCGATCAGGTAACACCGGATACCATTGTCGCCAAAATGGTGAACACCGATTTCCTGAAGATCAAAGGGAAATTTTCCGCTTATGAAGCCGAGCAGTTAAGGGTAGGTCTACCAGTAAAAGTATTTCTCGTGGCCTCCCTCTCCTACGTCGACGGAACGATTACCAAGATTGACTTGACGGGCGCCAAGGAAAAAGGCGTCGGTGGTGTCCATGATGTAGAGGTTTTGGTCAAGAAGCCGGGTGCTATTTACGTAGGGGATTACGGAGAGGTGCAATACACGAATGCCAAAGGTGTTCTGTTCGCCAGCCAAATCCCGACTCCATTTGAGAATCCGGATGATATCGACCTGTTGTCGGGAACACATGGAAAGATCGGCAAGGTGGAGATTGAGGCTGGCGATGAAATCAAAACCGGTCAACTCATTGCCAAGATGGATATGACCTCTCTCGATCTGGAGATGAAGGAAAAGGAACTGGCATTAAAAGAGTCACAGCTGACATTGGAGCAAAAACGTCGGGATATTGCCAAAAAACAAGTGACGGCACCTATCAGCGGGGTCGTTACCAAGCTGAATGTATCTGCTGGGGAAACACCGGATGGCAGCAAACCAGCAGTCGTGATCATGGATACCAGTGCGGTATACTTTGTCGCAGCGGTAGATGAGATGGATATTCCATCGATCAAGCTGGGACAGAATGCCGAGGTGTATGTCACCGCATTTGGCAACAAACCGTTCGTCGGAAAAGTGGTAGAGGTGCCGAAAGAAGGGACCAAGGAAGACAAGACTGTTCGCTTCGCCGTGAAAATCGAGCTGTCCGATACCAGCGATCTGAAACACGGAATGACAGGGGACTGCGATATCTACGTGGATAAGAAAGAAAATGTAGTCAGACTTCCTCTGCAAGCCGTAGAGGTTTTGGAAGAGGGCAAGGGTACGGTCATGGTGAAAGACCCCAATAGCGGTGAGCCGACACCAAAAGAGGTGGAAATCGGCATCGAGGGGTCCGAGTATGTTGAAATTATTAGTGGATTGGCTGCCGGCGACGAGGTCTTGTTGACCTTCGGCGGTTGATAGATAGAAACACTCAAGAACGCCCGGTTTGCTGTTCATCGCAGCAGCCGGGCGTTCTTTTACAAGCAAAAGCGCTATGGATTGGCCGGTTTGATCGCGGCGACTCTGATCCGTTTATAGTCAATGACCCAGGTGCCGTTCTGATACAAATACGGACGGAGCTGAGTAGCAATCTCCCGATAAACCTCCGCTTTTTCATGATCTTGCATCGAGACAAAAAAAGGGGCACAAAAAGCATTGAGCCAGTGTGCGATACCGCCTTCCCCATCGGGCAGTGGCGTGGGCCGGTCAAACAACTGGGCAAATGTGACCGTAAACCCATGCTGCTCCAACAAAGCAGTATAGCTGCCGATACTGGGAAAATACCACGGCATTCGCTCCTCTGCATCCACACCGATGGCAGCCAATACACGTTTCAGTGCCATTATCACCTGCGCTACATTTCCAGCACCTCCGAATTCTGCAACAAAGCGTCCGCCGGGCCGAAGAGCGAGCCAAATGCTTTCGGCCACCTTCTCCGGTTGCTTCATCCAATGCAAAGCCGCGTTAGAAAAAACAGCGTCAAATGATTCGGATGTACGAAAATCGTGAGCATCAGCTACGGAAAAGGGCAGATGGGGATATTTTTGACGAGCAGCTGAAATCATTTCCTCAGAAAAATCAATACCCATCGGCAGAGCACCTGCAATTGCGATTTCCTGGGACAGGTCGCCGGTCCCGCAGCCTACATCGAGAATTCTTTCCCCGGGCTTTGCGTCAAGCAGGTCCAAAATTCCTTTTCCCAAGATCGAAACAAAACTCATCTTTCTGTCGTAAAGCTGAGAATTCCATGGATTCTTGTCGCTCATCAAAATCCCTCCTTGGTTTGTTTTTACCAGCACCAAGGGAATTAGTCAAATCTATAAAGAATATAAAATCAATAGTTTTTACCTATACACGTGTCTAGCTGCACTGGAAGCGTATGCCAAGGAGTGTCTGCGAACACAGTACTTTCTCCAGAAAAAATCACCGAAACGGACTTGAGGTGGGACAGATCACGTGGCATTCTGGACCGCCCATGCGAGAAGCAGAGATCGTCTGTGCCTCTTACTCCTCGGCCGTTCGTGCAAAAATCAGGTGATCCTCCCACACTCCGTTGATTTGCAGGTATCGAAGGGAGAGCCCTTCCTGTCTGAAGCCGTTTTTCAACAAGACCTTGATCGAGCCCAGGTTATGAGGCATGACAGCAGCCTGTACCCGATGAAGCTGGCCTTCCGTAAAGGCAAACCGAACGACCTGACCGACTGCTTCCGTCATAATCCCTTGGCCGTTGTAGCTTTGATCAAGCAAATAGCCCAGTGTGGCGTTTTGCCAAGCACCGCGAGACACATTGGAGAGGTTTACCCGCCCGATCAGGATGCCGCTTTCTTTTGCAAAGATGCCAAAGGAATACCCGGTACCATGAAGAAAGCACCGCTCTGCCTCTTCCAATTGGCGGGCCTGTTCTTCCAGTGTGAAAAAGGAAGCGGGCCGAATTGGCTCAAATGGCTGTAAAAAGTGCTGGTTTCTCAGGCGGAGCGCAAGCATGGCAGGTGCATCGCTGATGCGTAAGGGTCGCATGGTAAAAGAGGATGCTTCATACATCACGGAGGACCTCCTCGTATGGAAAAATGGACAGGATGGACAGTTTATCATGTATGAAGGCACTTGGAAAGAGGAAATAGGGAAAGGTTTCTCGGCATGGGAGCGAGGAATTAAGAAAACTGTAATTCGGAATGAATCAACAGTTGTCACGAGGTTTGGAATCTGTTACAGTACAAAAAGTAAAAGGGAAATAACTTCATATTGTCTTCTAAATAGAGGAGCGCTGCGGATCAGTATTTCTTTTCATCAACGTTGGGGAAACGGAAAAGAAGGAAAGGCCAAAGCGCCGAAGTTCTGACCGCATTCCCGTCGGCGGCAGAACTGGGATGCCCGTGAACAATGGTCATCCTGTCACGGAAGTATACTCTTTCGTGGAGCGCTATTTACGATTGCTTGCCTGGTATCAAAAGCAATGAGTATAGCGTCTGCACTCATTGCTTTTTTACATTCATTTTCAACTGTGGAGGAGAACTGCTATGGACATGATGAATGCAAACGAAATTATCTCGTATATCCAGAAGAGCGAGAAAAAGACACCGGTGAAGGTCTATATCAAGGGGGAAGTGGACAGCATTGATTTCGGTCCCAGCTCCAAGGCGTTTATCAGCGGCGGAACGGGTGTCGTCTTCGGAGAATGGAAGGAAATCCAGCCCGTATTGGAACAGCACGCAGACAAAATTGCGGATTACGTGGTGGAAAACGACCGTCGCAACTCGGCCATCCCTCTGCTGGATACGAAGAACATCCAGGCGAGAATCGAGCCGGGCGCGATTATCCGGGAGCAGGTAAGTATCGGAAACAATGCGGTTATTATGATGGGGGCATCGATTAATATCGGAGCCGTCATCGGTGAAGGCACCATGATCGACATGAACGTCGTCGTTGGCGGTCGCGGCACGATTGGTAAAAACTGCCATATTGGAGCGGGTGCGGTCATCGCAGGTGTAATCGAACCGCCATCCGCTCTGCCTGTGGTCATCGAAGACGATGTGGTCGTCGGGGCCAATGCTGTCATTTTGGAAGGCATTCGCGTCGGAAAAGGTTCTGTGGTAGCAGCAGGAGCCATCGTTATCGAGGATGTACCGCCGAACGTCGTGGTTGCTGGCACACCAGCCCGCATTATTAAACAGATCGATGAAAAGACACGCTCCAAGACAGAGATCAAGCTGGAGCTGCGACAACTCTAAGGGAGAGATAGGCATGGACTGGCGTTCTCTTGATGAACATTACATCGTCTCCACATATAAAAGACTGCCGATCGCGATCGCCAAAGGGGAAGGCAATTATCTTTATGACACCGATGGAAAGGGATACCTGGACCTTTTCACCGGACTTGCTGTTAACATCCTGGGCCATTCGCATCCCCGCATCCTCCGGGCACTGCGGGAACAAGGCGAGAGTTTTCTCCATATTTCCAACGTATTTCTCAATCCGCCGGCGATCAAGCTGGCGCAAAGACTGATTGAACGAACCATTCCGGGAAAAGTCTTCTTTACCAACTCCGGTGCCGAAGCGACAGAGGCAGCGATTAAGCTGATTCATAAATGGACGGTGTCCGAGGGAACGGGCAGAGCAGGAGTCGCAGTTATGAAAAACAGCTTTCACGGCCGGACCTTGGGTGCCCTGCGACTCACCAGACAGCCGCATGTGTATCAGGATTTTCCGCAGCCTGCCTTTCCTGTGTACGAAATGGATGCAGAGGATTTGGAGCAGCTGCGCGTTGTGTGCAGGGAGCAGAAGCCGGCTGCCGTCTTGATGGAACCGGTTTTGGGCTCAGGCGGTGTTGTCCCTCTCTCGGAGGCGTATCTGAAAGGCGCAGCAGAAATTTGCAGGGAAACCGGCACCCTGCTTGCGATTGACGAGATTCAGACCGGTATGGGGCGGACCGGTACCCTGTTTGCTTACCAACAAGCCGATGTTATACCCGACCTCATTTTATTTGCAAAAGGGGCGGGGGGAGGTCTCCCGTTGGGCGGCGTGATTGCGGGCAGCAAGCTGCAGGATTTGTTCAAACCAGGTGATCACGGTACAACATTTGCCCCTTCACCGCTCTCTGCTGCACTTGGAAACGCGGTATTGGACGAGCTTTTGGACCCTGCATTTGACGAGCATCTGCGCGAGGTGATTGCCTATCTCTGGAATGGTCTTGAAGAGCTTCGGACGAGATTTCCACAGCAGCTTCAGTCACTCCGCGGAAAAGGCATGATGGTGGGAATTCCGCTCAGCGTCTCGCCGGAAGATACCAGCCGTCTGCAACAAAATCTGCTTGGGCAGGGGATTTTGGTAGATGTAACACAGAAAACCATTGTCCGCCTGCTGCCTCCGCTGACACTGAAGCGGGAGGATGTCGACCGTTTTCTACAGGTGTTTACCAGTGAAATAGAAAAGCTGCCAGCGGGAAGGGAGGCGTAGAAAAGTGACATTATCGACGTTTGCCCGAATTCGCAGAGATTTACACCAGATTCCCGAGCCTGGATTTGCCGAGTTTAAAACACAGCGCTATCTTTTGGACTATCTGGAGCAGCTCCCTGCCGAGCGTATACAGATCAAGACTTGGAAAACAGGAATCCTCGTCAAGGTGGCGGGCTTGAATCCGAAAAAGCTGATTGCTTGGCGTGCGGATATGGATGGACTGCCGATCACGGAGGAAACCTCCTACGACTTTCGTTCCACCCATGAAGGGTTCATGCACGCATGCGGACATGATATGCATATGGCGATTGGCCTGGGGATTTTGACACATTTTGTCCAGAACCCGATCGCCGATGATCTTTTGTTTGTATTTCAGCCGGCAGAGGAAGGACCAGGCGGTGCTAAACCATTGATGGAAAGCGAGGAGTTTCGCGAGTGGCGGCCTGATTACATCTTCGCCCTGCATATCGCTCCGGAGTATCCGGTCGGCCATATTGCCACCAAGCCGGGCATTTTATTTGCGAATACCTCAGAGCTGATGATCGATCTGGTCGGAAAAGGGGGACATGCAGCTTTTCCGCACAAAGCCAACGACATGGTCGTAGCCGCCAGTCATTTGGTGACACAGCTGCAGTCCGTCATCTCGCGAAATATTGATCCACTCGATTCTGCAGTGATTACGATTGGCAAAATTGAGGGCGGGACAAGACAGAACATCATCGCGGAGCGAGCCCGCCTGGAAGGGACGATTCGCACGTTTTCCATGGATTCGATGCAGCGGGTAAAAAGACGCATCGAAGCACTGGTCAAAGGGCTGGAGGCCGGATTTGAGTGCGAAGCCCAGATTGACTATGGCTGCGGTTATGCACAGGTGTACAATGATGAGAAGCTGACGCTTGCATTTATGGACTGGATGCGTGAAAAGCAGCCGGATTACACTCTTGTCCACTGCTCGGAAGCGATGACGGGAGAAGATTTTGGCTTCCTTTTGGGAGAAATCCCCGGCTTCATGTTCTGGTTGGGGGCAGATACGCCATATGGTCTTCACCACAGCAAAATCGAGCCAGATGAAGAGGCCATTCAGGTAGCAATAGACGTTGTTACAAGCTATTTTTCGTGGCTGTCCAATCAAAAAATGCAGCTTGTGTGTTCGGAATAAATTCCCCATTTGCCAAGAAGAAAAACGACCCGTTTGCGGTCGTTTTTTGTGTAAAACTCACCTCCTTGCTGCTGCAGACCATTATCCACAAGGAGGCAGGAAAATCCAGAAAAGGGCTACTGTGGATTTTGTGGATATTGTGGATAGTGTTGAAAAAACTTCTCCGTTTACCACAACTATTTGACCCCTTAGGCGTATAAATTTATGGGATGAAAAACGGAAGCAAACAAGCGCATAGGCGCAAACATATTGGAGGTTTGAGTCATGAAAAAAACGTGGTTGTCTGCCCTTCTGGTGCTGGCAGTTGCAGGTGTGGGGAGTAGCACGGCCTTGGGTGAAGGTGCGTTGCGAATATTCCTGGGCGGAGAACGGATTGTGAGTGAATTGCCAGAATCCACATCAGCTTCGATGGAAGAATTGATTAATCACATGGGTGGATTTGTTCAGTACGATAAACGATCGGGAAAAATGGAAATTATCAAGCCCAATGTGAACGTTCTGATTTTGGAGGGCGTACAGAAAAGCCGAAACAACAACGTGGTGTTTAGCAACCCAATCAAGGGATACAGTGACAAAGATGTTCCTCGTACCTTTAACGTTTTTTTCGAGGTAGATGAAGCCCCTGTAGCCAAGGATCTGCGAATGCAAGTAGTACTGATCGGTCCAGATGGAAAAGAAGTGGATAAAAGTGAGACCTTGAAGCATTCCACAGTAAACTACAACAGCTTTTACTTTAATGTCCCATTTATTTCGACAAAGCTAGAGCAGTATGGCACTTATAAAGTACAAGTTCAAATGAAAACAGAGAATTTTGATCAGTTCATAACGGTTGGAGAAAACAGCTTTATTGTCGGGAGATAAATTATCGGGCTTGGATGCGTTTCCATAATTCCGCCAAGCATGATATAATGGGTGCAAATCCTTATCATTTCATTGAAGCAGCTGTAAGCAAGTACACGAGAGAAAGGAACGATGGGAGCGAATGGAGACAAATCCCCCGCGGTCATCCACGGACATTGACGGCCCGAGTATTCAAATCGCCTGGAAAGATGAGCAGTCTATTCTGGCAAAATGGCATATGACAAAAGAGTTTGAGCAGGAAATGGAGCGCAAATACGCCATTCCATTTGCTGAATTGCCATTCGTACTCCGCCTCTTTGATCTGACGGACCGCAACGAGATTCGTAATGACGGCACTGATCTTTATACAGATTTTGACATTAACCATCGATCCTCTGAATGGATTTTGTACGGAGTCACCCAAGGATTGCAGTATTGCGTAGATTTGGGAATCCGGATGGTTGATGGAAGATTTTATTCGCTGTCTCGATCTCAATTGATTTGATCGACGTACGCATGAAGCAAGGCTCTCCAGCAGGAGAGCCTTTTTTTGCATTCTTTCAAGGCATGTTCCGTTGCTTGTCGAGTAAGCGCAGTGCGACCGCCAGTACCGCCCAGACGGATATTTTTATGTAAAACCAAACTGCAGGGGGAATCCATTGATGTGCTTGCATTGCGAAAGGGCGATAATTCAGAGAATAAAAACAGCCGGCTGTACGCCGACTGTTGTTTGCAAGTGAGAGATGAAGGTTATGGTTTGCGTGGTTGGAAGTATTGAACGCGATTGTTGAACAAATGCAGCTCTGCTTTATAAGTGCGTGCCAGATAGCGGCAAAACTCATTTGCCTTGTTTTTGTCGCCATGAGTAGCCGATTCCGGCAGAGATACTTGGATATACGAATGCTCTTTGCCGTTTTTCTCACCTTTGCCTACTCCGACAATAATGGCTTTGTAGGTACTGGGATCTTTCCCGCGAAGCAGCACCCAAGCATCTTTGCCCTCGGGTCGTTCTTCGATGGTATAAGGGAAAGCGGCATCGGCATAAGTCCAGCCGAGCTGTTGGCCCGTTTTCTTGGTCATGTCGACATAGTGCTGCAATTTTGCCTTGACATCATCCAGAGAGGTTTCGCTGGCAGTGGAACCATCGACTAAATATATGTATGCTGACTGCAGATTCACGTTTGCATTCACTCCTAGTCCCGGAATCTCCTTCGATTTAGTGTAGCATTCCTGCCACTCTTTGGCAATGTATCAATCAAGAGGGAAAACAATTGCGAGTTTTTTCAGAAAAGTGTAAAATGTATTTACGATTTTGTAGCGCGGTACAGCTTTAGAGGACGACAAATGGTAGTGGAGGGGAGAGCAACATGCAGGAGGTTTCGATTCGAAATATCTATGAAACACTAAATACCATGCGTGCGATAGATGTTGTGAATAAAGAGGACTGGGAGAAGGCGGCGAAAGAAGCCGAACTGGATTCGTCCGTACAACTGAATATTCTCTGGATCATATACTGTTACGAAGGAGTCAGGGTTACTCAAATCGCCGAATGGACATTTTGGCATCCTTCCTCGATCGTGATCCACATCAAAAAACTGGTGGAAAAAAACATGGTGATGATCGAAAAATCGGAATCAGACGGCCGCGTGGTCCACGTATACCCGACCCGAAAAGGAAGAGAAGTGATTGAGATCAGCAGACAGAGAGTCCCTTCGATCTTTCGTCTCACATATGCACTGGAGAAGCTGGAGGAAAGGTACAGTCCAGCCGTTGTAGAACTGTTCTTTGAATGCCTGTCATTTGTTGCCCAATCTCTACACGGAGCGGAAAAAGTGCGCTGGATTCAGGAAGGCGAAGACCGTGTTCCGGAGCGGCATTCCATGATTATTTGAGCACCATCCAATTTCTGTATGTAAAAATGAAAACTGGAAACCTCCTCGGAGTTATGTTATAATGATAAAGTATCCGAATATTCGTAATATCTCGGATCATCATATCCAGAGGAGGGATTGCTGATGGAACGCTATGACCACTTGTATGACGTCGCCGAGAATGCCAATGTACGTTTTTTCGGTTTCGTCACGGAACGGACCCGACATGATTTCGGAATCGTTTACACGAACAAGTTTTATGGAAAGCCATTGGTCATCTGTATGCAGACTGGGCAATCTACCCTTCTCGCTTCCGATGACGCGGTAAACCCCGAGTATCTAAAGAAGATTTTCCGCTTGGATTGCACGGAAGAAGCAGAAATGTTGGCGAACTTTTTCCAGGATTGTTTACCGTCCTTGCCCTTTGAAGAAAATCAATACTAACGGATGAGCAGAAGTACGCTTCTGCTCATTTTTTGTGGAGAAAAACAAGTATCTGACATCTGGCCACGATTCGTGGTATCCTGCAAAAAAAGGAGGGAGATCCGATGGACTGGTATTCACATAAATGGCCGGTTGAGCAGCCGCGTGCGTCTGTCGTCTTGATTCATGGAGCAGGAGAGCATCATGGCAGATACACCCACGTGGCAGAAGCGCTGAGGGAAAATGGTGTGGAAGTGATTAGCGGCGACCTTCCGGGATGGGGCCGTTCCCCTGGCAGGAAAGGGCATATTGAGCAATTTTCGCAGTATCTCGCTGCCGTAGAAGAGTGGGTTGCACGAACGCTTGAACAGGCAGCAGGAGGACGTCCGGTTTTTCTGCTGGGCCACAGTATGGGAGGACTGGTCGCAGTCCGTTATCTTCAGAGTTTTGACCGAAACGGGCAGCTCGCCGGCGTGATTCTCAGCTCTCCTTGTCTTCGCCTGAAAATACCTGTTGCCCCCTGGAAGGCACGTTTGGCCGGATGGCTTGACAAAAGCTGGCCGACACTGCGAATGGCCAGCGGGATCACGCCTGAAATGGTCACCCGGGATCCGCAGGTACAAAAATCATATGAAGTCGATCCCTGGCAATACCCGAAGGTAAGTGTGCGCTGGTATCAGGAATTGCATCGGGCGATGGAGGAAGCGTGGCAGAATCAGAAGCAGTTGACCCTGCCTGCACTCATCATGCAAGCAGGTGATGATGAGTTGGTCGATGCGGATGCGGTCGAGCGCTTTGTTGCTGGATTACCGGGTGAAGTCGCGTTTCGCAGATATCCCGGATTGCGGCATGAACTGCTGAATGAACCGGAGAAAGAAGAAATTATGGCATGGATCATACATTGGATGAGAGAGCATGGATTGTAAATGTGACATACTAATAGAATTAAAAATATACACCATTTTCTGTTGACACCCACAATATGACGTATTATTATTTGAAATAAGATGATGAAAGCGAAACCATCTGTGTGGCAAGCAACAGAGGGTGACAGCGTAACGATCTGCAGAATCAATGTCAGGGGGATTGCGCAAAATGGGGACGATCGTATGTCAAGGCTGTGGGCAGATTATCGCGCATTTTGAGAGCAATCAGGTGAAGACACTTTATGGTGTATGCCAAACTGATTGCCGGCACAAAAGCAAATCAGAGAAAAAATAGAATGAATCGTTAGACCACAGACGCTTGTCGAAAGTGTCTGTTTTTTTTTGACAATGCTTTCCGGATAGAGGATAATAGATAAGAATGAAAATTGTTGAACGAGGGGGAATATTTTCATGAAGCGAGGACGCATCCGGGGATTGATGGCAGCAGTATTGCTGGTAACTTCCCTGTGGGGCGGAACATCGGCTTTCGCCGCAAGTGAAATTCGAGTCGATGCGGCTCAACCGTCTGTATCCAGTGCAGGAATTGACGTTTCCCATGATTATGCGGTTTGGATCGTATCGGGAGAAAAAACGATTACCCTGTATGACATTCACAATCGATCCGAGAGCAAAATCGGGGACAAATCTTCCGGGAAGAAAGAACCCAGAGTAGACGGAAAATACGTGGCTTGGATTGATGACCGCCACGGTGATGGGGATGTCTATCTTTATGATATCGATCGGAAAAAAGAGACAAGGGTGACAACCGGAAAGGTTAGCGCGGAACGACTTGATTTAGCGGAAAACATGCTTGTCTGGTCAGATAAACGTGATGGCAACATCTATCTCTACGATATCAAGAACGGTACTGAAAAACGAGTATCCTCCAGCGGCCGTGCCACTAATCCGACAGTATCCGGCTCCTATGTAGCGTGGGAAGACAGACGTGATAGAAACGCAGATATCTATTATTACGATATCAGCAGAAACAAAGAATTACCGGCAGTTGTTGAATCGGGGGATCAGACCAACCCATCCATTTACCTGGATGAGATCGTCTATGAGAACCACAAAGGCAGCGAGGTCAATATCTATCTTCACGAGATTGGCAGCACCAGAGACAAACGACTGTCGGATGACTCCGGAGATAACTTGCAGCCGCAGATTTACAGCAATACCTACATGTACACAAACAATAACAAATTGTATTTCGGGAAAGTCAGCCGAGCAGATGCCAAAGTGATCGTCAAGGATGTCTATCACAGAGTCGCACCGCGTATGGCTGAAGATTATATCATTTTTATCAAAAGAGACGATGACCAAAATATGATGGTCTATCTGTATGATACGGATGAAGACGATCTCGTTCAAATCGGCGGAATGGCGGGTGAGCCGACGCAGCCAGCCGGTGATGATCGCTATGTTGTCTACATAAACGAGGCTCGCAGAGAGGCGAGTGTCGTTCTCCACGATCTGAAGAACAAGAAAAGCAAGGTGATCAGCAAGGCCAACACGCAGGCGAGCCGTCCGCTGGTTAGCAGCCCCTATGTCGTCTGGTATGATGAAGACGATGAGACGCTGATGTCATACAACATTCGTACGGGCAAGCTGGAGAGAGCTGTAGACCGTAATGCATCTCCGGACTACAAAATGTATGAGCTTGCAGGAAATAAACTGCTCTGGGTCGACTACGGCCGTCGTTACGATATTATGCTGACCGATTTATCTACTGGCAGGACAACAAATCTGGATTCACTCCGGGATGAACCGCTCAGTCTTGACCTCAACGAAAACTACGCGCTGTGGGTACATGGCGGTTCTCGTGACGCAACGGTCATCCTCTATGATTTCGACCGCGGTCGCGAAGAAGAAGTTCGTAGAAATATCGAAATCGAAGGCGCAAGTCTGGGAGACGATTTTGTGGTGTGGAGCGAATACTCCAACTCGACCCGCTCTTACGATCTGTTCTATTATGACATCGATCGTCAGCGCACCAATCTGGTCCTCCGTTATAACGATAAAGATCAGATCGAACCGCAAGCATCCCGAAATGTGATTTTCTTTAAGGACAATCGCATGTCCAACAAATCGACAGATTACTATTACGAACTCTATGACATGGACAGCGATTCCTATTTGGACGAGTTGTGGTCTGAGAAAGCCAAGGTGGATCAACCTCGTATTGGCGGAAACCGACTGGTTTGGATTGATAACCGAAATTCCACACCGGCTGTCTACACCAGCGAATTCGACAGACCGCGTTATGACGATGATGACGATGATGATGACAACGGCGGGGTACAGCCTGGCGATTACAGAGATTATAAATTGATGGCTGCCTTGCAGGATGATGATTTTATCGACGAAATCGTTCGCTATGATCTGTCCAAACTGTACTTTGTATTTAACACAGGCACTAGCAAAGAGAAAAGCATTCTCTTTATGACAGGACTGAACGATACAGATCTGCTTTTCGATTTGATCGAGCAATCTCCTGTCGACCAAATTGTGATCCGAGCATATAAGTGATAAGAAAAGCAGGCAAACGGGACATTCCCGAATGCCTGCTTTTTTCTTACCGTACATCAGTGTCCCGGCGTAGCTTCGGTAGACAAAAATACGGATAGGTGAGCGCAAGGGCGAGTAAAAAAAGCAACGCGCCTACATATGCGGGCAGCAAATGAAGAAAGTCGGTATACCCCACAGCGAAATGAATGCCGATTCCCGAAGTGAAGCCGGGCAACCCCCCGAGAAACAATGCCCACCAGACCCAAGCCTCCCCCTGGCGAAATCCCCAGAGGCTGATCAAAAGCACAGCGATTCCCACAGAAAACAGGGCGCCGCCAAATCCGGCCCGATCGTGGGCGATCAAAGGAATCAGGCGGTCATTATAGGCTGCTAAAAGTTCAGGAGTGGCACATAAAAAAGCCAAATCCTGAGGGACGAATACATGGGTAATGCCGATGAGCGAAATGACCAGCCCCGCGCCGGTCAAACCGCAGCCGATGATGACAAAAAGGAGCTGTCCCCACAGACTTCTTCGCCAGTCCGCATCATTAAAGACTTGTGGAGGCAGACGTGTTAGCTGTTTATCCGCTGATTGCGTCAAGGACAGCAAGAAGAAGGGGAGTAACAACAGGGCTAAAACGGCGTGCAAGATATCAAAATAGCCGTACCCGATAAACAGAAAAAAGCTGAGAAATCCAATTGTTCCGGATGCCAGCAATGTCTGTCTTGCCCAGTGCAAGTGACGGCGTAAACCAAATCCAGACAACAGGCTATAGAGGACACCGATGGAGATCATCGTGCCGGCCAAACTGATTCGATCATGGGACATAAACGGCAAAATCTGCGGGTTGGCCAGGGCAAGCTCATCCGCGCGCATACCCAAAAATGCCTCATCATAAGGAAGGACGACACTGGTCACAGCAACCAGGAGAGCGAGCGCTCCCCCTGCGATCATCCCGATCCCAAGCAGGACACCGGCAAGCCAGCGCCAACTGTTTCGCAGTGAGAATGTCGACGAAGCCTCTGTCTTAATCTGCTCTGGACAGGTGTTTTGCCATACAGCTTCATTGATCCGTTTGGGGAGGCCGGGGCCGGAAAAGACCAGGCCACTGTGAAGCTGTACAAAATCAGCTCCGGCTCGATAAAAATCGAGTGCATCGGCCGGTTCGATGATCCCTCCAGAACCGATGATGGGCATATCCGGATACCGATTGCGAATCCACTGAACCAGCGCAATGCTTTTTTCTTTGGTAGGGCCGCCCGTGAGATAACCATGGCACAGATGATGATTGGGTGTGTCCTCCGACGCACTTTGAGAAGACGATGTAGCCGGAAGGCCGCCTGAAACCAGAACACCGGCGATCCCTGCCTGCAGAGCGGACTCCAGTAGGCATTCTGCATCTTCTGGTGAGATGCCGGGCGTCAACACAAGCAGCATGGGGACGGTAGTTTCGTGGGAGAGCAAAGCGAGGTGCTCCCTCCAACCTGCCTGATCCCAGCCATCATGGAGACATTGCTGGCTTGTATCCAAAGTAAAGAACTGGCAATAGGGTGAAAGCATCTCCATCATTTCCCTGCGCTCCAGTGCTGCTTCCTGCGGGGAGGAGCCCGGTTGAAAAGAAAGTCGCGCTCCGAGCGGAACATCTACCCGCTTGCTTTTTTTAAGACGTTCAATTAGTTGCTTAACACCTGTATTCGCCCTGGGAACGGGATAAAAGAGAGAGGCCTCTTGTACATGCCGAAGGATCGGTTCCGCTTCTGCGATTGCATCCCTGGTTACGGGGCCCAATTCCACATAGCCAAAGCCAAATTGCGACAAAGCAGACAGTGCCCGGGCATCTGGGTCAAGTCCTGCCCCCAGACCGACAGGAGTTGAAAAGGTGATTCCCCAATGCTCCCGCCCAAGTTCAGCAGGCGGCTTCATATGCCCCATCAGTTCAATGATTGAAGGGCCTCCGGGACATTTTGCCAGCGTCCCAATCGCATTCAGTGTCAATTGCCGGGCCACTCTCGCTGGCAGAGAAAAAAGAAACGGACGGAACAGCGTTTGATAGGACCAATCAGGCATGGGTATAATCCTCCAAGTATTCCCACTTTTCCTTATCATATCAGAAAACAGTCGACCAAAGAAAAACTGCCGCTCCACGAAAGGGTCGGCAGTTTTATTATCAAGAGATGGCTGTCTGGCGCTTGACGACCTTCACAGTTTGCAGCGTTTCATCCTCTGGTCCCTGTACGGGAAGGCCTACGCGGATATTCTCTTGAATATAGGTAATATTTTCTTCGCTGATCATCTCTCCCGGCAAAAAGATCGGGATGCCTGGAGGATAGACCATGATGAATTCCGTAATGACACGTCCGACGGCTTCCACCAAGGGAATTGTCTCCGTTTCCGCATAAAAGGCATCGCGCGGAGTCATGGACAGGATGGGAATCTTGGGCAGGGCAATCGTAGGTTTATCCTCTGCTTGAGCGTGAGCAAATTCTACAGAAAGATCACGCAGCGCATGAACCAGCGCCTGGATGGATTCCTCGGTATCTCCGGCTGTCACGAAGCAAAGTATATTGTACAGATCGCTCATCTCGACCTCGATATTGTATTTCGAGCGAAGCCAGTTTTCCACTTCCCAACCCGTGATGCCCAGATCGCGAACGTGAATCAACAGCTTGGTCGGGTCCATGGCAAAAGTAGCGGGTGTTCCGAGAATTTCCCTGCCGACACAGTGAATCCGCGGAATTTCATTGATCATCTCCCGTGCCTTATTTGCCATCGTCATCGCTGTATCGGTCAGCATTCTGCCGTTGATGGCCATATGCTGCCGGGCCATGTCCAGAGAGGCCAACAGGATATACGAGGTTGAGGTCGTCGTCAGCATGCTCATGACAGTCTTGACCCGATCCACGTCAACCAATCCTTCGCGGACGTTCAGAATCGAGGTTTGGGTCAAAGAGCCGCCCAGCTTGTGTACGCTGGTAGCAGCCATATCCGCACCTGCTTGCATGGCGGAAATGGGAAGCTCCTCGTGAAAATGAATATGCACGCCATGTGCTTCATCCACCAAGACAGGTATTTCATAGTTATGGGCCGTACGCACGATTTCCCTTAGATCTCCTGCGATGCCAAAATAGGTAGGATTGATTACCAGCAGTGCAGCGGCATCGGGATGTTTTTGCAACGCTTTCTGTACAGCCTTCACGGTAATCCCGTGAGAAATGCCCAAGCGCTCGTCCATCACTGGATGAATAAAAATAGGGATCGCTCCAGCAAAAATAATGGCAGCCATTATCGATTTGTGGACATTGCGAGGGACGATAATTTTGTCGCCAGGGTTGCAGGTAGCCATGATCATAGCCATGATGGCACCGCTTGTTCCCTGCACGGAAAAAAAGGTATGATCAGCGCCGAACGCTTCAGCGGCAAGCTCTTGTGCTTCCTTGATCATTGCCTTGGGATGATGAAGGTCATCCAAAGGGGCAATGTTGATGAGGTCAATCGACAGAGCATTGTCTCCCATAAATGTGCGGAAATCCGGGTGCATGCCCATGCCCTTTTTATGACCAGGGATGTGAAATTGAATGGGGTTCTTTCGAGCGTGCTCCAGCAACCCGCTAAACAGAGGAGTTCTCTTTTGTCTCATATGATCGCCTCACTTTGCAAAAGAAATAAAGGGTAAAAAACAAACAAATTGAGTATAGCAAAATGAAGGGGGAAAGCAAGCGAATTTTTCATCCAAAATTGATCGATCGGGCAGGAGTTCTCCGCTTGGCCGAGAAGTGAATGAGTGTGTGAGGTGAAGCCCTTATGAAAACAAGAGTAACGGAACTTCTTCAGGTAAAGTATCCAGTCGTTCAAGGGGGATTGGCCTATCTGGCGTATGCCGATCTGGCTGCTGCTGTCTCCAATGCAGGCGGCCTGGGACAAATTACGGCTATGTCTTTGCCCTCTCCCGAAGCCTTGCGAGAAGAGATTCGCAAAATCAAAAGTCTCACAGACAAGCCGTTTGGCGTCAATTTTGCCATCGGTCAGCACGGACGTCCCTATGAATCGATGCTGGATGCGG
Source organism: Brevibacillus ruminantium (assembly GCF_023746555.1). Taxonomy (NCBI): domain Bacteria; kingdom Bacillati; phylum Bacillota; class Bacilli; order Caryophanales; family Paenibacillaceae; genus Brevibacillus; species Brevibacillus ruminantium. The sequence goes on from NZ_CP098755.1 coordinate 1,973,795, forward strand.
CATTGGAGGAAGGCATCAAGGTGATTTCCGTAACGGGAGGAAATCCCGAGCCACTGATCAGGCGAACAGAAGGTCTTGATGTGAAAACGCTGGTGCTGGTAGCTTCCGTTCGCCAAGCGCAAAAAGCCGAGTCAATCGGGGCGGATGCTGTCATGGCTGTGGGCCAAGAAGGTGGCGGCCATCTCGGACGAGACGACATCGGAACTTTCGTGCTGATCCCGCGTGTAGTCGATTCTGTCCGCATCCCTGTGCTGGCAAGCGGCGGGATTGGTGACGGTCGAGGCATAGTGGCAGCGCTTGCACTTGGTGCGGAGGGAGTGGAGATGGGGACGCGGTTCATCGCGACGGAAGAGTGCGTTCACGCCCACCCTGCTTACAAGAGTGCTTTGATCAAAGGAACGGAGCATGACACGACCGTGATCAAACGAACGCTGGGAACACCTGCGCGAGTCGTACGAACTCCTGGTTCTGACCAGATTTTAGAGCTGGAGGGCAAAGGGGCCGGCTTTGAGGAATTAAAACCGTACATCAGCGGGGAACGTAATCGCCGGTTCATCTACGAAGGTGACGAACAGGAAGGCTTCGGATGGGCAGGACAGGTTATCGGTCTTATCGAGGATGTCCCGCGAGTGCAGACACTGTTTGAACGCATGTTCCGCGAGGTTGAGGAACGGCTGGCTTTTCTCAACCAAAGTATGGAATGACAGTTGGAAATTTTTTCAGTAGTCGCGGATGACGGGGATGAGGTAGAAAGTCAAAAGAACAGGCATGCGCATTTCAGATGAAAGCGGACCTGTTCTCTTGCATATACCTTCAATAATCCCTACCGAGAGGCGCTGACGGTGCCCTGCTTGCCGAGCTGGTACAGCTTGGCGAGAGTCGAAAACGTTTCATCCATTCGCTTCAGCAGCTTGTCACCGTCACGAAGTAGGGGATTATGCCGATCAATCGTAAACCCACAAAGGAGTTCGGCTTTTTTCACACGCTGCAGTCTGTCGATCATCTGCGCTACTCCTTCCCGTCCCAAGACAGCTTGAGTGGTGCTTTCCGGTTGCATATGATCCGGTGACCAGCGGAAATCGTCGGGAATGGTCGCCATGATTTCATCCAGATGCTCGGCCATAGACTGGCTAATCCCTTCCTTAAAAGGCGATTCATAGATGACAGCATACCAGACGAACAGATGAGTTCCCCACAAGCCTACCTGAAAATGTGGGTGTTTCTTGTATCCGCGTTTGTCACCAGCCCAAGCCACCCAGGTATCATTGGGAGGATTCACAGTTCTTCGTGCATGCTTGGCTACGTGAAAAAACATCTCTTCTCCGGTTAAAGCAGACAGGGAGGCAGCGAAATGCTGACCGAGGAATTCCAGCTTGGGACGAATCTGACTGATAATTCCCTGCATTCGGTCATCCAGGCCCTCAATTGAAAATACATCAAAATCTTTTTCATGAAATCCTGTAAAAGACATGGTTATCTTTCCACCTCGTATCTGGCGTTATGTAGGGAATCGCCCGTATAAACGGGCGGATATCTTTGGCAAAAGAGCTTGGAATCCTCCATATAATAACATAAGACACCAGCAAAAAACATGACGGAGAAACGAATAGCAAAAGCGGATGGAGAATAATATGATATACCACTCACTCCCGTAAGCAGGTGTATTTATCTGAGTATTCTGCGAATGGGGGGATAGGATGACAGATGGGAAGGAACTGGAGTATTGCAATCTGGCTGTCTGGTTTGATCGCAAGACATTGCACGCGATGATGCACGCTTTGGTCGACACTGGAGCAATTGTCACCTGGAAGGAGACACAGGAACAATTTTCTTTTCTCGTATGCAACCAAGAAAACAGGTCGGAATGGAGATTGGATCGTGTTAACGGCTTTTACAAATGGCAACAGCCAGACTGCTCACTCCAGGACACCCGGATGGCCCTCGTGCTTTATCGCTTTATCCAAAGGGCCAAAGGTCATGTGATCGTGAAGATGATCCATGACAGCGGGGTACTGGTAAAGCACATTCGGTATGGGGAAGCCGTCAAAATCGTAGAGATAAAAGGAGCTGAGAAAAAAGTGATCTACGAAAAAGCATGCAGTGTGACCATGGATCAGGTGATCGCCGCCCTCAAACGCCGTGACGCAGAAGAACGTATCCCCGTTTTACGATTGGAGTTGGATTACGAACTGGCCACCTTGTACGACGCCTTGCAAGCAAAGGATACGGTACAGGTTCGCAGATCGACCGAACGCTTGAAGCAGCTCCGCAAGGAAATGCTGCTTTTGGAAGCTTGACTGAACCAGTAGTGATGAAGTTGATGAGTTGATGAGTGGAGGCAAGAACAAATCCGATGATGGCTAGACATGTGAAAAAGGAATAAAAGAGCGGCATCTCGAATCGAGAGTGTCGCTTTTTTTGATTTCATTTTCCTGCTGGCTCTGGACAAGGTTACAATGGGGGAAGGAAAACAAATGAAGCAGGATGAACGAGTGAGGGGAGGGGAACGCGATCGTGTGGCAATCGATTTACCGCCAGCTTGAGAGGGCATTCCCAGATTTTCAGGTGGAGAGCTGGTGGGGAATGGCAGACCCGTTCAGCCGTGTAGTCGGCAGCATTCTCGTACAAAATACAAACTGGAGCAACGTGGTGAAGGCGCTGGAGCGCATGGATGCAGCCGGAATACTTTTTCCCGAAAAACTTTTGCTCCTGTCAGCCGAGGAGCTTCAGGAAATCATTCGGCCCGCCGGTTTTCAACGGGCCAAAAGCGCATGCCTGCTGCAGATTTCCCGCTGGATCGTCCAAAAAGGCGGGATGGAGGTTATTCGCAAGAGCAACGAATCAGGGGAACAGCTTCGGCGACAACTGCTCGCAATGAAAGGTATCGGAGAAGAAACGGCCGATACGATCCTTGCCTATGCCCTCGACCGTCCTTCGATTTCGGGCGATGCCTACACGCGCCGCCTGTGGTTGCGCCTGACGGGAGAATCATGTACCTACGGGCAAATCCGCATGGCAATTCAAGCCGAAATTGAAGAGCTCCAGGACCTGCAGCGCCTCCACGGACTAATCGTTGAGCACGGCAAAGAATTCTGTAAAAAGCGTCAGCCGCAGTGCGGAAAATGCCTCTTCTCAGAAAAATGCCGGAGTGCCTCGATTCCCATTTGAATTGGCTAGTACCAGAGTTGTACAATAGAAGAGGATTTTTGGCCTTCGGGCCCCAGTAGAAAGGAAGTAAACGATACATGGAATCTGTCCTATCACTTGCGGAAAGCACTCCCATCCTGTTCTTGGTCATGTTTGCAGCTATTTTTCTGTTGTTTCTGCTCGTGATCCTGCAGGCTGTTCGCATCAGTCGACTCCGCAAGTCGCTAAGCAAATTGTTGAGTGGAACCAATGGAGCCAATCTGGAGGAAGGCATGCATCAGCTTTTTCAGGAAATGGATGACATGAAAAAGCGGCAAGTGGATCAGCAGTTCTTGGTGAATCGCTTGTCCCAGCGAATTGCTGGACAGAGCGGAAATCTCGGGATCGTGCGGTATAACGCGTTTGAAGACATCGGAAGCGATCTCAGCTTTTCTTTGGCGATTCTGGATGATGCACAAAACGGTGTTGTGATGACCAGCATTTACAGTCGAATGGAGTCCCGTGTCTACGCCAAACCGGTTGAGCAAGGCTCATCGTCGTACCATTTATCGGAAGAAGAACAAACAGCGATTCGAAAAGCGATGAATCAATCAGCCGCTCGCTCCTCCTGAGCTTGACGTGGAAAACAGTACATTTTGGCAGTTTTCTGTAGAATTACAGAGTTCTTTTTGCGTCAAGATAAAATTTAGCCGATATTCGTCTGTTTTGCGAAAATTCATCCGCTTTTCTCTCAAGACATTTCGCAAACCCCGTAGTATAATAAAGTGTATAAAGGTCGGCTTTAAATACGAAAAGTAGGTGATCCGCCTTCAATACCCAAAGCGATTTTCGATTCGCTGGGCAAGGCCAGGTTCTACAACGTTCCTTCGTCGACACTTAGCGTAGCTCCTCAATGGGAAAACTGTTATCGTCTCAGCGATCAGGTAAACCAAGAGAATTGAGGAGATAGTTATGGCACAGCGTTTAGCAACCAATTACGCCAAGGCCTATTTTACGATGAACGAAGAAGAGTTGAACCGATTCGTCTCTCTCTTCACCAATGAGCACATTTCAGTCGAAATGAAAATTTTTGAAAACGGCGATCGGGACGTTTTGTTGACGGACCAGAGCGGTGCGATTCAATTGACTTTCCACCGTAAGGGCAACCGGTATTCCTGTGAAAGCTCCTACCTCATTCGAGATATGCAACTGGCTAATGCTATGCGGAAGGCAATGAAAACGTTTCGAGGCCACGGAATCGTCCATCGGATTTATCAGGGCTTCACTGTCGTTTACCATTACGACGAGGGCTCTGTCGTAAGAATCCAGGAGATTTCCGACGACGAAGAAGTGTCCATTTTTGAAAATTCTGCTCCCCATGCAGCTAAGGAACTGGAAATGTTGTTCCGTAAAACGGGAAGTGAATGCGAGATTGATTCGATCCGACAAGAGACGGATAGATGGCTGGACTTGCGAAACTGGGCCAAACATGAGGCCCCGGAAAAGCTCGACATGATCGACTCTCGATTGTGTGCCATGTCACGTCGGTTGTTTGAACTGGAAGCCTGAGGCCGCAGTTCTTAACAAAAAATGGGTGCGTTTGCGCCCATTTTTTGTTTTCCGCATTTTTCTTTTGTAAAAGGTATTGTAATGTAGGCCGAAGCATGGTATGGTTGTTTTCGTTGGAAACAGGATTAGGAACCAGGATTCACTTTAAAGGGTGGATAACAAGAGGGAAGCCGCCCCCGTTAGTGAATGACGCAGGTCCTAGCGATGTTTAACATTACACTTGCTAGGAAGGGGGAACCGAAAGATGGAATACTCAACTTTCGGAAGACACGTTGCCGTTGACACATGGGGAGTTCAGTTTGACTTGTTGAACGACGCAGAGTTTTTGAAAAAGGAAATGATCGAAGCTGCTGAAAGCTGTGGTGCCACCGTATTAAGTGTGCAAGCTAAGCAGTTTTCTCCTCAAGGGGCTACCGTTCTGGTTCTTCTCTCGGAAAGCCATCTGTCTATTCACACCTACCCGGAGCGAGGATTTGCGGCTCTGGACTGCTACACCTGCGGTGAGACTGTAGACCCGCAAGTCGCTATTGATTATCTGGTATCAGTATTGAAGCCGGAAAAAGTGTACGCGAAGAAATTGGTTCGTGGAACAGGCGAGTTGCAAGTCGTTGAACCGGAAATGAAGTCGGCTGAGGTGGCAAGCAAGTAATTATCGATTCTTAAAAGCCAAGAGGTGCGGCAATGTCCGCACCTCTTTTGTGTCAAAAACCATGCATCCACGAAAATTAACGGAAAGGCGCCGTAACAGATCGTCCCAAATCACGAATCAAGGCAGTGAAATCGCCAGCGGCGTTGGAGAGGTTTCCTCCCACTGTGGTTGGCCCGGTCGTGAGCGAATGGGCTGCGTTCGAAACTCCGTGGGTGAGGGAAGTGCTGAGACGATGCACCCGACCGTACATGTGATCGTCGGAGGTCACCCGGATACGCATTTGGGGTGAAGCGGAACGGGCCGCTGCATGGACTTTTTGCTCGATCACCTGACGCTGCTGAGTTTGATTGGCAGGGAAGCGGGTTTTTACGCCAATGACAGCGTCATTGCCGTGTACGACTGCAGTTGCCCCCGAAACTCCGGGCACAGTGCTAGCAGCTCTTACCAGACGTTCCGCTGCAATCCGGTCAAACTGGTTGACGCCCATCCTTTGCTGGGTACCGTCATAATGGAAATAGTTGGTGGTGTAGGGATGCATATTGGTTTGCGCCGTTCCCTGAGTCCCAGCTTGGGGTCTTGCCTTTTGTGTATGGGCAGCATTTTGTGTTTGCGCTGCTTTTTGCGTCTGAGCTGCATTTTGTGTTTTGGGGTTTGGACCCGTACTGGATTTGCCGCAGCCAGGCAGGGAGGCCAATATTAGCAATCCAACGACGGGATACATCCATTTTTTATTCATGGTGAGCCACCTCCTGAACTTAGTATGAGTACCCTGCAAACTCATTACTCAGGAAGGGGCTTGTCAAAACGCCCCATTGTGCCATTTTTCTCAACCTGTTAATATAAATTGTACGCATAAACGAGGAGGTTTACATGAAGCGTCTTGACATACGCAACATAGCCATTATTGCCCACGTCGACCACGGGAAAACTACGTTGGTGGACAAACTGTTGATTCAATCTGGTACCTTCCGCAGCAACCAGCATGTAGAGGAGCGGATGATGGACTCCAACGATCTGGAGCGGGAGCGCGGAATTACGATTTTGGCAAAAACCACATCCGTAAAATACAAAGAGTACACCATTAACATTCTTGATACACCGGGCCACGCCGACTTTGGCGGAGAAGTGGAACGGATCATGAGCATGGTGGATGGCGTGATCTTGATTGTAGACGCATTTGAAGGGTGCATGCCGCAAACGCGTTTCGTCTTGAAAAAAGCGCTGGAATCGAATGTAACGCCAATCGTCGTGGTCAATAAAGTGGACCGTGATAACGCACGTCCGCAAGAAGTGATTAATGAAATTTACGACCTCTTTATTGATCTCGACGCGAATGAAGAACAATTGGAGTTTCCGATTGTATACGCATCTGGTCTGCAAGGTATCGCCGGTTTGGAACCGGATAAACTGGAGGGTGATTTGCGTCCGTTGTTTGATACCATTGTGGAACATATTCCAGCACCGGATGCCAATGCTGAAGAGCCGCTGCAAATGCAGGTGACGATGCTGGATTACAACGACTTTTTGGGAAGAATCGGAATCGGCCGTATTTATCGCGGCGTTTTGAACGTAAATGACACCGTTGCCTTGGTTAAACGCGACGGCAGTGTAAAACGGATGCGGGTGCAAAAGCTGTTTGGCTTCTCCGGGCTGCAACGCGTCGAGCAAAAAACCGCAAAAGCGGGCGACATCGTTGCTATTTCCGGCCTGGAAGACATCAACGTGGGTGAGACCGTATGTCACACCGATCATCCAGATCCGTTGCCGCTGCTGAAAATCGACGAGCCGACTCTTCAGATGACCTTCCTCGTAAACAACAGCCCGTTTGCTGGGCGCGAAGGCAAACATGTCACCTCTCGCAAGCTGCGTGATCGCCTGATGGCCGAGCTGGAGACAGATGTTTCCCTCCGCGTGGAAGAAACGGATTCGCCTGATGCCTATGTGGTTTCCGGGCGCGGCGAGCTGCATCTTTCTATCTTGGTGGAAAACATGCGCCGTGAAGGCTTCGAGCTGGGTGTATCCAAACCGGAAGTAATCGTTCGTCTGATTGATGGACAGAAAATGGAGCCGGCGGAACGACTGATTATCGACGTTCCGGAAGAGTATACGGGTCCTGTTATGGAAACCCTTGGCCAGCGAAAAGCCGAGATGGTGAATATGATCAACAACGGATTTGGCCAGGTTCGCCTGGAGTTCATTATCCCATCTCGCGGTCTGATCGGGTACCGTACCGAATTCTTGACCATTACGCGTGGCTACGGCATTATGAACCACTCCTTTGACAGCTATCGCCCTCTGGTAGCAGGAAGTGTGGGTGGTCGCCATGCTGGCGTACTGATCTCCAACGAGACTGGTACGGCAACCACTTATGGCTTGATGTCTGTGGAAGACCGCGGCATCATGTTTATCGAGCCGGGTACCGAAGTGTACGAAGGCATGATCGTCGGGGAACACAACCGCGATAACGATCTGACCGTCAACGTCTGCAAAGAAAAGCATGCCACCAACGTTCGTTCGGCGACGAAAGATGATACCGTCAAAATGAAAACACCACGTCTCCTGACTCTCGAAGAGGCGCTGGAATACCTGAACGACGATGAACTGTGCGAGGTTACCCCGACATCTGTTCGTCTGCGCAAAAAATATCTGACCAAATCTGAGCGCGAGCGTTATGAAAAACAAAAACGCTATGTCGCTCAGTCTTAATCGCAAGCATCAAGCAAGGGAAAAGAAAAAGCCGCCTCTTTGAAGGCGGCTTTTTTTGACCCGTGTAAACTGGAACAGGATGCTTTCATCGTATGATCAAGCAACGATGAGTGTCCGAGGGCTGTTTTTTCTCAACCAGCAGGCAGATATTCCTCAATCAACGCCGTCAGTTCCTCCGGTTTTACACGCGGATCGATGCGCTGTACAACCATTCCCGCTCCGTCTACGAGAAACTTGGCGAAGTTCCATTCGATTTCTTGGTCTTCGCCTTCTGGTGCATGGCTTTTCAAGTACTGGTACAGTGGATGAGCATCTGGCCCATTTACGTCGATTTTGGCGAACAGCGGGAAGGTGACTCCGTAATTGCGCTCGCAGAAAGCAGCGATTTCATCAGCCGTGCCAGGCTCTTGCTGGGCGAATTGGTTGCAGGGGAAGCCGAGAACAACGAAGCCGCGGTCCTGATAGCGTTCGTACAACTCCTGAAGGCCCTTGTACTGTGGTGTGAGGCCGCAAGCGCTGGCTGTATTGACAATCAGCAGTACTTTTCCTTTGAAGTCTGCCAGCGTCGTTTCCTCGCCGGTTATGGTTGTGACAGGAATGTCATGGATACTCAAGGACTCCACCTCTTTCAAAGAGTAGTCATCCCGTCCACTATAGCACGGAAAAGAGAGCTGCTTCCAGAGCGAATGTTCAGGTCAATTGCTTGAGGATGTTCATCTCCACTTCAGACAAGATGATTTGTTGAGTGGATTCGGTTCGTTTCCGTACGGTACTTTGCAGGACGCGTACTACTCCCTCTGGATTTTGAACAATGATGGTTCGTACCTCCCCATTTCCGCTTCTTCTGCAGGAATCATGCATGACTGCGTAGTCAAACTGTTCTTGCAAAAATTGAAGACTGGCCAATGCCTGGGAATGCTTCACACAAACCCCTCCCGCTCACCCTTTTTACCAAAGCGTATGAAAAAAGAGGGACGAGAATGCATGGGAAACAAATGACGCTGCAATTGGAATTTTGACAGTCTCCGAAGCAACTGATAAAGTGAAATGGACGAGACTGTATACTGAAGTAGGAGTGAATATAGATTGAAAATCGGATGCCATATTAGTGTCGGCAAAGGACTGGAAAGTGCAGTTCTGCGCGCTGTTGAGCTGGGAGCAGAATCCTTGCAGGTGTTTACAAAAAATCCGCGCGGTCTACGACCCAAAAAAGTGGATTATAAAGATGCAGAAAAAGGGGTTGCACTTTTGCGGCAGCACGATCTTGAGCTGATCTGTCACACACCGTACATAACCAATTTGTCTACGCCCAAGGAAGATTTGCAGGAAGTGACGATTCGTTCGATTCTGGAAGATCTGCACATTGCCGAGGCGTATGGGGCCAAAGGTGCGGTTGTACACTGTGGCAAGCATGTAGGAGAGGGAGAGGAATACGGCATCCGCCGCATGGTGGAGACGCTCGATCTGATCCTGGATCAGTATGAGGGCAGTGTAAAGCTACTCTTGGAAAATACGGCTGGACAAGGCTCCGAGCTGGGGCTGACCCTCTCTTCGCTGATGGAAATTCGCGGCGCAACCAAAAATGCGGAGAAAATCGGTTTCTGCTTTGATACATGCCACTCGTTTGCAGCAGGAGAGTGGAACGAAGAAACTTTTGATCAGTTGATGGACGAAATGGAAAGCACAGGTTATCTGGAGCACCTGGTTGCCATTCACTTCAATGACAGCAAGGCACCGTTTGCCAGCAGAAAAGACCGTCACGAAAAGATCGGAAAAGGGGAAATTGGCAGCAGTGCGCTGAAAAAATTCCTCGTGTCCAAGAAGCTGCAGCACTTGCCGGTCATTTTGGAGACTCCGGTGGATGACGAGCGGGAATATGCCGAGGAAATGGTCTATTTGCATGAACTTCGCGGAAGTGGCATGTCGGCAGGCCAGGAGGGATAGCAAATGGAATGGTTTGACCTTGTCTCCACCTATTCTCCCTCTGGGGCGGGAGAACCTTCACTATATGACAGTTTTCGCATGTGGGCAGACCATTACCGGGCCTGGATTATTTTTGTGCAGTTGATCCTCGTCTATTATCTCGGTTTTGCCACGCGGATACGCATGCCGATTCTGAAAAATGTTCTGCTGTATATCCTCCTGTTTGCAGGTGCATTGATCTTTGCCATCCTGGATGTACAATTGCCCGTGAAGAGCGCACTCCTGATTGCTATCGCGATTCTGGTGATTGTCAAAGTCAGAATCAAGCCCGATGGCAGCACACGAAAGTGAGGGAAGCCGGATGAAGCGTGAGGATGCACTTGCAAACTGGCTGCAGATCAAGCTTGTGGCCGAAGCCAGACCGGAAGACCGCTCTGCAGCGGATACTGCCTCTTTTTTTGAGGAAATCCTGCGGGAAGACCACAAGGCCAGTGAATTGTCTTACCATGCTGAAGAACATTGCTACGTCGTAACGGCTTTATTTGATGACGAGAGATCCGAACGCCGGTTTGACCGCGAAGAGGCGGAAACTCTTTTGCGGGCCATTGAAAGTGAACCCCGCTACAACCAGTAGCAAAAGCGTGAAAGCACAAGGAAGAGCCCCGTCCATTCAAGGTGAGGGGCTCTTTGCTATTTTGCTGCTTTTTTAAAATCCTGCAACCTTTCCGTGTAACAGGCCGTCAGTAATTGTGCCAAAAGGCATGAGGGGAAATATGGAAAGGGGAAATACATCAATGAAAAAATACATGACCAAGCCCGTGCTTGCTGTTCTTGCAGCAGCAACGATTATTGGAGGGGCGGTTCCGCTCCTGGCCAATGCCAGCTCCCTCGGCAACAGCAGTGCAACAAAAGTTGTCATGAATGAAGAAGGCAAACAGGTTACGCGTTACAATCTGAAAGAGTTGGCAGCGAAAGACCCGGCGACATTGAATCTGCTTTTGAAAACTCAGGCTGACCATCTATACATTGTGGTGGATAAACTGAACCTCGACGTCAAAATGCAAACCTTCATTGAAAAAAATGAAGCGGAATGGAATCGGATTTACAATCAATACTACAGTGATATCTATTTGGAAGTCCGCTTCAATGAAGTCGATCAGGGATTCCTCAGCTTGAATCCGGAGATCAAAGAGAACACCACCTACCTGAAAGGCGAAGTGACAGAAGATGTGACGAAGGTCGTGATCGTCAAGCCAAACGGTGACGTCATGGAAGTGATGCCGAATGCAAACGATACCTTTACGGTCAGCTTTGCCTCCGTCGTCAGTGCGACTCCCCAGTACGCCACAGTGAAGGCATATGTAAATGACAAGCTTGTAGATACGCGTGAAGTACGTGTGAACACAGGTACAGTGCTTGACGCTCATACATTGATCCATTCCCAAGCCGTATTGGACAGCCGGAAGAGTGAGCTGAAGGTAAACGGCGTGGTGAATATCCAGAACGGCAAAGTAGTAGTGAGCTACGATGGCGAAACCAGAGAGGCTGGTGTGAAAAAGCTTTGGGAGGGTGTCGGTTCTTATTCCGTAACCTTCAAGAATGTGGAAGCAGGTAAAGAGAAAGTACTCGTCGAGGTTTACAAAGACGGCAAAAAGCTGGATTCTCAATGGATCGAAGTTCTAGCTTTGGCCAAGCCTGAAAACCCAAGCAAGCCAGATCCGGCCAAGCCTGCTGACTACAATATCACCGGGAAAGCAAAGCTGGATGCCAAAGACAAGGAAATCGAGGTAGAAGGCAAGGTAAGCGGCTACAGCAAGAACAAGAAGGCCACATTGTATGTGATCGCGCCAGATGGACAGAAGCACGAGGTAAAGCTGAAAGATGACGGTAAATTTGAAGTGAAGCTCTCCTACAAGAACCGTTCCTACAGTGCCAAATCCGTTCAGTTGGAGCTGGTCATCGATGGCAAGGTAGTCACTCAGGCGGATATCCCTCATGGAACTCCGGTAAACGGGGAGAAACAGAAACAGGAAGACGAAAAGAAGAAAGAAAACGAAAAGAAGAAAGAAAACGAGAAGAAAAAAGAAAATGACAAGAAAAAAGAAAATAAGCATTCGAACGGGAATGCTTACGGTTATTGGAAAAAGCACGGGAACGACAACCATGATGACGACCAAGATGACGACCGTGATGACGACTAAGGCTGATGATGATAATAGCTGGAAACGTAATCGACAAGCTCCTTGATATAGTCTCCGATAATCGGGACGGAGAGAAACTTGCTCAGAACCGATCCAAGTAAAGTCAATACAATGGCGGTACCGATGGTGAGGCCAAGGCCCCGTGCAAGACCTGCGAGGAAATTGATCCACAGCAGTTTTCGCGGGGCTGTATAATTCTGAATCACGTCGGCCAAGCGGATATCCTCAAGAAACATGGCGATCTTGTCCATACGTTCATTTAACTTTCGCGCCTCCTGCAATTCACTCAGGAGCTGGTCTATTTTTTCTAACAGGCGGTCCGTAGGTGTTTGTGTCATCCGAAGTCTCCTCCTGTCCCTTTTACTATTTTTCCGGTATCTACCAGTGTAGGCAAAAAGAAGGCGATAATCAAGCGTAGAGCGTAAACGTTTGCCTATCGTTACCAGGCCGGGTACAATAGACGTACAATACTTTTCACAAGGAGGCTTCGGAATGGCTGAGACCGTTTCCCAGACACTTTCGGAGGAATTGTTTGGGCTGTTGCAACAGGAGCGTTTTATCACACTCGGCACCGTTGACCATGAGTCGGGGGCTCCTTCGCTTAGCTCACTTTCCTGGACCTATGCGGCTACCCCGCAAGTCATTCGGTTTGCCGTCGATAATCGCTCCCGGATTTTAGCCAATATTGCCAAGGAACCGCAGATTGTTCTGCATCTAATCGGCGCAGGCTCTTCTTTTGCGATCAATGGCAAGGCTGCCCTAAAGAGCGAGCGGATGGAGGGTGTTCCGCTCAAGCTGGCGATGGTAGAAGTCACCATCGAAGCTGTGCGAGATGTCATGTTTTATGGTTCCCGCATTTCTGTAGAACCGCAGTATGAAAAAACATACGATAAAAATGCAGCTGCCAAGCTGGATAATCAGGTGATGACAGCGCTTCGCGGAGCGGAATAGAGAGAACGGGTAAAAAAAGGGAAATAATCAGTTGACAGTACCTTCTTCAATCCGGTACTATTAGGTTCAACAAATTGAATAGCAAACTTCTTATCCAGAGAGGCGGAGGGACTGGCCCGATGATGCCCGGCAACCAATTTTCCTGTTTACAGGACAATACTGGTGCTAATTCCTGCAGAGCATGATTGCTCTGAAAGATGAGAAGGATTTGCTTACGGCGACGTAAACAAAGCCTTCTTTTCAAAAGAAAAGAGGGCTTTTTCATGCCCTCAATCACCATCGGAGGGAGAGAACGAGATGTACTTGGAAACAAAACTGGTTCAGGCTGGAGTCGGGAGAGACCAAACCACAGGTGCTGTCAGCTTCCCTGTCTACAACGCAACAGCATACCGCCACCCCGCCCAGGGACAAAGTACTGGATTTGACTACACCCGTACCGCAAACCCCACGAGAGAGGTGCTCGAGCTGGCAATCGCAGAAGCGGAAAGCGGGGATGCCGGATTTGCCTGTGCGTCGGGGATGGCAGCGATCCATACGGTAATGGGGCTCTTCTCTCAAGGAGATCATTTGATTGTTTCGCTTGATTTATACGGGGGAACGTACCGCCTTTTTGAGCAAGTTCTGAGCCGTTACGGCCTTTGTTTCAGCTACGTCGATTTGCGTGATCTGCAAGCATTCGAGCAGGCGATCCGGCCGGATTCAAAAGCGGTTCTGGTCGAAACACCGACCAATCCGCTGATGCAGATTACCAATATCCAGGCCGTCTCTGAAATCGCCAAACGCCATGGGCTGTTGACCCTGGTGGACAACACATTCATGACGCCGTATTTTCAGCGGCCGCTGGAATTGGGGGCGAATTTGGTCCTGCACAGTGCCACAAAATATCTGGGGGGACATAATGATGTTCTCGCTGGACTGATTGTGACCAAGGGAAAAGAGTTGTCTGAAAAGGTCCGGTTTTTGCATAATTCAATCGGTGCAGTCCTCGGTCCGAATGATTGCTGGCTGCTTCTCAGAGGGATGAAGACGCTGGCCCTGCGCATGGAACGCCATCAGAGCAACGCTTTGGCCATCGCCAGGAAACTGCAGGAGCATCCGGCTGTTGCGGAAGTGTTTTACCCCGGTCTAGAGGCTCAGGAGGGCTTTGACATTCAAAGCAAACAGGCGAGCGGATACAGCGGTATGGTTTCGTTTCGCGTCCGCTTCCCGGAACAGGTCGGCCCCTTTCTGGAGAGTCTGAACATTGTTTCTTTTGCAGAGAGCCTCGGCGGAGTGGAGTCCTTATGTACGTACCCTGCGACGCAGACACATGCTGATATACCGCAGGAGGTTCGGGAATACGTAGGTGTATGTGATCGATTGCTGCGGTTGTCAGTTGGAATTGAGCATCCGGAGGACCTGATTGCGGATTTATGTCAGGCGCTAGATGCCAGTCTGGTTGCGAGGGAGTGTATCCGATGAAATTTGCTACCAAGCTTTTGCATGGAACCAGTTGTTTTGATCCGGCAACGGGTGCCGCCTCTACGCCGATTTATCAGGCCTCTACCTTTCATCAAGCAGATCTTGACCGGCCGGGCGCTTTTGATTATTCGCGCTCCGGCAACCCGACCCGCCAGGCATTGGAGGATGCGATTGCCGTACTGGAGGGCGGGGAGCGGGGGTTTGCCTTTGCTTCCGGAATGGCGGCCATTTCCAGTGTCTTCATGCTCTTTTCGGCAGGAGATCACATCGTCGTTGCAGAGGACGTTTACGGCGGGACGTATCGTTTTTTAACCAAAGTTTTGTCACGGATGAACATTGATGTTACTTTCGTGGATACGACCTCGCTCGCCGAAGTGGAAAAAGCAATCACCCCCTGTACGCGCGGCATTTATCTGGAGACACCCTCCAATCCGACGTTGAAGGTTACAGATATTGCGGCGATCTGCAGGCTGGCACGCAGTAACAACCTGCTGGTGATTGTCGACAACACCTTTTTGACCCCCTACTATCAAAGACCGCTGGAGCTGGGAGCAGATATCGTCATTCACTCAGCCACCAAGTTTATCGGCGGGCACAGTGACGTAGTTGCGGGCTTGGCCGTAACCAGGGACAAGGAATTAGGGGAGCAGCTTTACTTTATTCAAAACGGGATGGGGGCCGTACTGGGGGCGCAGGATTCCTGGCTGGTCATGCGCGGCTTGAAATCATTAAAAGCACGTCTCGATGTAAGCACCCGGACAGCTGACAAGATTGCCCGCTGGCTGGCCGGTCACCCCGAAGTGAAGAAGGTATACTATACAGGCTTGGAGCAGCATCCGGGACATCTCCTGCAAGCCAGACAAGCCAGTGGACATGGAGCCGTTCTATCCTTTGATGTCGGCAGCAGAGAGAGGGCTAAAGCGCTTTTTGATCGGGTGACTCTGCCCATCGTAGCCGTGAGTTTGGGGGCGGTCGAAACAATCTTGTCGTATCCTGCCACGATGTCACATGCTGCTATGCCAAAAGAAGAGAGAGTGTGCAGAGGCATTACAGACGGTTTGATTCGACTGTCCGCGGGCTTGGAGGACGCTGATGACCTGATCCATGATCTGGAGCAGGCACTGAATAGCTTGGAAAATCTATCCTTCGAAAGCAAAGAAGAGGCATACTCCGGTACGTAAACCGGGGCATGCCTCTTTCTTTTTATTGACGGTTGACCGGAATTTTGTGGTTTCCTTCTGGGCGGGACTTTCCTGATTTGTTGATTCGCTGTTCATTTTCTCGTGTCGGAGGTTCTTCTTTTTTCTTTACGTTACTGGGAGCTTGCGGAATGATTCGCCCGACGACATCACCCAGCTCTTCGGCGATCCCGGCGATGGGTCGGCCACGTCGCATGTCAGCCGCCATTTCTCTGACGCGTTGTACGAGACCAGGGTCAGCCGTCACCAGGGCAGTTGCTCCTTGAGGGTCTTCCTTGAGCGCTTCCGCGACCGAATATTTGATTACGCCTACTTCTGGACGGTCAAGATGCGGATTCACATTGATGCCAACGACGGCATATTTGCCCAAAACAACCGCTGTTGCGCCATTAACGTTTGGCACCCGGGAGGCGAGTTGTACCAGACGGTCGGCTGTAGCTTGCGGCGATTGATTATAGGCGGGGGAAGGTGCAGTTTGTTGCACACGCTGGCGCTCGTCTGCCCGTTTGTTTGGCTGCGGTGCTGCCTGATTTGCCGGTGGCTTGTTGCCAGTCATGCACGCGGAGAGCAGCAGGCTGACACTAAACACGAGAATAGCTGTCCGTTTCACGGTCATTCTCCTTTACTCTAAGATGCTGATCCAAGATGCTCCCACACAAAAAATAAGATGATTACTCGTATTGTGTTCTCATGTCCCGCTTTTCATTCTGAGCGCCGTCTATCTTTTCTTTCGCCGTCATACACTGTAGTACATCACGTCGCCAGATGCTGAGCATCCCATCCCAAATTGCATACGGTATATCAGATGGGTTATAGGAGGCGAGATTTTGAAGAAAATCTACGTTCTGGACACCAACGTACTCCTGCAAGATCCACGGGCGATGTTTTCCTTTGCGGACAACGAAATCGTCATACCCGCCGTGGTGTTGGAAGAAATTGATTCAAAAAAGCGCTACATGGATGAAATTGGCCGAAACGCACGATATGTATCCAGACTGTTTGACAGCTTCCGTGAACTGGGACATCTGCACCAAGGCCTCATTTTGGAAACAGGAGGGTTGTTTCGGGTAGAGTTGAATCATTCCTCGCTATCCAAACTTCAAAGGCAATTTACAGAGGTCACCAACGACAACCGCATCCTTGCCGTAGCGCTGAACTTGCAGGAAGAAGAGAACCTGTCGCCTCAACCGCGCCCTGTCATTCTTGTCAGCAAAGACGCCTTGATGCGGGTAAAAGCAGATGCCCTGGGACTGATCGCGGAGGATTTCTTGTCAGACCGGGTCGTCGGCGAATACTCCAGTATTTACGCAGGCTACCAAAAGCTGCAGGCAGCGCCGGAGCTCATCAAGAACTACTACGCCAACCGCAAATTGCCTCTTTCCTCCAGCTTTCCGCAACATCGCTTCTATCCGCATCAGTTTCTCGTGCTGAAGGATGAATTGAATCCCTCCATCTCGGCAATCGGCAAGGTGGACCCCGATGGGAAAAATCTGGAAATGCTGATCGCTGACGATGATCCGATGTGGGGAATACGCGCACGAAATGTCCAGCAAAAAATGGCGGTTGAACTCTTGCTGCGGGAGGATATTCCCCTCGTGACCATGACCGGAAAAGCGGGGACGGGAAAAACCTTGTTGGCACTCGCAGCCGGACTCCTGCAGATTGAAGACCTGCAAACGTATAAAAAACTGCTCGTCGCCAGACCCATTGTTCCACTCGGGAAAGACATTGGGTATCTTCCCGGTGAAAAAGAAGAAAAGCTGCGCCCTTGGATGCAGCCGATTTACGACAATTTGGAATATCTGTTTAATACAAAGCGCTCGGGTGATCTGGACAAAATCCTGGCGGGTATGGGTAGCATTCAGGTAGAAGCGCTGACGTATATCCGCGGTCGCTCGATTCCCGGGCAGTACATTATTATCGACGAAGCGCAAAACCTTACCAAGCATGAAGTAAAAACGATTTTGACGAGGGTGGGGGAGGGTTCCAAAATTGTGTTGATGGGGGACCCGGAACAAATAGACCATCCCTATTTGGATGAGAGCAATAACGGGTTAACCTACGTGGTTGAAATGTTCAAGGATCAAAAGCTGGCTGGGCATATTCGCCTGGAAAAAGGAGAGCGAAGCATACTGGCGCAGCTCGCAGCCGATTTGTTGTAAACCTGAATAGGAGCAAAGAAAAGGGTTACACTATAGTTGTCGAGCCCGCAGATCGATGATTCAAACATCGGCGCAAAGCCTTCAGGAGGCGAAGAACCGTGGATGGTCATGATCAAGCAGTCGACAGTAGTCGAACTGGCGGAAACCGTACTCTTTAGGTAAACCAAACTCTTATCCGGAGGTTGAAGAGCCAAAGAGACTGATCGGTATAACCCCAAAAGCAACGGGCTCGACACGGCCGCTCCTTTATTGGGAGCGGTTTTTCTTTTTTCGGGGTTTTATAAGGAAAGCTTCTTTGAAAATAGAAAAACCCGGTCGGAACCGGGTAAGGGAAAGCTGGAATTTTTTGTGGGATCAGGCTTGTCGGTTGAGCCTTTTTTAATAAGCCAATCGAAGTATTATGCATCCCTTCATGGTACAGGGTAAAGAGGAGCATTTCTCCGAAGGTATTGATCTGTCAGCCTATCCATCTCACCTCTATTGTCGTCCGACCTGCTGGTGAGATAAGATAAACTTGTACAATCTACCAGCGGATAAGGGAGAACGACCCATGAGAACAAGACGTCTGATTATGTTCATTTGGTTGATCGCTGCAGTTCTTCTGCTGCAGGCATGTGGACCGGGACAAAATCAACAGTCGGGATTGCCGGCTGCTTTTGATCTGGAAAATCAGCAAGAATTCGGCATTCGCGGTATGTATCTGGGACAAAACATCAAACAAGTGATAGAGATTTTGAAGCCGGAAAAAGCTGATTTTATGGATGCGGTAACCAGAGAAAGCTTCACAGTTGACCAGCTTGCTGCCGGTGCGGGCACTACAGTGATGGGCCTTCTTTTTGTAGACGATTGCCAGTTGATGATCACTGTCAAGCAGGGAGTGCTTCATTCTATCGCGGTCGGCGGTGTTCCGAAGGAGAAAGCGACACTGTTTGCAACCAACCGGGGGCTTGCCGTCTATGACAGCAAGGAACGCCTGCAAGAGCTGTATGGTCCGATTGGTGAAGAGAAAGAGGGGCAAATCACTTTGCAGGGAAAGAAATATCAGGTCGTATTTAGCCTGAATGACAATCAGGTGATCGGCTACCGCTTCGTTACCATCGAGTAAGGCAGCAGCGAAGCAAGATCAGTCGCGTGAGGCCAGCCAATTCACAGAAACCTGGTAGGCCCTGGCGATTCCTTCTATTAAAAGTTCCTGCTCAGGATCAGTCAGATAAAGGTCACCAGCTTCGCCAGGGATCAGTCCAAACGTTGACTCCTTCATCTGCTCCAACGCAGCCCAGCGATCTTGCTGCTGGCCGGAAGACAGATCCAGCGAGAAGGCTGTCACTCTGTCGGTGTAAAGATAGACATGACCCGCCTGACTTTCGAATCCGATGTCTTCGAGATGATCAATGCTGGCGCTCGCAGGAAGGAGCCAAAGCGCAAATTCCTCTCCAAGCATTGATGCTTGCTCAAGCAGCTGGGCCAGCTTGTCGCGCTCTTGTTCATTGTCGACGATCAAAAGCTGCTCGTCGCGGTCAAACACGTTGACATGATCTCCAATTTTATGTATGACTTGTGCATAGAAGCCGGGAAGTTTACCTGAAGGAACGTGCATTTCTATCCCAAACATCCTTTTCATCCGTCATCACCCCATTTTGTGTTGATTGCTTTTATCGTATCACAGTATTTGAGGAGGTTTCACATGAAAGAGTCAAATCTGGTTATCGATAGTCTGGCGTTGGGCCCTTTCCAAACCAATGCGTATCTGCTCACCAACAACGATACACAGGAAAGCATCGTAATCGATCCGGGTATGGACCCC
This sequence comes from Brevibacillus ruminantium, assembly GCF_023746555.1. NCBI lineage: Bacteria > Bacillati > Bacillota > Bacilli > Caryophanales > Paenibacillaceae > Brevibacillus > Brevibacillus ruminantium. The sequence continues at coordinate 1,993,546 of NZ_CP098755.1, forward strand.
GAACCATTGCTGCAGAAGCTGGAGGGCAAAAACGTAGTGGCAATTTTGCTGACACATGCTCATCTGGACCATATTGGCGGGGTAAACGCAGTCAGAGCGTTGACGAATGCACCGGTTTACATCCATCCACTGGAGCAAGAGTGGCTGACAAATCCCGAGCTGAACGGCTCCACCCGCTGGCATTTGCCAGAACCGATTGTTTGCCAGCCTGCGGAGAATGAGCTGCATGACGGGCAGACACTGATGCTGGCAGGTTTCTCCATCCAGGTGTTGCATACCCCGGGCCACTCTCCAGGAAGCTGCTCGTTTGTGATTGGCCGCCATTGCTTCGGAGGCGATGTGCTGTTTGCCCAGAGCATCGGTCGCACCGATTTGCCAGGTGGTGACTTCGAGACACTGATGATCAGTATCCAGGATAAATTGTTTGAACTGGACGATGAGACAATCGTCTATCCGGGCCATGGCCCCAAAACGACCATTGATACGGAAAAAACGTATAATCCCTACGTAACGGGGATGCTTCGATGAAAAGGTGCTGCTCTCTATGGGTGGTGGCTGCGCTTCTCTGGGGAACAGTGGGATGTGCGCCGGGAGCCGGGCCGTCTGATCAGGGCACACGGCCGCCCGTGGCTTCTACGGAACAACCTTCTCCCGTTTCTGGAGCCGATCCTATGCCGGAATCCCTGCCTCCAGAAGAAAGCGGGGAGAACACTGAGGTGCCGAATGCTGGAACAGAGCCGCCTTTATCCCGGTTTCCCGAACAACGGATTACATTGATGGCTGTCGGGGATGTCATGGTTCATGACGAACAACTGGAGGCTGCCTTGCTCCCTGATCAGGTTTCCTATGATTTTTCCCCATCCTTTTCCCATGTGGCACCTATCTTTCAGGAAGCAGATTGGGTGGTCGGCAATCTGGAAACGACCCTGGCCGGACGCGACATGAGATTCAGCGGATACCCGATGTTCAACTCCCCGGACTCTTTGGCGGATACCTTGAAACAGATCGGCTTTACCGCGATGACCACGGCTAATAACCATTCAATGGATCGCAAAGAGCCCGGAGTGCTTCGCACAATTGAACAGTTGGACCGTGTAGGTATGCTGCATACGGGGACCTTTCGCGATGAAACCAGCCGCAATCAGCCGCTCATCTTGACCAAGGACGACTTTACGATGGCCGTCTTGGCCTACACGTACGGAACGAACGGAATACCGATTCCGCAGGGGAAGGACTATCTGGTCAATCTGATCGATCACGAGCTGATCAAGCAAGATATCGCCAGAGCGAGAGAAACAGGAGCAGATCTGGTCACCGTAGCACTGCATTTTGGGAACGAATACCAGCGCATGCCAAGCCCCAAGCAGAAAGAAACAGCGGCGCTTTGCATTCAGTACGGCGCCGATTTAGTACTAGGGGCGCACCCACATGTTTTACAGCCTTATGAATGGAAAACCGTGACACTGGAAAACGGGCAGACACATACCGGATTTATCGCATATTCTTTAGGCAATTTTATATCTGCACAGCGTCGTGAGTACAAGGATGTCGGTGCTATTCTGAAGCTTACGCTCTTCAAGGGAGAAAATGGCGAGGCACATGTAGAGCAAGCAGAATGGATTCCTACTTATGTCCATTATTATCGAAAAAATGGAAAACGTCAGTATGTCATCTACCCAGTCTCGCAAACCCTGGCTGCGGTTCAACAGGGGCAGAAGGACCCTGTTTTGACCAAAGAAGTGCTGGCTTATTTGAATCGTTTAGACAAAGAAATACAAATTCATCTCGATTCCTTGGAGAAAAGGAAAGAAAAAGAAAAAGAGAAAGAGGCCAGCTAGCAGTGCTGGCCTTTTTGCATATGCAGTTTGCCGGGTAGCATACTGATCGGCGAAGGAGAGAAGGGAGTAGGAAAGAAAGCTACTTCTGTCCGAAACCAAAGGGAAAATTGATTTTTAGCTGCAGCTTCAGCTCTTCGTTGACCATGCTGATTCCCTGTACCTGAATATTCGGGGAGATCAGCTCAGGGTAAAAACCAAAATCGTAGGCTTGATCCATTTCCTCGATGGTGGAGGAAGGCAGGGCAAAGCCGTCGAAATACAATTCATTGATGCGAAATTTCAACTCTTTCGGCGAAACCAGCTCGTAGGAACCGACCAGCTTGATCTGCATGTGATCATAGGTACCTTCGACGATGAGCTGATTGTTTTCGAAGCGGAACTGTGAATGTTTGAACAGTTCATCTTTGTTCATCAAAAATTGGTTAAACTCATCTTGCCGGATCGTTAGTGTATGCAGGAATAACCCCTCGGATTGAATACGATCCGGAGTAGCCAGCTCAGGAATCTGAAACATCACCGTGGACAATTGGCTGAAAAAGGTTTGGAAAGCTGGCAGGCCGCGCTCGCGCCAATCGACGATTAAATGGCCTATTAGGGACTGAACATTGGTCGCATCGCCTATTTTCGAGAGATTCTCTTCTTTCTCAGCCTGGATAGCGAGCATCTCGGCCAATTGCTTTTCGTACGATTTTTTCAGTTCCTGCAAAGCGGTGATCCGCTGCAGCTTATCAGACTGCATAGCTTCCATTTTTGTCCGCTCGGCCTGGTATTTTTCCAGTTTCTGCATGTCTCTTTCATACAAGAGCTGCAGGAAATCAAACATCAGCAAAAAATCATTAAAATTTTCAGCGTCAAACAACAGAGTCAAAAGCGAAACGCGCTCCCCCGTGTAGTAGGCCACAGCTACTTCACCGGCATGCCGCTTCATCGCTTCCATGACAAGTTTTTGCCGTTGCATGTCCAAATCAAGACGGGCTACCTCTCCGTTCAGCCGGCTTTCCTCCTGTTTGATCATTCCCAGCGTCCGCTCCAGCTCTTTTTGTGTAAAATGCTGTTGCAGGATCAACTGCTCCAAAGGGGGAAGTTCCTCGGCGAAAGCGGTTAAAGGCATAAGGGCAAGCAGCAAGGCGAGCAATAGTTTACGCATCTCTTCACCTTTTGTTTCGTAGCGTGATTGGAGCCAAAAGCCAAAGACGCTCTCACCACATTGTATGATCTCTTTTCGTATTATAGCCTTAGTTGACTGAATTTGGATAGCAGGAGAAACGAAGATGACGATATTACCCAGAATTTACAAGGAAATCGAGCAACGGCCAGAAGGGGCCATTCCATTTGTCCGCTTCATGGAAATGGCTTTGTATGATCAACAGGGAGGGTATTATACCTCTGCCCGCCAAAAAATCGGCAAGGACGGCGATTTTTATACCAGTGCCACCGTGCATCCTGTATTTGCAGAGACACTGGCTGATGTCGTGATCGAGATGTGGGAAGCCGGAAAGTGGTCTGCGCCCACCCTGGTCGAGATTGGAGGTGGGACGGGAGCACTGTGCAATGCCATACTCAGCCGGTTGCAGGAAGCAGCTCCGGCACTTTTCGCTGCGATTCAGGTGGTCTTGGTGGAAGCAAGCCCCTACCATCGCCAGCTGCAGCAGGATGCTCTGGCGAAGTGGCAGCGTCCCGTCCGCGTCTATGAAAGTCTGAAGGCGGCGGCTGTAGCGGAAACCATCGAGGGGGTCATCCTCTCCAATGAGTGGTTTGACGCTTTTCCTGTTCATCTCGCTGAGAAAACGGGCGAGGGGTGGCAGGAGGTGTATGTGACCAGACAAGGAGAGGGGCTGCAAGAGTGTTTGCGGGAGCCCGCCCCGGCACTCGCCAGTTTTTTGGCCGAGGTCGATGAGAGACTGCCAAAAGGAATGCGCGTAGAGGTTAATCTGGAGGTGGGACGGACATTTGCCCAGCTCGCCGAACTGTTGAAGTGCGGGTACATCATTACCATCGACTACGGAGATCTTCAGGAAGATTTGTACCATCCGAGCAGAAAAAGAGGCACGCTGATGTGTTACTACCGTCATCAGGTGGATGACAATCCGTACGTTCGTGTCGGGGAGCAAGACATAACCGCCCATGTTAATTTTTCAGCGTTGATCCAGGCAGGGGAGCAGTCCGGTTTTCAGACGATCGGCTTCATGCGGCAGGATCAGTTTCTGATCAAAAGCGGATTGCTTGAAAAAGCGGTCAATCACCAAGACAGAGACCCTTTTACGAGCGAAGCAATGAAGCGGAACCGGGCTATTCAACAATTGATTTTGCCAGGGGGACTGGGAGGATTGTTTCGGGTGCTGGTTCAGTCAAAAGGGGACATGCCTCAAGCGGGTTTTCGCTTTCAGAGAAGCGGACGAAGCTGGTAGTAAAAAAGGGCATCGCCAGAGAACCTGGCATGCCCTTTATATGTATGTGTCAGAGACGAAAAAAGATGCTCAGCAGGTGAGCATCTTTTTTCTTACAGCAATGTTTGGAGCACCAGAGAGTGCTCTTGTGGCCCAACTGGCATCACGAAGAACGTGTAGTAAGTGAAGCCCACAAAAGATACGAACATGAAACCAAAGAAAATGTTCAAATATGCCCGCTCGGTCAGATTCATGTAGCTGAGCGCCACGAAAAATGCGGTCAGGCCGAAGAACAACAGAGCCATCGGGTACAATCCACCCCAGAACGCCATCAGAGCGATAGCAATCGTCCAGAAGCCCAGTACGCGATACATACGATCCATCTGTAATCCCTCCTTTTGCTGCAAGTCGGCAATATTTACAAGATTCCTTCCCCATTATATAGGACAGGGAGAGACGTGTAAACGGGAAGGTATGACGGTTTTTTGACCGTATCAAAATGCATGCATGAAAAGCCGCAAATTCGGCGTTAGCTTTCTGGGGAAAGCTGGCTGCAGGCATCGGGCAGATGAATCACCGTGTAATTGCAGGAGCGGCATCCGCTCAACATCGACTCATCTTCTCGTAACTCAATGTTCCCAAAGTAGGTCTCAAATATTCCGGTCAACAAAGCGTTGTGCATCTTGCAAACGGAGTTGGGAAATCGCTTCGCGCTTTCTGAGAAGGTACAGTTATAGACCCGGAATCGCAGTTGGCCATCGGGCAGCGCTTCGATGTCCGGTTTTAAGCCCTGCGCGATTACCAAGCGGTTAATATGGTCCAGTTTTTCCGACAGGGAAGCCGTTTCCTTGAGAAGAGGGTATTCTTTGATCGCGCGCTTCGCCATTTCCTTTCCCATGCGATGCCCCATGTTGATCAGGGCCGCTTCTCCTGCTTCCCCAAGGGAAAGCAGACTCTCGATCGCGATGTCAGCGAGCAAGCGATAGTCGCGCGGAGGAAACTGAAGGCTGACGACATGATCAGACAGCGTATAGAGACGGCTTGGACGTCCGCCTTTCCCGCTCTTGTCGGAGGAGGAACTTAGAAGGCGAACATCTTCCAGCTTCGTTAGATGAAGGCGGGCAACGTTTGGATGGATAGAAAAGTGTTCCGCGATTTCTTGAACCGTTACAGGTTCGATACGGTTCGATACATACTGGTAGATGGAAAAACGAGTTGAATCCGCCAAGGCGCTGGTTAGTTTTTGAGCGTCGCATTCCATATGGTTCCCTCCCTTCCTGCGGCAAATTATTTTAAGTGTATCCGATTTTTCGCTGAATGTTAAGGCGGGAGTGTGCTGATCGATTAGATCCGCTGTCGATTACCGGTAGATCTAATCGTATTTTTTAGATTTAATACTATTGACATAGTGTAAATACCGCATTTATAATCCTAAGTAAGAAAGGTTTTTTTATTAGCTTACTTTTAGAAAGCAAAAAGATGATATAGAGTGAGATGGAGGGTTAAACGATGGCGGTAGCAGAGCGTACCCGTACCCAAAAATTAACGTTTTTCACCTACCCGAGTTGCACCTCCTGTCGCAAAGCAAAAGCTTGGCTGGCAGAGAATGGGGTTAACTACGAAGAGCGGCATTTGTTCAAAAATCCGCCTACTTCTGAAGAACTGCTTGAAATTATCAAAATGACAACAAATGGGTTGGATGAAATATTGTCCACACGCAGCCAGCGCTTTAAAAACCTGGATGTAAACATTGACGATATGTCGGTAAGCGAGCTGTTGGAGATGTTAAGTGAAGAACCACAGCTATTAAAACGGCCAATCCTGACAGACGGTGAAAACCTGATCGTCGGTTTTAACCAATCGGCTATGAAAAATCTGCTTGCCTGATAAAGAGAGGGGTTTATCCCTTCTCTTTTTTCTTTTTTCAAACATGTTTACAATGAGAGCAAGATCACAGGGAAGGGATGGGACAAAATGGAGACCATTCGCTTGGAGAAAAAAGAAGGAATCGCCACGATTACACTGGCGCGCCCCGAGGTCCACAATGCGATCAGTCTGGAAATGACGGAGGAGATCCAGGCTGCTGTCGCGGACTGTGCAGCCGATTCACAGGTAAAAGTAATCATCTTTACGGGGGAGGGAGAAAGCTTCGTCTCTGGCGGAGATCTCAAACAATTTATCGCCGCGCGTGGAAGGGAGCAAGCTTTGCCGATCCTCAGCAAGGTCGCCGGAATGCTGAAGACAATCGAAGAATCTCCGAAACCGACCATCGCCATGATCAATGGCCACGCGATTGGGGGAGGAAGTGAATTTGCCATCTCCTGTCATTTTCGCTATGCCAGCCAGTCCGCTATGCTTGGCTTTGTGCAAATTGGTTTACATATTACGTCTGGCTGGGGAGGGGGTACGCGTTTGTTGGACAAGCTGCCTGAGTCTCGTGCGCTTGCTCTTTTGTTAACGGGAGAAAAGCTGACCGCCCGAGAGGCAGAGCGATATGGTTTGGTCGATCATGTGTGCCATCCCGATCGTTTGCGCGAGGAGACGGAGCAATTTGCCAGGATGATCGCCGCCCAGCCTCTTGCCGGGATTGAAGCCTATATGAGATTGCTTGCCTGGAAGCGCGCCGGAATCCCGCAGTCTGAAAGAGTGGAGCGCGAAGTCAGCCAGTGTGCCGATTTGTGGGGAAATGATGAGCATGTGCGTCTGGTAGAAAAATTTTTACGAAAATAAAAGACTTGCTGCCACACCGAAGTCTCTCCTGTTTAAAGAATTCTATGCTTGGACATACTTTTTCTAGGACGATAGGATTCATAAGCTGATTCCTATGGACATAGTCGGTTGGTGAGAACGAACCGGCAACGGCACGTCCTGTGCTTCACAACTAGCCCTCCGCCCATTTGGTTGGCGGAGTTAAGTTTTCTGATAGAAAACGATTCTACAAGAGTAGGAAAAAGCATAGGATGGAGTACATCATCCTTTTAAAGGTAACGGGAGGGACTTCATACATGGTAGCTTCCAGACAGGACGCATGGACTGAAGATGACGATCTGGTGTTGGCGGAAGTCACCCTACGCCATATTCGCGAGGGCGGCACTCAGCTAGCTGCTTTTGAAGAAGTAGGTCAACGCTTGGGGCGAACCGCCGCGGCTTGCGGGTTTCGCTGGAACAGTTGTGTCCGCAAAAGGTATGACGCGGCGATCGCTATCGCCAAAAACCAGCGGCAACAGTTAAAAAAGATGGGACGGCTTGCTTCTGTGCAAACGCAGAGCAACGGAGAAGCGCATCTGTTCAGGAGACCTCAGCAGCCCGTATCTATTTCTTTGCCTGAATCTTCGCCAAGCACGTACAGCCATCCGGAGGAAGAGCAGATCGAATCCGTGATTCGCATGTTGATCAATCAAAAAGGGCTGGTTCAGAGAGTCAAACAGCTTGAACAAGAGTTGGAAGGCAAGACGCTGGAGTTAAAAGAATGGAAAGACGCATATGACAGGACACAGAAAGAGCTGGAACAGATTCAAGGGGTAAATGAAGATTACAAGGCACTGGTTCAGATCATGGAGCGCGCCCGGAAGCTTGCATTTTTAAACGAAGAGGAGCCTGCCAGGGCGATCTTCAAAATGGACGAAAATGGCAATTTGGAAAGAGTAGAAAAATAGGGGCTTGCTTGCAAAAAAGGAGAAAAAAGAAGCGGTGCCGTACTGACCGCTTCTTTTTTCGTTTTAATTCGTTCCCTAGTCTTGGAGACCGACGCCTTCCGGAAGCCAAACGTACGGATTTTCTCCGCGGTCGCGCATCGGGTTGTACTTCACGGGAGTAAAGCCCATTTTCAGCCAGAATTGATCAGCACGACAGCGGGAATTGGTTTTGATCGGTGCCCCGAAGCTTTTGGCATGGTTAACCAGTGCAGTACCAAAATCCTTGCCGCGATAGTCAGGCAGCACTTCTAGCTTCCACAGCTCATAGTAATCCTGAGCAGGGGAGAAATAGCGATCGTACTTCCCGTCGATTTTGTACAGACTCATCCGTGCGATCAAAAGATCATTTTCGTAAATGCCGTAAAAAGGAGACTCGGAATCGTTCTCCACGATGTTCGCCTCCAGGTCTTCCTTCATCGAAAGTTCCTCCAGGCCAAATTCGCGAAATCTTTGAAACTCCTCCAAAGTCTTGTAGTTGATATTTAGTCGTTTTACCTCAAACATGAGTTGCCACTCCTCTCACGCACTTTGCCTTTCCACAAACCTATATCCATTATACACAAAAACGGTTGCACGATAGTGCTTTTTCTTCCAATCTCATCTCGTTTGTCAAAAAATGTTGTTGCTGTGAAGGTACAAATTTCAATTTCGACCTAGATCAAACTCATTTCTCATGGCAAAATAGAGAGTAAGCTAAATATTTTGGCAATCGCCCGGACAAGTTGCAAGCGTTTTCATAGTACGGACGATTGGTCAGTGAGAGGAGCGTTGCCATGCGAAAAGTATTGATTGCCAATCGCGGTGAAATCGCCAGACGGATCATTCGCACCTGCCGTGAGCAGGGAGTCGGGACAGTCGCGGTGTTTTCAGATGCAGACAAGGACCTTCCGTTTGTGCGTGAGGCAGATGAGGCTGTACACATCGGGCCACCCCCGGTGCCGCACAGCTATCTCAATGTGGAGGCGATCATTGCTGCCGCCAAACAGACCCAGGCCGATGCGATTCACCCCGGCTATGGACTGCTGTCGGAAAATGCAGCGTTTGCACGTCGCTGCGAGGAAGAAGGGCTGCTTTTCATTGGTCCAACGCCTGAGGTGATTGCCCAGATGGGGGATAAATTGACGGCGCGCAACGTGATGCAAGCAGCTGGTGTGCCCATCGTGCCTGGCTTCCAGGAACCAGCAGAGACTGCCGATGAAGCGGCTTCCATGGCGGCTGAGATCGGCTACCCGGTGATGCTCAAAGCGAGCGCGGGCGGCGGCGGTATTGGCATGCAGATCTGTTATCAGGAAGAAGACCTGCGTCAAGCCTATCAGTCAGCAAAAGGCAGGGCAAAAGCTTACTTCGGCAATGATGCGATGTACGTGGAGCGTTATGTAGATGAGCCGCGTCATATCGAAGTGCAGATTGCCGGAGATATGCATGGCAACGTACTGCATATCCTGGAGAGAGAGTGCTCCATTCAGCGAAGACATCAAAAAGTGCTGGAGGAAAGTCCATCTCCTTTTCTGGACGCCGACACCAGGGAGAGACTTTGCGCTGCAGCCGTTCAGGCAGCACGGGCGGTAGGCTATACAGGCGTGGGAACGGTTGAATTTATCGTAGATGGAAGCAAGCAGTTTTACTTTCTGGAAATGAACACCCGTTTGCAGGTAGAACACCCTGTTACAGAGGAGATGACCGGACTTGATCTGGTTGCCATGCAGCTCGATATTGCCCGCGGAAAACCGCTTGCGCTAAAGCAGGCAGAAATCAAGGCAATCCGGCATGCAATCGAGCTTCGCATCTACGCCGAGGACCCGGTTACCTTCATGCCTTCTCCCGGAACCATCACGCTGTATCAACCGCCGGAGCTGGAAGGGATTCGAATCGACGACGGTGTGGAGACGGGGACACAGGTAACTCCGTTTTACGATCCCATGATTGCCAAGGTGATTGCATCTGGGGCAGACCGGGCTGAAGCCATCGAGCAAGCCAAGAAGGCATTGGAGCAATTTATCATTACCGGTATTAAAACGAACCTTCCCTTTTTGCTGGAGGTACTCGAAGACGAGCTTTTCGTGAAAGGAACCTACACGACCCGCTTCATTCAGGAGCGCAAACAAAAATCAGTCTAAGGAGTGCAATCACTATGAAGAACGTGACAGCGACAATGGCAGGTACCATCATTAACATCCTGGTGCAAAAGGGAGATCAAGTACAGGCAGGCCAAGACGTCATCGTGCTGGAGTCGATGAAGATGGAAGTGCCGGTGCAGGCAGAAGCCGATGGTGTGGTGACGGAAATCAAGGGCAACATTGGTGATTTTGTCAATGACGGAGATGTGATCATCACGCTGGAATAGTTTTGGTCTGTATCTAAACTGAGCGCCCGCTAGGAGAGGGGGAGAACCATGCAGATACAAGTGGTGGAGGTAGGACCTCGTGATGGTCTGCAGAACGAGAAAGAACTGCTCTCTACAAGTGACAAGATTCGATTGATCGAAATGCTTGCAGAAGCAGGCCTGCAGAGAGTGGAAGCAAGCTCTTTTGTCAATCCGCGGTGGATTCCTCAACTGGCTGATGCCGGTGAGGTTTGCAAATCGCTTCCACGAGATTCGCGTGTGACGTACAGTGCTCTTGTGCCAAACCTGAAAGGACTGGAGAGAGCCAGAGAGTGTGGCTTGACCGAGGTGGCGGTCTTTATGTCCGCATCGGAGACGCATAATTTGAAAAATATCAACAAATCTATGGCAGAGACATTCCCCATACTCCGGGAGGTCGCCCGGGAAGCGCTCGCCCTGGGCATGCGCGTCCGCGGTTATGTATCCACTGTTTTTGGCTGTCCTTATGAAGGGCATGTACCTGTGGAGAATAGTCGCCGGGTGACCGAGGAGCTGGTATCCATGGGAGTGTACGAGATTTCGATTGGCGATACCATTGGTGTAGCGACACCGCTGCAAGTACATGAGGTTTTTGCGACGCTTGTGAAAGATGTTACGACTGAGCGCTTGGCCGGTCACTTCCACGATACGCGAGGCACCGGTCTAGCAAATGTAACAGCCGCATTGGACGAAGGGATTCGTGTTTTCGACAGCTCCATCGGGGGGCTGGGCGGCTGCCCGTATGCACCGGGAGCGTCAGGCAACATTTCGACGGAGGATCTGGTGTACATGCTTCATGGGATGGGATATGAAACCAGGATTGACCTGGAGAAATTGACGGAGGCTGGTGCGTACATCCAAAAATTGCTCGGGCGCGTACTGCCGTCAAAGGTTCTCCAGGCTTCCCTCGCCCAGAAGCAGGAGCAGCCGAAACAGACCTGACCATCAGAAGCGAGGACAGTCGGGAAGTTCCCTGACCATCGAAAGCGGAAGTGGTAAAGAAAAACGGAGCCACAGCAAAAACAGCGGCAAGTAACCCTTGGCAGAGGGAGGATAAGCATGAGCATTTTGTTTCAGCAGGACGGGACGGTCGGTATTTTGACGATCAACCGTCCGGATGTTTTCAACTGTCTCAATCTGGATACTCTGCTTGCGATAAGGCAGAAGGTTGCGGAGGTGGCACTAGATCGTGAGGTGCGTGTGCTGATTGTCACCGGAGCGGGTGATCGGGCTTTTTGTTCCGGAGCCGATCTGAAAGAGCGGCGTTCCATGAGCGATCAGCAAGTTCAGCACTATATTAGAACCATCCGCGACACGTTCAGTGATCTGGAAAAACTGTCCAAACCGGTGATAGCTGCCATCAATGGCCTGGCACTGGGCGGAGGAACGGAACTGGCGATCGCTTGCGATTTGCGGATTATGAGCGAAGCAGCACAAATGGGGCTGACCGAGACGTCGCTCGGGATTATTCCCGGAGCGGGCGGCACCCAGAGACTTCCGCGGCTGATCGGCAAGGGGAAGGCAAAAGAGTTGATTTTCACGGCTCGACGTGTAGTTGCCGAGGAGGCGCTTGCGATCGGCTTGGTCAATCAGGTGACTGCTCCTGATCAACTCATGTCTGCCGCGTTGGCCATGGCACAGCAGATCGCAGAGAACGCCCCCATTGCCTTGGCCCAGGCCAAATTTGCCATCGATCACGGCCTGGAGGCCGACCTGGCTACCGGATTGGCGATGGAGAGCAACGCCTATCAGGTGCTGATTCCTACCCGGGATCGCCGGGAGGGACTGGAGGCCTTTAAAGAAAAACGCAAACCGGAGTATCGCGGCGAATAAGAGGAGGGAGAGTGACACCCATGAGCAAACACGCAGAAGAGATGCTGAGAGAACGCACGGCCCAGGTAGAAAAGGGCGGTGACGAGAAATACCATGACAAACTGAAGGAGCAGAACAAACTGTTTGTCCGTGATCGGCTGAAGCTGCTTTTTGATGACGAGTTTCTGCTGGAGGACGGCCTGTTTGCCAATTTTATGGCTGGTGATTTGCCGGCAGACGGAGTGGTAACCGCGATTGGGAAGGTGAACGGTCAAACGGTTTGTGTCATGGCCAACGATTCAACGGTAAAAGCAGGCTCCTGGGGGGCACGGACGGTAGAGAAAATCATCCGGATTCAGGAAACGGCAGAAAAAATGCGCGTTCCCCTGCTCTATCTGGTCGATTCTGCGGGAGCGCGGATTACCGATCAGCTCGAGATGTTTCCAGGCAGGCGCGGGGCCGGACGCATTTTTTACAACCAAGTAAAGCTCTCTGGAAAAATTCCGCAGGTCTGCATCCTGTTTGGACCCTCTGCTGCAGGGGGAGCGTATATTCCCGCATTTTGCGACATCGTGATCATGGTGGATAAAAACGCCAGCATGTATTTGGGTTCCCCGCGGATGGCCGAGATGGTGATCGGGGAAAAAGTGACGCTGGAAGAGCTGGGCGGCGCCCGGATGCATTGTTCCGTCAGCGGCTGCGGAGATTTGCTGGCGGCTAATGAAGAAGAGGCCATTGCCGCCGCTCGTCGCTACCTCGCCTACTTTCCGGAGAACTATACCGCCAAGCCTCCCGCCGCTGCACCATTGCCGCCGCGCCCGGATACCAAAAAGATCGGTGAGATTGTGCCGGAGAATCAGAATGCTCCATTTAATATGTACGAACTGATCGATGCGTTGGTGGACGAAGGCTCTTTCTTTGAGGTGAAAAAGCTGTTTGCCCAGGAGCTGATCACGGGGCTGGCCCGCCTGGATGGAAAACCGGTCGGCATCATTGCGAATCAGCCGCGTGTCAAAGGGGGCGTGCTGTTCGTCGACTCGGCCGACAAGGCGGCTCGATTTATCACGCTCTGCGACGCTTACCAGATTCCGCTTTTGTTCCTGGCAGATGTACCGGGCTTTATGATTGGTACCGCTGTGGAACGGGCAGGGATAATCCGCCACGGGGCCAAGATGATCTCGGCGATGGCCGAAGCGACCGTCCCGAAAATTTCTGTCATCGTCCGCAAAGCATACGGGGCAGGTTTGTACGCCATGGCCAGCTCGGCCTTTGAGCCTGATGCCTGCCTCGCCCTGCCTGGTGCCCAGATTGCTGTCATGGGACCCGAAGCAGCCGTAAATGCCGTGTACAGCAATAAAATTCAGGCGATTGAAGATCCGCAGGAACGCCAGGCATTTATTCAGCAAAAGCGTCAAGAATATCAGGAGGATATTGACATCTACCTGCTCGCCTCCAACCTGATCGTCGATGCCATCATCCAGCCGGATGAGCTGCGACGCGAGCTGATCGGCAGATATGAAGTGTATGCAGGCAAAAAGCAGCAATTTTCGGATCGGAAGCATCCGGTTTACCCAGTGTAAAAATTCTCTAGCAAGACTGTCTCCAAAAAGAGGAGGCAGTCTTTTTTATTTCCGGAAAACATAGAGAAAGAAGCGATAGTGAGACAGAAGGAGGTTTTCTTTCAACAAAAGCCTATTCCTTGGATGGATGTAAGTAAACGTCAGTGAATAATTGTTCGATAATTTCGATCTTTTTACGTAGGAAGAATTGATCATTTCCGCTAACTTTGGTATTCTGGAAATAAGTATTTATTAATGTGGGTGAACAAATGCCGTTTCAGAAGATACGCATGCATCTGGTTGTCATCGGTGGCGGTTCAGTGGGACTGCTTTACGCTGCACGCTTGCTTCTGAGCGGGCATTCAGTCGAACTCGTTACCCGTACACATGTTCAAGCAAAGCAATTGACAGCGGAAGGCATTACGCTTCATCAACTGGATGGCAGGCAGCGGCACACCGCCGTTCGGAGCCAACCGCTGGAAGTAGGTTTGCCGGAAGCGGATCTTTATCTGCTGGCGGTAAAACAGACCGACCTCGATGAGATTTTGCCTTACCTGCAGAGGATTCCGCCCCGCTCTCGGGTGCTAGCACTGCAAAATGGCATGGGACACTACGAAAGATTCACGGAGTTTCTGGATCGTCAGCAGTGTTTCTTTGCCAGCAATACCGAGGGGGCACGCCGTCTTTCGCCGGTAGAGGTAGAACATACCGGGACGGGACTGCTGCGTATTGGTCCTTGGGATGTCCAGGAAAATGCGGATCCAACATGTGCCGCTTTTGTCGAACTGGCCAATCATAGCGGCTTTCAAGCTGTTTATGAGCAGGCGATCAAGCCATTTGCCTGGCGCAAACTGCTGGCAAACGCCCTGATCAACCCGCTCACCGCCCTGTTTGAGATACCAAACGGAATGCTGCTGGAATCACCTTATACCATTCAGTTGATGAGAGAGTTGTTTGAGGAGGCAGCTTCCGTAGCCAACAGCTGCGGTGAAAAAATAGAAGAGCGAGATTGGCAGGAAGTTGTAAAAATTTGCCGAAATACATCCCGGAACATATCCTCCATGTTGCAAGACATTCGGCGGCGGAATCAGACAGAAGTAAACGCTATCAACGGTTATCTCGTACAAATGGGAAGGGAAACCGGACAGCCCACCCCTATGCATGAGACATTGCTGCGCGCCGTGCTTCTGAAAACAGACATGGTCGAGGGGAAGGGAGAGGGCCGTGCGTGACCTTTTTCGGTAAACTTTGGTCGTTACTTACTGGGACATGGACCTATTTTTGGGCGATCCTGACCGCGTTTCCCTTTTTGGGGTTTCCGCTCGCTTACTTCTCGATCTTTGCTTGGAAGCGAGACCGGCGTCTGGCAGGGCGCTGGGCAATCAATATCACGAATTTTTTGTTGATTCGCGCTGTCGCCGTCGGCTATAGCGTGATTTGGCCAGAGGCAGTCTCTGTCTGGTGGTGGATTACCGGGTTCTTCGTGACGGCGATCGCGTTGCTCGGTTTCATACAAGTGAAATGGAAAGGCAAGCTCTCCTTGTTGAAAGCCAGCTTTTCAGTCTGGAGATTATCTTTTCTTCTATTTGGACTGGTCTACGTGGTGTTGTATACGACCGGAATCGTAAAGACGATGGGCAACGTGTAAGCACCTGCGGTTCCGATACATATTCCAATAAAGAAAGAAGGTAGGTTTTATGAGGCTTCCCATCGAATCGATTGGGCATAAGATTCGCATGATTCGGAAAGAGCGTGGCTTTACCCTGGAAATTATGGCGAACAAAACCGGATTGAGCAAGGGTTTGCTTAGTCAGGTTGAGCGAGGGATTTCCCAGCCTTCCTTGGATTCGTTGTGGAAGATTACCAAGGCTCTTGAGGCATCTATCATTCATTTCTTTGAGGATATTGATCAAAAGCAGGTGCATGTGACTCGCAAGACGAAACGCAGACAGGTCGTATTTCCGGAATCCAGCGGGACCTACTCGTTGTTGTCTGCTGGTGGAAGCGCCAAGCTGGGGATGCTGGAAGTGCGTTTGCAACCCGGCCAGCAGGTGTTGGACAAATTCGTGCAAGGTGAGGGAGAAGAATGCTTCGTCGTTGCAGCGGGAAGTGTAACCGCCCGTTTTCACGACGAAGAGCATATTCTGGAGTCGGGAGACAGCCTGACATTTGACAGCACCAAAACACATAGTATCGAAAACACAGGCCAGGACGAAGCTGTCCTGATCTGGTCGGTCACGACGCCTCAATTTTAAGTTGCGAAAACCTACTGCTTACACTTTGACAACCCATTAAACGGGGTTGTCTTGTTTTTTGTAGAAAGGGGGCATGGTATAATTTGCAGTGACAAGGAGTAAGAAAGGTGAGCTTCTATGAATGTTGAATGCATATCACTTCCGTTGGCCAATCCATTGGCAGACGATTACCGGCAAGGTAAAGATAGCGCTTTGCGTTTTTTTAGGTATGCGCCCTATGACAAGCGCTCCTATCGGGAGAGGATCGAGTGGCTATCGCAAAATGATATTCCCCACCGCGAAGCATTGGCGGATGGTTTGTATACGTACAACCAGTCTATCGGCAATCACCAGGAAGCTCTGACAAACATCGAACTGCTGCGGCAGTCGGGAACCATGGTGGTCATCGGCGGTCAGCAGGCAGGTGTGCTAACCGGGCCTCTCTACACCATCCACAAAGCCATCCATTTGATCCAGGCTGCCAAGCGGCTGTCTGCGGAGTGGGGGGTAAGGGTTGTTCCCGTATTTTGGATTGCTGGAGAAGACCATGATATTGATGAGATTGATCATGTTTACGGGCTTCTCGATCAAGAGAGCAAACTGTACAAGGAAAAGCTGGCGCTAAAGCGATCCGGACGGCCGTCAGCAAGCAGTGTGCAGCTTGACCACAGTGATTGTCAGGCTTTCCTGAACAAGCTATTTGCCGGTCTGACGGAGACAAAGGAGACAAAAGAAATTCGCAAGTGGGCGGAAGAGAGCCTGGCAACCTCGAAAACCATCGTGGATTGGTTTGCCCGCTTGACGGCCGCGTTATTTGGAAAGTACGGCCTGATTCTGGTTGAATCCTCCCTTCCCTTTGTCAGAGAGCTGGAAAAACCGGTTTTTACGCAGATTCTGGAACAAAACGAATCGCTCAGCTCCCTGCTGGTGAAGGCGGCTGGAGAGCTGGAAAAGGCGGGGTATCCCCAACAGTTGGATGTGGGCGGGCAAGAGGCCAATCTGTTTCTCTACGAAGGAGTGGACCGCCTGCAGCTACTTCGACATGGCGATCACTTCGTCACCCGCAGGGGCACCTATACCCAGGGTGAACTGCTTGAGCTGCTGAAGAAAGACCCCTGTCGATTCAGCTCAAATGTAGTGACCCGCCCGCTGATGCAGGAGCATTTGTTTCCGACCCTTGCTTTTATCGGAGGGCCGGGTGAGGTTGCTTATTGGGCGTATTTACAAGAGATTTTTGCAGCCTTCGGCAAACAGTTGCCGATCGTCCTCCCGCGGATGTCTGTGACGCTGGTTGAGGGGGCGATTGCCCGTCTGCTGAAGGAATTTGACCTGAGCATCGAGCGCGCGCTGGGAGGATTTGCGTCCTGGAAAGAAGAGTGGGAGGCCCAGCAGGGACCCTATCCGCTGACCGATCGTTTTCAGGAGGTGCGAGACGCCTTGCGGGAGCTGTACCAGCCCGTAGTCAGCGAAGTGGCCCGGTTGGAGCCGGGACTGAAGCATTTGGCGGAAAAAAATGCAGCGCGGCTCCAAGAGCAGGTAGATTTCTTGGAAAGACGGCTGCACGCAGCGCTCGATCAACGAGAGGATATCGGATTGCGACGACTGTACCGGCTGGAAACGGCATTATATCCGGCAGGAGGGCTGCAAGAGCGGAAGCTGACGATCCTGCCGTTTCTCAATAGACACGGACTGTCACTGATCGATCGACTCGTCGAGGCGCCTTTTGTCCACGATGACAGTCATCAGGTTCTGTATTTGTAATTTCGATCTGGATAAAACGTTTGGCATAAAAGCCGCTTCCTATAAGGGTGCGGTTTTTTTCATGGAGCTTGCGGGATAGCTCAATACAGCAGTCTCGGAAATCTGCATACTGAAGTCTCTGGTATGTACATGCGACAATCTATTCATCCTCCAAAAACAGCAGTCTGCTGCTTCCCGATGGAAATATCTTTGCCGCCACCAGACGCTGGCCAAAGCTCAGTCCAAAGAAGTGGTCAAGCCCGTTATTCTTGTGATACGATGGGAAAAGTTACCTGTCACTTTGTTGTCATTTGTCGAAACATTTAACACATACAAACGTCATACCTAATGAACAGGTGATTTCCTGCGAAAGGTGGTCAAACTTTTCATGCAGAACAAGATGACAAACAGAGGAAAATGGGTATGGATGGCGGCTTTTGCCCTTTCCGTTACCTGCTTCTTTACGGGTGCGGGAGCTGGCCTACAGACAGCTGAGGCCCGTTATACCGATCAGATCAGCAGCAAAACCTTCGTCGATACAGATCGTCATTGGGCGAAAAAAGAGATCGATGAAGCCGTGCGAGCGGGTTGGCTGCAGGGTTTTCCAGATGGCACGTTTCGTCCGGAGCAGCCTGTTTCACAAGAACAGTTCATGGCTTTGCTCGAACGCCTCTTGCCCGCCTACAATGGCCATGAGCCCGATGACTTATCTCGGGAGCTGTATCTGAGCCCTGTACAGGGACGATGGTCAGAAAAAACCTACAAGCATCTGTTTTCGGCAGGAATCATCCCGAATGGCAAGCCGGAGGAGCCCGTTACTCGCGTAGAAGCGGCAAGGCTGTCGCTGGCTGCCCTGGGCAAGCAATCGGAGGGAGAAAAATATCGGGGCACTTCCTCTCGCTTTTTTAATGATGTCTCGCCTGACAAAGAAAATCAGGTTCTCACGATATACCCGATTTACAAGCTGGGAGTCATGACTGGCTACCCGGACGGCACATTTCGTCCGGATGATCGCGTGACCCGTGCGCAGGCTGTCGTCTTGCTGAAAGGGATCAAGGAAGCGGCAGCGGAGCTGTATCCGGGGCAGGTCACTGAAGCGGAGCGCGTGGCGATGACAAAAGCCGTTGATACGTTTGTCACCGGTGTGATGGACAAGGAGAGGATTCGTCGCTATGACGAGCTGGTCGCCTATGTGCAGAAACAGAAGCTGCCAGTGAGTGAGCGATTCCTGCAGGAGCATTTTTCCTTTATGAAATATGAGGTGTATGATTACGCCAGTTTTCCCCGCTTTGATGAACTGATCTACTACGCGAAAATCAGCGACGGGAAATACCGGATGACTGTGCAGTACTATGCGGGGGAACTGGGAGGCAGTATGGACCGGACCTTTTATCTCGCTTCGGAGGATGGAAAGAGCTTCCGTCTGATCGGAAAAGACGAATAATGCAAAACAGCCGTACCCCACTAGCTTCGAGCGGGTACGGTTGTTTTTTTTCGTTTCTCCCAGAGCAGGAGAAGTCCTGCGATGACCAGCGGGTAGAGAGCCGACCAGCCGAGAAAAGGGTAAAGGGCACCCGTGACAATCAGCGAGGTCCACGCGGCAAGCCGACCGTAGCGACTCTCTTTGAGAAGATGAATCCCGGCCAGACAACCGCCAATGTAGGTGGCAAAAAAAGTGGCGTTGGGAAGCTGGATCAGGCGGGCAAGATCGATCCAGCCCAGAGCGAGAACCGTAAGTACGAGGGCGAAGCAAAGCGTCAAAAAGAGCAGTCCGCCGATGGGGGTCCGGTATTTCCGGTGAAGCAGGCCAAACCAGCGCGGTGCAGAGCCTTCCCGTGCAAGGGCGTAAGCAATCCGCGAAGCAGCGCCAATATAGGCATTGACCGTCGCCACACAGATAAACAGGGCGGTCACCCCTACGATCCAGCCGCCGACGGGACCCAGCGAAAGCTGAACCATCACACTGAGCGACGCTTCTGAGCGTCCCAGCCCGTAGCTGTGGGTAGCCACGGTTAACAGCGCGACAGAAAAGTAAAGCAAAGCGACGATGCCAGCACTCCAGAGCACACCACGAACAGCGTTTTTCTCCGGATTGACGAATTCCTCAGACAGATGAGTAACGGCCTCCCAGCCGATAAAGCACCAGAACAGCAAGCCTGCGACCTGGGCCACACTCAACCAGCCATGCGGCACAAATGGAGTAAAGTGGGATACCTGCGCGTGTGGCAGAGCAGCGATCACAGCCAGGACCAGGATGGCTACGATCAGACCGACAACGACGGTCTGAACGCGGCTGGCCACCTGCAGCCCAAACACGTTCATGCTCACGACAGCCAGCAGGATGAGTGCGGCTGCGAGGTAGACCTGAAGCGGTCCCCAATCAAGAAGCACGGCTGCATAGTGGGAGGCGGTGACGGCGACAATCGGGGCACCCATGGGAACCGAAAGCAGAAAAAACCAACCGACCATATTGCCGAAGCGGTCCCCGTATGCCAGGCGCACAAACGTGGAGACGCCTCCCGAACTGGGGTGTTTCGCCGATAACAATCCCATTGTGATGGCCATCGGCAGCACCAGGATCGTCATCAGCAGCCAGGCCAGAATCGAGGCGGGGCCCGCTTTTTCGGCAGCCAAGCCGGGGAGGAGCAGTACACCCGAGCCGATGACGGCCCCAATGTACAGTGTGACAATATGGGGTAGTGACAGTGTCTTCGTAAGGCCGCTGGAGTGTGGAGCGGAGTTTTCCATTGTAAGCCCTCTCTTTTCATCGAAATCTTTGCGGAAACACGTACTCAGTTGCAGTGTAGCATAGACGAAAAGATCGGAGTTATCTATAATAATTGATAGTAACGATCGGAAAAATCGATGAAAAGGGGTGTGTCGGTTGGATACTCGTTATCTGCAAACCTTCCGCGAAGTAGCCAAATGGCAAAGCTTTACCCGTGCTGCCGAGGTATTGGGGTATGCGCAATCCAGTGTCACGACCCAAATACAGAATCTGGAGCAGGAATTTGGCGTCACGCTGTTTGAGCGATGGGGACGTAAAATCAAGCTGACTCATGCCGGGGAAGTTCTTCTCGATTACTGTGGTCAGTTACTGGGTTTACTGGATGAGGCAAAAATGCAGCTAAGCGAGCAGTCAGAGATGGCAGGCACGATCACGATTGGGACGGTAGAATCGCTGGCAGCATTCTATTTGCCGCCTTATCTGCAAACCTTTCGCCGCGAGCAGCCGCAGATGAAAGTTTTGCTTACGCCTGGAATCTGCCACGAGCTTCGCCAGGGAGTGAAGGACGGCACCTACGATTTTGCGGTTGTGCTCGACTGGCTGCAGTCTCACCCCGATTTGGACTGTGTCAACCTAGGAGAAGAAAAGTTGGTCGTCATCGCTACCCCCGAACATCCGCTGACAAAGAAAAAGCTTGTGAAAGCCGAGGATTTTGCCGGAGAGCAGTGGATATTCCCCGAAGCGGGCTGCAGCTATCGCGCGATGATCGAGTCTGTTCTGCGGGACTGCGGCACCGGTATCGAAACGTCGCTGGAATTTGGCAGTTTGGAGGCGATCAAGCAGTGCGTGGCATACGGACTGGGAATAGCCATCGTCCCCATGATCGCCATCACGGAAGAAGTAGAGAAGGGGCTTGTTACGGTACTTCCCTTTTCCCATCCGGATATCCGTGTGTACCGACAGCTCGTGTATCATAAAAAGAAGTGGATGCCGCGCTCGATGCGCTATTTTCTTGAACTGCTTTCCGGCAAAGGCGGTACTGGCGAGAAAGTAAACGCTAAAAACACAGCGGAATAGTTGTTTTTTCTTGCGGAGACTATGGTACGGATAGGAAAATGAAAATTCCTGTGGTAAGATTAAACGTAGCTGTTTTTTAGAAGAAGGAGGTTCATCCGTACATGAACATGGTATCTGAAAGCATTGTAAAAGATATGGCTCTCGCACCAAACGGTCATCTGAAGATCGACTGGGTAAAAGAACATATGCCGGTACTTAACCGCATCCGTGAGCGTTTTGAAAAGGAAAAGCCATTTGCAGGTCTGAAAGTGGCAATCTCTCTTCACCTGGAAGCGAAAACTGCTTATCTGGCGAAAGTCGTGCAAGCAGGCGGCGCCGAGGTAACCATTACTGGGTCCAACCCTCTGTCCACACAAGACGACGTATGCGCTGCCCTGGTGGAAGACGGCATTCGCGTTTTCGCCAAGTACAACCCATCGCCGGAAGAGTATAAAAGCCACATGATCAAAACACTGGAGACCCGTCCCGACCTGATCATTGACGACGGCGGCGATCTGGTGACGATCTTGCACAGTGAGCGCCGTGATCTGCTTTCCCAGGTGCGTGGCGGTGCGGAAGAGACGACTACCGGCATCTTGCGCCTCAAGGCTCTGGAAAAGGAAGGCAAGCTGGAATTCCCGATGGTCGCAGTTAACGACGCGTTCTGCAAATACTTGTTTGACAACCGCTATGGTACGGGTCAATCTGTATGGGACGGTATCAACCGTACAACCAACCTGGTAGTGGCAGGCAAGACGGTCGTGGTCGTCGGTTATGGCTGGTGCGGAAAAGGCGTAGCGATGCGTGCAAAAGGTCTGGGTGCGAAAGTGATCGTAACCGAGATCGACGCCATCAAAGCAGTGGAAGCGTACATGGACGGATTTGAAGTGATGCCGATGAGCGAAGCGGCGAAACACGGTGATTACTTTGTGACCGTGACTGGAAACCGTGACGTAATTCGCAAAGAGCATTTTGAAGTGATGAAAGACGGTGCGATCCTCTCCAATGCCGGCCACTTCGATGTCGAAGTAAACAAGGTAGAGCTGGAAGCGTTGTCGAAATCCAAGCGCACGGTTCGCAAAGATATCGAGGAATTTGTCCTTGCCGATGGTCGAAAAGTGTATCTCCTGGCCGAAGGGCGTCTGGTCAACCTGGCAGCGGGGGACGGTCACCCGGCAGAAATTATGGACATGACATTTGCTCTGCAAGCCGTTTCTCTGGAGCATGTAAACAAACAGTACGAATCCATCGGCAAGCGCGTGCTGAACGTACCGTACGAGCTGGATGCGATGGTCGCCCAATACAAACTGGAAGCACTGGGAATCAGAATCGACAAGCTGACCGACGAACAAAAAGCATATCTGGATAGCTGGGTCGAATAATATCGCGAAACGCGTCCTTTCCCGGTAAAAAAATCAAC
Source organism: Brevibacillus ruminantium (assembly GCF_023746555.1). Lineage (NCBI taxonomy): Bacteria > Bacillati > Bacillota > Bacilli > Caryophanales > Paenibacillaceae > Brevibacillus > Brevibacillus ruminantium. The sequence continues at coordinate 2,016,377 of NZ_CP098755.1, forward strand.
GAAAAATCCTGCTTACAAAAGCAGGATTTTTTCTTTATAATAGCTAATAGGTGTCCAAGTGGGGAAAAGTGGGGGAAAGTGGAGGCCTTTTGGAGGAAAGTGGGTGAATCGGCCGTGTTTATGGGTGAATACCAGCATAGCATCGATGATAAAGGCCGGTTGACGATCCCTGCCAAATTCCGTGATGGCCTTGGCACATCCTTCGTTGTTACCCGCGGACTTGACCAATGTCTGTTCGTCTACCCGATGGAAGAGTGGAAAGCTTTGGAGGAGCGGCTGAAGATGCTGCCGTTTACCAAAGCCGATGCACGCGCGTTTACGCGATTTTTCTTTTCGGGTGCATCAGAATGTGAGTGGGACAAGCAGGGAAGGGTAAATATACCGTCTACTCTGCGTGATTACGCCACGCTTCAAAAAGAGTGCGTTGTCATTGGGGTTTCCAATCGCGTGGAGATTTGGAGCAAAGATCGATGGGAGAATTATTTCGCTGAGTCGGAAGGCTCCTTCGGAGAGATCGCAGAGAAGCTTGTGGATTTTGATTTGTAGATCAACTGTGAGAATGCAACAAGAAAAAACGGTGTCGCGGGGCTGGACCCCGATCGCCACCGATGGAACTGGGAGTGACGGCTTTGTCATTTCATCATGTAACGGTTTTGCGCGAAGAAGCCGTTGACGGACTCAATATCCGGACAGATGGCATTTATATGGATTGTACGCTGGGTGGAGCTGGTCATAGCAGTCTGATCGCTTCGCGTCTGGCTCCGGGCGGACGTCTGATCGCTGTCGATCAGGACGATTGGGCGCTGGAAAATGCTAAAGAGCGGCTATTGCCCTACATAGATCGAGTCACGCTGGTTAAGAGCAATTTTCGCCACCTCAAGCAAATCATCGACGACCTGGGGCTAGATGGCGTCGATGGTGTACTGTTTGATCTGGGAGTCTCCTCCCCCCAATTGGACGAAGGGGAGCGAGGCTTCAGCTACAATGCTGATGCTCCGCTGGACATGAGAATGGACCAGCAGGCAGCGTTGACTGCCTATGAAATCATCAATGAATGGGACGAGCAGGAGCTTGCCCGCATCATCTGGGAATACGGCGAGGAAAAGTTTTCCCGGCGAATTGCCCGGCAAATTGTCCAGAGCAGACAACGCGCTCCGGTCGAGACGACAGGCGAGCTGGTCGAACTGATCAAGGAAGCGATTCCGGCTGCCGCCCGCAGAACGGGTCCGCATCCTGCCAAACGGACATTTCAGGCCATTCGGATTGCCGTAAATGACGAACTGGATGCCTTTCGGGATGCCGTGATCGATGCGATCAACATCCTGCGTCCAAATGGAAGAGTAAGCGTGATCACCTTTCACTCGCTGGAGGACCGGATTTGCAAGCAGGTTTATCAGGAGTATGCCAAAGGCTGCACCTGTCCGCCTTCGTTTCCGCTCTGCACCTGCGGGAATGAGGCCACTGTCAAGATCATTACCAGAAAGCCAATTTTACCATCGGAGCAAGAGTTAGAAGCAAACCCGCGCGCCCGTTCGGCGAAATTGCGGGTAGCGGAAAAATTGTAACGCTCGCAGCCAGAGCATAGGGAGGGAGACCGAGATGAGCTATTACTACCGGGGAAATCTCGCGGTAGAGCTGGAGGAATCACCACGTTCCAGCACCAAGAAAAAAACGAAGCGGACGATTCGGATCAAGCCGTCTATTCCGACTGGGGAAAAATTGATGTATCTCTTTTTCGTTACCCTGGTTGTCGTAGGTGTGAGCCTGGTTGGTATTCGATATTCCGAAATCTCGCAGCACAACTATGAGATTCAACGACTGAAGAAAGAGATCAAGCTTACAAAGGAAGCCAATGCCAGCCTCCAACTGCAGATTGAACAGTTGGGCAACCGTGACCGTATCATCATGGAAGCTGAAAGAATGGGAATGGTGTACAATCCAAAGGCAGCTCATATGGTCGGCCAAACCAGCGAGGCTGCCGCTACAAATAAAAAGACAACAACGGCATCGTCTACTTCAGGGGAAGAGCCGACGAAAGAGCCTGCCAATAACTGATTGAATATAGCTGCCTACTCGAATGTTACTTGCGCAAGTAAGTAACATTTTTTACGTAAAAGAAGCTCATTTGCTACTTTAGTCCTATCTGCAGTGAAGTACAGGGAACGAGATGACCCGGAGTTGAGGTGAAACTATGGAAGTAAAACGGAGAATCAATTTACGCATCATTTTATTGGCGCTAACCGCCATTCTGCTGTTCGTAACCTTGACAGTCCGCATGTGGTGGCTCCAGACGGTGGATGCGGCCAATATTATCAGCCATGCGACATGGGACTGGGAGAAAACATTGAAGCCAAAAAGGGGAGCGATTTTGGACCGGAATGGCGAGATTCTTGCCTATGAAGGCCGTGCCTATGATCTGAGCGCCCGCCTGAAGCCGCGGGATGAGAAAGATAAGGACGTGGTGAAGGACCCGTATTACACCGCGCAGGTACTGGCGCCCATCCTGAATGCCCCCATGGACGAACTGCTGAAGAAGCTGACCAATCCGAACTCAAAAGTCGTAGAGTTGGGGCGGTATGGCAAGAAGATCAGTGAGCAGCAAAAGTCAAATATCGAGTATTATCAGTATCCTATGCTACCTAATGGAGAAAAGGTCAAAACCAACCAACTGCCTGGCATTATCGTGACGGAGACGACACGCCGCTACTATCCAAACAACAGCTTTGCAGCCCATGTGCTCGGCTATATGGACTTCGATGATGAACCGAAGATGGGGCTGGAGCTGCAATTTGACAAAGAACTGCGCGGTGAAAAAGGCGAAATGCAGATTCGTACGGACGGCGCCGGCTATCAACTGCCCGATGGCGAGCGCAAATACAAGCCTGCTAAAGACGGTATGAACGTTTATCTGACAATCGACCGCACAATTCAGGATTATGTCGAGCAGGCTTTGGACAAGGCCGAGGCCGAGTACAAACCGAAGTCGATGACTGTTGTGGTGACTGATCCGCAAACAGGCGAGGTTCTGGCCATGGGGAACCGGCCCCAATTTGATCCCAATACCTATTACAAGGGGATTACCAATTTTACGAATCACGCGATTACTTCTATGTTTGAGCCAGGGTCAACATTTAAGATCATTACGCTGGCTGCCGCGATTGAAGAAGGGAAATTCAACCCGAATGAAATCTATCAATCCGGGATGTTTAAAGAGTTCAAGCAGCCGATCCGTGACCACAACAACGGTGTAGGGTGGGGACCGATTTCTTTTCTGGAAGGGGTACAGCGATCCAGTAACGTCGTTTTCGTCATCATGGGTTACAAGTATTTGGGACCCGAGATGTTGAAGAATTATTTCGAGAAATTTGGCATTGGCTCCAAGACGGGAATCGAACTGCCTTATGAAAAGGAAGGAATCTTGAACAACCTGTTGAAACCGAACTCCCCGCGGGATATTGCAGTTACCACATTTGGACAAGGGGTAGCGGTTACCGCGATCCAGCAGGTCGCAGCCGTGGGAGCAGTTGCCAACGGGGGAGAGCTGCTGAAGCCTCATATTGTCAAAGAAATTCGAGATCCACTATCCGGAGCGGTCGTAAGGAGAACACAGCGGGAAGTGGTTCACCGGGTCGTAAGTGAAGCGACTGCTAAAAAAACACGCGATATTTTGGAAACCGTGATCACAGGGGAAAAAGGTACAGGGAAATCCTATCGATTGGACAGCTATCAGGTGGCGGGGAAGACAGGGACGGCCCAGAAATACGATGACAAAGGAAGAATCATGGAGGGCCAGCATTACATCGTCTCTTTTATCGGGTTTGCTCCTAAGGATAATCCCCGGCTGTTGGTCTATGTCGTGGTGGATGATCCGACCACAACGGAAGATTATCGCACTTGGGGCGGGAAATTTGTTGCACCCATATTTAAATCTGTTATGGAGAGAAGTCTCCAGTATCTCCAACAAAAGCCGGATATGACAGCAGCGGAGAAACAAGCAGAAACCGTAAACTCTGAGGCGATTGCCCGTTCCGAACAGATTCGGGAAGTAAGCATGCCCAAGCTGGTTGGCATGTCTACTACAGCAGCAAAGCTGAGAGCTGAGCAAGACCAATTGACGGTGGCAATCATGGGAACAGGGACAAAAATCGCCAGCCAATATCCGTCCCCTTATGAAAAGGTAGTCCCCGGTACGAGCGTCACGCTGGTAACCGACCGTTTGGAAGGTACGAAAATGCCTGATTTGACAGGGAAATCATTGCGAGAAGCGCTTGAATTTGGCTCTCTGATGCAGCTGCAGCTCACCACGTATGGAGTAGGATTTGTCACGCAGCAGAATATTCCGCCGGGAACTGAGCTAAAGGGCGGAGAACAGTTGCAAATTACGCTGCAACCAACTTCGGGTACCATCATCTCCTCACCGGATGGAAATCAGGGTGGAGCAGAGGGGGTGCCAGTGGAGGAGGGCGATGGGGAAAATACAGGTCCGAATGGAGGATCTGGAGGAACTGGAGGGAATGGTACGGCAGGAACCAACCCGCCAGGTACTGCGGGTACACCTCCCGCCGGTTCAGGAGCTGCACAAGGCCAGACCTCGGCAAATGGTACCGGAGCTGTTCCCGCTGTGCAGAACGGAACCATGCCAGGGCAAACGGGCATCCAGCCGCAAGGGATGATGCCTGTCTATCCTCCGGGTACGGCACCTCCGGGAATGACGGGAGGAACGCAGATCATCCCGAATCCAGGGTACCCCGGCTATCCGGGGAATGTGCCCTATCCAGGCTATCAGCAGGTCGCCCCAACAGGAGTAAACCAGGTCCCAGGTGTTGGACAGATGTTGCCGGCTGGGCAAGGCAGCATCCCCTATCCTTATCCGCCCGCAAATATACCGGTAACCAACACACCGACAAATGGACCTGCAACTGATACACCTGCCAACAATTAGGTGAAGAATCTGGCTGCAACCAGTCAAGCAAGGGCTTTTGCCGCACAGCGAACAAGTTCTAACATGTCCCCCCGCCGAATAGGGTAGGAAAGAGACAACCTGTGTTATAAGGGGGAACTCGTTGTGCGGGTATCCAATGTAACTGTCAGACGCCGTATTTTCGTCGCATTGGTAATGGGAATTGTGCTGTATACCAGTCTGATCACGCGGCTTGGCTACGTGCAACTGGTCGCGGGACCTGAACTGCAGGATAAGGCGCACAAGCTGTGGAATCGAAACATCAACTTTGAGCCAAAGAGAGGACGTATTCTCGACCGCAACGGAAAAGAACTGGTCAGCAATATCAGTGTACCGTCAGTGATGGCGATCCCTGTGCAGGTGAAAGAGCCGCAGGAGACAGCAAAGAAACTGGCCGTCGTGCTCGGGCAGAAAGAAGAAGTTGTCTATAAGTCGATTACCAAGCGGGAAAAAATTGAGCGCGTCCCCGGCGGGAGAAAGATATCTCCCGAGAAAGCTCGACAAATCCAGGAATTGAACCTGCCGGGCATACTGGTGGTGGAAGATTCCCAACGGTTTTATCCAAACGGGACGATGGCTGCCCATCTCTTCGGGTTCACCGGGATTGACAACCAGGGACTGACCGGTTTGGAACGCATCTACGATCAGTTTCTAAAAGGAACGCCCGGCCATATCTCCTATCTCTCCGATGCCCGCGGAAAGGCGATGCAGGGAGGAACGGAAGAGTACGTGCCGCCAGCAGATGGCATGGATATGTATCTGACCATCGACAGCAACATCCAGTCGTTTATTGAAAGAGAGCTGGATCAGGCGATGATCGCCTATCAGCCTGATGATGTGCTGGCGATTGCGATGAATCCCAAAACAGGGGAGATTCTCGGCATGGGAAGTCGCCCTACCTATGATCCAGGCCGATACCAGGATTACCCCAGTGAAATTTACAACCGCAACCTGCCTATCTGGAAAACCTATGAGCCAGGTTCCACTTTCAAAATCGTGACCTTGGCGGCAGCGCTGAATGAAGGAGAGGTCAAGCTGGAGGAAAGCTTTTTCGATCCTGGCTACATCATGGTAGCCGGAAAGCGTTTGCGCTGCTGGAAGCGGCAAGGCCACGGTCAGGAGACGATGCTGGAGGTTGTGGAAAACTCCTGCAACCCGGGATTCGTCACGATGGGACAGCGTCTGCAGAAAGAACGTCTGTTTGAATATATCAAGAAGTTCGGCTTTGGGAAAAAGACCGGGATTGACCTGCTCGGGGAAGCAAACGGACTGCTGTTTAGCTTAAACCGAGTGGGGCCTGTCGAATTGGGCACAACCTCCTTTGGACAGGGGGTCTCTGTTACCCCCATCCAGCAGATGGCCGCCGTTTCCGCTGCCATTAACGGCGGGAAGCTGATGAAGCCTTACGTGGCCAAGGAGTGGCGAGACAGCGTTACACATGATATTGTCGGAAGGACGTTGCCTTCGGAGGTACGGCAAGTTATCTCACCGGAGACGTCAGAAAAAGTGCGCTATGCTCTGGAGAGTGTCGTCGCCAGAGGGACCGGTGGAAATGCCTATATCGAGGGCTATCGGGTAGGCGGCAAGACAGGGACCGCCCAAAAGGTAAGGGACGGACGCTACGTCAATGGAGAGTACATCGTTTCCTTTATCGGCTTCGCCCCGGCAGATGATCCGCAGATCGTCGTCTACTTTGCCGTAGACAATCCGCAAGCGCTTGCTTTTGGGGGATTGATCGCTGCGCCAAGTGTAAAAAATATCCTGGAGACCTCCTTGCAGTACCTGGGAGTCCCCAAGCGCAAGGACGGCATTGAACGGGAAATCAACATCGCGCGCGGAGACAAGCGCTATATCGAGGTGCCGCAGATGGTTGGATTATCCATGCGGGAAATTGTGACGGCCTATGACACACTGCCGCTCGTCGTGGAGGGGAAGGGCTCACTCGTCCTTCAGCAGTCCCCGGCAGCAGGTGAAAAAATCGAGGAAGGCTCAAAAATTCGCATCTACCTTGGTGACAAATCAACCGATTAACTATAAAATGAGATTTCGGAGCGGAGCGAAGTGAGGCTTGTACACAGGCACTCGCTCTTTCGCTCTGTAGAATTCCCACTGCTTTTGTCTATACTAAGGAAAGAATGGGGTGCCAGTTTATGCTACTTCGGGATCTGCTTGCTCCTTTGTTGCCGGTCAGCGTGATAGGGGAGGACAGCATAGAAATCACGAGTTTGACAGCAGATTCACGCAAAGTAAAACCGGGATGCTTGTTTGTATGCTTGACAGGCTTTACCGTGGACGGTCACCAGTATGCAGCCCAGGCTGTAGAAAATGGGGCCGTTGCCATATTGGCAGAAAAGGATGTAGACGTGCCGGCCACCGTTGTTCGGGTTCCTGATACCCGCCGAGCAATGGCGATGCTGGCTGACCGTTTTTACGGGTCACCCACACGGCAGTTGAAAGTAATCGGGGTTACAGGCACGAATGGAAAAACCACAACTACTCATCTGATCGACAAGATTTTGCGCGACCAGAAAAAGAAGACCGGCCTTATTGGCACGATTCATATGCGCATTGGTGAGGTTACAGAGGAAATTAAGAATACCACGCCGGATGCCCTGGAACTGCAGGAGAGTTTTCGACGCATGTGTGACATCGGCACGGAGTATGCGACCATCGAGGTATCTTCCCATGCGTTGGAATTGGGGCGTGTCCGCGGGTGTGACATACATACAGCCGTCTTCACCAACCTGACGCAGGACCATCTGGATTATCACAAGACCATGGAAAATTATCGGCATGCCAAGTCGCTGCTGTTTGCCCAGCTCGGGAACAGCTATGACCCGCAGCGATTAAAAACGGCTGTACTCAATGCGGACGACGAGGCATCCCGTTTTTTTGCCACCGTGACCCCGGCGCGGGTCATCACGTACGGAATTGATCAAGCAGCCGATATTCGGGCGGATGAAATCGAGATCAGCACACAGGGAACGACTTTTGTCGCCCACACGTTTGCCGGCTCAATCCGTCTTTCGCTTAAATTGATGGGCAAATTCAACGTCTATAATGCTTTGGCTGCGATCGCAGTCGGATTGGCTGAGGGTATTCCGCTGGCTGAAATCAAGGCCAGTCTGGAACAAGTTCCTGGCGTAAACGGCCGATTTGAATCCGTCCAGGCAGGGCAGCCTTTTGCCGTCCTGGTCGATTATTCGCATACCCCGGACAGCCTGGAAAATGCCCTTGTGACCGTGAAGGAATTTGCCAAAGGAAAGATATTCTGCATCGTAGGTTGTGGCGGTGACCGGGATAAAACAAAGCGCCCAATTATGGCGAGAATTGCAACAAAATACGCGGACCTCGCAGTCTTAACCTCCGATAACCCCCGTTCGGAGGACCCCGAGGCGATTCTGGCTGACATGCTTGCGGGTTTGGGAGAGGTAGCGCCGGAGCGTTATACGGCAATGGTTGATCGCAGAGAAGCCATCTCTCATGCCGTCTCGCTAGCAAGTGAAGGCGATGTCATTCTTATCGCCGGTAAAGGGCATGAGACTTACCAGATCATCAAAGGGGAAGTTCTCCCGTTTGATGACAGGGAAGTAGCAAAAGAAGCCATCGCCAGGTGGAAAAGCGAATAGTGGCACCCATTATTGAATAGCATCAGAGAAAGGAGGGTCGGGCATGTTCGCTGACAACGTACTCCTCGTCACGATCGTAGCCGCGTTTCTCATCGCAGTTCTCATCGGTCCCTTGTTCATTCCCGTTCTTCGCCGCCTGAAATTCGGTCAGGCGATCCGGGAAGAAGGACCGCAATCCCATCATAAAAAAGCAGGGACACCCACCATGGGGGGTACCATCATTTTGTTGGCACTCATCTTTACCGTGCTGAAATTTGCGAATGCCACCATCGAGGTTTTCTTTCTGATGCTGGTCACAATCGGGTACGGTTTGATCGGTTTTCTGGATGACTACATCAAGATTATCAAAAAGCGAAATCTGGGACTGACTGCCAAACAAAAATTTGCCGGCCAAATCCTTTTAGCTATCGGTGCCTATTATTTGCTGCACCTGATGGGGCATGATACGTCACTCCATCTTCCGGGGACCCCATGGAATATTGAGTTGGGCATTCTTTACTTCCCGTTTCTGCTGTTTCTTCTGGTCGGTACGACCAATGCCGTCAACATCACGGATGGATTGGACGGTCTTTTGGCAGGGACGGGGGCGATTGCGTTCGGGGCATATGCGATTATCGCCTGGTTTAGTCAGAGCTATGATACGGCTATTTTCAGTGCGGCAGTCGTAGGGGCTGTACTCGGATTTTTAGTCTTCAACGCTCATCCAGCGCGCGTATTTATGGGCGATACTGGCTCGCTCGCGCTCGGTGGAGCGCTGGCCGGAATCGCGATTATGACGAAAACAGAGTTGCTTTTGGCTATCATTGGCGGCGTATTCGTCGTCGAAACCCTGTCCGTTATTTTGCAGGTAGTTTCCTTCAAGACGAGGGGAAAACGAATCTTTCGCATGAGTCCGCTGCATCATCATTTTGAGTTGACGGGCTGGTCAGAGTGGCGGGTAGTCGTTACCTTTTGGCTGGTCGGTATGATCTGTGCTGGACTAGGCGTATATCTTGAGGTGGTGACTCTGCGATGAGCCTCTATCAGAATCAGCAGGTCGTCGTATTAGGCATGGCAAAAAGCGGTGTAGCAGTGGCCCAACTGCTGCACCGCTTTGGTGCGCATGTCGTGGTAAATGATCAAAAACCGCGAGAGCAAGCAGTAGGAGTCGAGGAACTGGAGAAGCTGGGTATTCAGGTCATTTGCGGGGGGCACCCGGATGATTTGATTCACCCAGGAGTAGCCCTTGTGGTGAAAAATCCCGGCATTCCCTATGAGGCTGCTCCTGTAGCCAAAGCGATTGAGCTTGGGATACCGGTCGTAACCGAGGTAGAGTTGGCCTATCAAATCGCCAAAGCGCCTATTATCGGCATTACCGGCTCCAATGGGAAAACGACCACCACGACGCTGGTCGGCTTAATTTTGCAAAAAGCGGGCATAGACGCATTGACGGGAGGAAATATCGGAACCGTTTTGTGCGGACTGGCTTCTCAGGCGCGTCCCGACCAATGGCTGGTGGCTGAGTTGAGCAGCTTTCAGCTGATGGGAACCGTTACGTTCAAACCGAAAATCGGGGTGTTGATGAACATATATCAAGCACATCTTGACTATCATCATACGATGGACGAGTATCGGGCAGCAAAATGGAAGCTTTTTGCCAATCAGACAGCCGATGATATCGCGATTCTTCCATACGATCAACCAGAGGCGTGGCCGGAAGCAGAAAAGCTGCAGGCGACCGTGTATTCCTTCAGCAAACACCATCCCGTTCCGCGTGGTACCTATGTAGAAAATGGTGTCATTGTCTATGTAGGAGCTTCGGGGGAGCGCGAAGAGATTCTTCCTGTAGAAAAGCTGTCTGTGGCCCACTTGGATAACGCGCTGGCGGCTGCACTGGTCGCCAAGCTGGCGGGGGCAGACACTGCCGCGATAGCGAGCGTATTGTCCAGCTTTGCCGGAGTGGAGCATCGAATGGAATTCGTCGCGACAGTGAAAGGTGCGAAGTATTACAATGATTCCAAGGCAACCAATTCAGAGGCTGCGTCAAGAGCTTTGCAGGCGCTTGCAGAACCGGTTGTCTGGATTTGCGGCGGTTTGGATCGAGGCGTTTCTTTTGAGGAGCTCATCCCGGTCATCGAGCCGCGTGTAAAAGCTGTGGTTGCCTTTGGAGAGACGGCCCCTATTTTGCTGGCAAGAGCCAAAGAAGCAGGAATCAAGACGCTGATCCATGTCGATACTGTGGAAAAAGCCGTTCTTGCCGCTTACGAGGCTGCATCGCCGGGGGATGCTGTATTGCTCAGCCCGGCATGTGCGAGTTGGGATATGTTTCCGTCATTTGAGGTGCGGGGAAGCATGTTTAAGGACGCTGTGCATAGACTTAAAACAAGCCTAGCATAACGCCTTGTCCCTGTGCTTCTCTCTTCCGTTTGACGACCTCCCGGGACGGCGTGAGAAAGGATGACTTTGCACGATGAGCAAGGTACGCTCTGCCCCCGACTTCTTGATCATTTTTGCAACACTTTTTTTATTAGGAATTGGCATCGTGATGGTCTACAGCGCCAGTGCTATCGTTGCGCAGAGGGCTCCCTTCAACGATCCGTATTTCTTCGCGAAACGGCAGTTGATTTTTGCGATTTTGGGTATTACGTCCATGTATTTGATGATGAATATTGATTACTGGGTATGGAAGCAGTGGTCCAAGCTCGGCTTTCTGATCAGTATCGGGCTGCTCATCATCGTTCTCGTGATCGGGATTGAGGTAAATGGCTCGAAAAGCTGGCTCGGATTCGGGGCGTTCGGCATCCAGCCGGGGGAATTTGCGAAGCTGGGCGTCGTGGCTTTTCTGGCTCGCTGGCTTTCCGATAATCAAAAAGAGATCGTCTTGTTTCGCAAGGGCTTGGTCCCTGCACTGGGGATACCCGTCCTGTGCTTTGGTCTGATCATGCTGCAGCCAGATCTGGGAACAGGCACGGTCTTGATGGGAACAGCGGTCGTCATGATCTTTGCAGCAGGTGCCAGAATCAGCCATTTCGTCGGACTCGGCATGATTGGTCTCGCCGGATTTGTCGGACTCGTTTTGTCCGCTCCATACAGGATCAAGCGAATCACCTCTTTCCTCGATCCTTGGCAGGACCCGCAAGGTACTGGTTATCAGATCATCCAGTCGCTTTACGCTATTGGACCGGGCGGATTGTTTGGCCTTGGCCTTGGTCAGAGCCGGCAAAAGCACTATTATTTGCCAGAGCCCTATAATGATTTTATCTTTTCGGTGATTGCCGAAGAGTTGGGATTTGTCGGGGGAACGCTGGTGCTGCTGTTATTTCTCCTGCTCCTTTGGAGGGGGATGCGCACAGCGATTACGGCGCCGGATTTGTACGGAAGTCTGTTAGCGCTTGGGATTATCGGCATGATTGCCATCCAGGTTGTCATCAACGTAGGGGTGGTAACCGGCATGTTCCCTGTCACAGGCATTACACTCCCCTTCCTCAGCTACGGCGGTTCATCATTGACCCTGATGCTGACTGGGGTAGGGGTATTGTTGAATATCTCCCGTTTTTCCAGATAGAGAGGGAAAAAGGATACTAAGCAAACAGGGTGAGGGTGATTGTTTATGCGTGTGGTCCTCACAGGTGGAGGCACAGGAGGTCATATCTATCCGGCGCTTGCGGTGGCGAAAGAAATAGCTCGCCAGGAACCGCAGGCTGCCTTTTTGTACATAGGAAGTAAAAAGGGTCTGGAGGCGGAGCTGGTTCCGCGCGCAGGGATTCCTTTTCAATCGGTGGAGATCGCCGGATTGAAGCGAAAACTGACGCTCGACAATGTAAAGACGTTCTGGAAATTTCTCAGGGCGGTTTCGGATTCTAAAAAGATGCTGCGCGAGTACCGCCCGGATGTCGTAATCGGCACGGGTGGATACGTGTGCGGCCCTGTTGTCTATGCGGCGGCAAAGTTGGGGATTCCGACCGTGATTCATGAACAAAATGTGGTACCCGGACTGACGAATAAATTCTTGGCCCGCTACGTCGATCGGGTTGCGGTTTCCTTTGAAGAGTCGTTGTCATTTTTTCCTGCGGCCAAAACGGTTTTGACCGGAAATCCGAGGGCTACTGAGGTCATGCATGGAGAGGCTTCGGCAGGAAGAGACTTCCTTGGCGTGGATGCGGACAAGCGTATTGTGCTGATCTTTGGCGGCAGCCGAGGGGCGCGACCGATCAACGAGGCGACTCTGGCCATGATCCCGCGTATGGGAGAATTTCCGCAGTCGCATTTTGTCTACGTGACGGGAAACGTTCACTACGAAACGATTTCGGCAGCGATCAAAGAATTGGACGCGTTGCCTGGCAACCTTTCCGTCTTTCCATTCGTCCACAATATGCCGGATCTTTTGGCGGCAACCCATCTGCTGGTAGGGCGGGCAGGTGCGTCCAGTCTGGCTGAAATCACAGCACTCGGGGTACCGTCTATCTTGATCCCGAGTCCGTACGTCACCAACAACCATCAGGAGAAAAATGCCCGTGGACTGGAAAAGCAGGGGGCGGCGGTTGTTTTGTTGGAAAATGAATTGAATGGAGAGCGTCTGTTTAAAGCGCTTGCGTCCATTTTAAAAGATGATGAGCGCTGGGCTGAAATGCGGGAGTCCTCCCGAAAGCTGGGAATGCCTCAGGCGGCAACGGACATTTATCAGGTGATGAAGAAAGTAGCGAAGTAAGCTGGGCTTTTTTGGTCCATTGTCACGCAAAAATGGGCGATCGCATAGTATGGAGCAAACACGTGATAAGGCCTAGTTGCAACCCTAGCATGTGTATCAGGAGGTTCACAAATGAAACAGATCACAGATGAGTTGAGGCAGGCGAATGTTGGAAAAGTGTGGACCAATGAACCTCTCGCCAACCATACGACTTGGCGGATAGGGGGTCCTGCTGATTTGTTAATCCAGCCCAAGGATAAGTCAGAATTGCTGACAGCCTTGCAAATCATCCGTCGTCATAATATTCCTTGGAGCGTGATCGGGCGCGGTTCCAACCTTCTGGTGAGGGACGGAGGGATACGTGGAGCCGTGCTGAAGGTGGCTGAGGGCTTGAGTCACTGCGAATTCAGGGGCGAAGAGGTGCGTGTGGGTGCCGGATATTCCATGATCCGCCTGGCGATGGAAACAGGCAAAATGGGATTAACAGGTATGGAGTTTGCGGGAGGCATTCCTGGTACAGTTGGCGGAGCCGTTTACATGAATGCAGGGGCGCACGGATCGGATCTGTCACGGATTATCAAAGATGCCGAAATTCTCTTTGAAGATGGTGAAGTAAGTGTGTTGAACAACGAGGAACTGAGCTTCAGTTACCGAACCTCCCTGCTGCAAAAGCGAAAGGGAATTGTACTGGAAGCGCGTTTCCAACTGCGCCAGGGTGACCGCAAAGAGATCGCAGCTGTTTTGGCTGCAAACAAGGATCGGCGCCGGATCACACAGCCCCTACAGATGCCCTGTGCCGGCAGTGTCTTCCGCAATCCGCCGGGAGATCATGCAGGCCGCTTGATTGAAGCAGCAGGACTGAAAGGCTTTCAGATCGGCGGAGCTCAGGTTTCTGAGATCCACGCAAACTTCATCGTCAATCGGGGAGGAGCTACGGCTGCCGACGTCCTCACCTTGATTACGCACATCCGATGCACGATTCAGGAAAAATTTGGCGTCGAAATGCATCAGGAGGTACTGGTGGTGGGCGAGGGGTAACACGGAGGTGAAAGTTTGGATACTTTTGCGATCGAAGGCGGAAGAACTCTGTCCGGTTCGCTTCGGATCCAAGGAGCCAAGAATGCTGCCCTTCCCATACTCGCCGCGTCTGTTCTCGCGGAAGGGCAATTTTATATCTATGATGTTCCCCACCTCAGGGACATTGAGGTGATGCTGGAGATTTTGCAAGCACTGGGAGCAAAAACAAAGCATGCCGAAGGAAGTGTGGATCTTGATACGACTTCCGTTTCCGTAACGCATGTGCCTGATGACCTGATGGGTCAAATGCGTTCTTCGATCTTTCTGGCCGGACCGCTCTTGGCTCGACTGGGGGAGGTCACCATTTCCCGACCGGGGGGATGTTTGATCGGAGAGCGGCGAATCGACCTGCATCTCGCCGGGTTGACCGCGCTTGGTGCAAAAATCGAGGAAGCCGAGGGCTATATAACGTTTCGGGCTGAACAATTGTATGGAACCAATATCTTTCTTTCGTTTCCCAGTGTGGGAGCCACGGAAAACATCATGATGGCGGCTGTTTTGGCCAAGGGAACCACCCGAATCTGCAATGCAGCCAGAGAACCGGAGATTGTCGATTTGCAAAATTTCCTCAATGCGATGGGGGCCCGTATCAGTGGAGCAGGAACGGACACGATCGAAGTCCAGGGAGTTCCGCGGCTGCGCTCTGTCAGCTATCGTATCATCCCTGATCGGATCGTAGCAGGCACTCATCTGCTTGCGGTCGGTGTGTCGCAAGGACATATCGAACTGGCCAATACTATCCCTGAGCATCTCACCGCTGTAATTGAGGTAGCCCGTAGCTGTGGTGTTGAA